>JBFMFE010000176.1:0-13871 GCA_040752295.1 bacterium
GGCGGAAGCCGCCTTGACCAGCAGGATGGGCGCCCATATTTCAGCATGAGCCGCCGCGGCGATCAGCCCGACTCCGACAAGGATGCCGGCGCCGGCGCCGATGGCGGTCTTTGCCACGATCTTCGCGCCTTCGTTGGCGGTGATATGCGTGAATCTACCCGGCGAAGGATCGGGCGATTCGCTTTTTGTCTCCGAAGCGCGAGGTTTCCGTGGACGCTCCTTTTTCTCCGACTTTTCCATGTAACCGGCTAAGACCCTGTCGATCTTTTCGATCTTCTCTTTCCCTTTTTTCACCTGCGATTCCAGATCCTCGATCTCCTTCGTGATGGATTTGTACTCCTGTACGCTTCCGGTCGCGTCCTTCGCGGGTTGAACGAGTTCGAAGCCCCGTTCTTGTTTTGCCGCTTTTTCTCCCATCCTTGTTTCCTCCTTTTCCATAATATTGTTACAAAACACACGGGATAAAAACGAATTCTGTACGCCGTGTGTCAGTTGACTTCTCTTATGTAAATCCGTCTTCCATCCCTGCAAATCACCATACCGACGGGTGTTCCCGGCATAAGCGTTGATTGAAGGTTCTGAAAATGCTCGGTATCCCTGATCTTTTTACCGTTGAATCTTATAATGACGTCTCCCTGTTGGATACCGTTCGCTTGAGCAAACGAGCCGGGATAGACCTGGCGCACCATAACCCCTCGCCGCCAGCAGGGGAACAGGAAGCCGGAAGACCTGACCCTGGTGGTGGAACCCGGGACGATGCCCAGGACCGGGGGACCGGCAGGATAAGGAGCGAAATTCTGCGGCGTGGAGTCCATCCGCGGTGCGGCGGGAACCTGCGTCTGGGCAACCGCCCAGCCCGCGGGATCGGATGTCTGAGCCTGTGCAGCCGCCGCGGTCGCGGCGGTGGAGGTATAGGGATGGCAGTTGTGGCATCGTCCGCGTTCGCCGTGGGGCGGCGTGATGAAACGCCGTGCGCCGATTGGCAGCGGTGTGAGCGCCTGCTGCATTGCCATGAACTGCCCGGCGGCAGGCACACCTGAGACCTGGCTGTTAGCAGTCTGCGACCTTTGCACCTGACGCTGGAGTTCAGCCATGTCCTCACCCGCGTTGTTTCCAGACGCCACTATCGCCCAGATGGACAGCGCGAACACCATGAGGGCAAGCACCCACACCCAGGGCTGAAACGCCATCTGACAGAATCTATCCCTTTGTTCCTCCATCAAAAATCACCTCCAGTTAAACGAAACGGTTTTATAAAAAATCCCGTTCTAAACCGCCCTCAATCTTCCAATTCAAGGGCTTTTTTAAAGCATTCGACTGCTTTATCCCGGTCCCCAACGGCGTCGTAGATGAAGCCCAGGCTGTTGTAATACCTGCTGTTTCTCGGATTCAGACTGATGGCTTTTTTAATGCAGCTGATCGCGGAGTCGGAATCCTTATTGTTGTCGTATGCAAGTCCGAGCCGGTAGAGAGTTTCGGGGTTTTCCCCGTCCAGGGCGAGCGCCTTTTTCAGCCATTCGACGGCATCTTTGGGCTTGTCCTGCCTTGAGTGGATGAGTCCGATGCGGAAAGCGGCGTCCGCGTTTTCCGAATCCAGCTTGAACGCTTTTTTCAGGCAGGCGATCGCCTCGTCCTCCACCCCTAATTTCTCATAGGATTGCCCCAGGCGGTAGAGAATAAGCGGATTTTCCGGATCGAGTTCAAGCGACTTGTTCAGGGCGAGAGCCGCGTCTTCCACCTTGCCTTTTTTAAGGGATTTTTCTCCCAGTGTCTGGTACGCCTGGGCGAGGTCTTCCGGCTCGGCTGAGAATAAATTGCGGAACAATCCGACGATCCGGTCCACGAGCCTGCCCATGTAGAATGGGATGAGGTAATACCATACCCCCGTGCTCGCCGCGCCGCCTCCTCTGACAACGGCATGGTTGTTCTCCGTCACCGGTTCAGGATACATGGTTTTTCCATCCTTTCCGCGGGCGCGAAGCCCACCGTGATATTGCCAACATGGCTCACGTGGCCGATGATGGCTTTTTTAACCTTTTCAATGATTTTGTTGCCCTCGATTACGTTGAGATCGCCGTCGAGTGCGATGTCGAGGTCCACCCAGATCATTTGCCCGATCTGGCGCGCTCTCATTCTGTTGACGCGGCGCACGCCGGGCACACCGGCGGCATATCTTTCGATTTGCTGAACTTTTCTCCGGTCAATGGCGTGGTCCATCAGACCGCTCACGGCGAAAAAGAACATCCTGCGGATCAGCAGAATCAGATGCACCACCTCGAAAAGCGCGGCAAGAGGGTCCATGAAGTAGAAGCCGAGCCGCGCGCCGATAACTCCCGCCATGACCGCGATGTTGCCCACGGTGTCGGAGTGGATGTGCTCCGCCTGCGTGGTGATCGCGGGACTGTTCAGGTTCTTTCCAACGCAGGTGGTATAGGAATACAGAAGCCGACCCGCGATAATGGATACAATCGCCACGGCAGCGGCTATCCAGTGAGGCGGAGAATCAATTCCGTTGACGAGCACGTTCAGAGAGGTAACCGTCAGGCAGAGCAGTCCTATCATGGATAAAGCGCTCAGGAAGAAGATGGCGATGAACTCAGCCTTTCCGTGTCCGAATGGATGCTCCCTGTCAACGGGCTTTGCCGAGATTTTCCGGGCGATTATGATAATGAGAGCGGCGCCGGCGTTGGTAAACGAATAGAAGGAACTGGTGAGGAGAGCGCTGCTTCGGCTCAGGATTCCGATAGCGACGCGCAGGGCGGTGACAACGATGCTGGCGCTCAGGTTGATCCAGCCGATCTGCCGGGCGCACTTTTCGCAGTGGGGTTCGCGAGGCTTCGGACCCCCCGGTTTTTTATTTGCAATGATTTTTGTAATAGCTCTTTTCATTTCATTTTCATCCGAAGAACAAAAGTTTGGTTCCCATGAGGATAAAAACGGGAGTGAGCAGCCTCACCAGGTCCTTCCCGGAAACTTTCGTGGAGATACGCGCCCCCACCTGGGCGCCGGCAGCCACGCCAGCCGAAAGCGGGACGGCGGCGCGGTACACCACGTCGCCGTGCGCCGCGAACGGTATGAGTGCGAACAGGGCGCTGATGGCGGTAATGTAGTGGGAGGTGGCGGTGCCGATATGCACGGGGAATGAGAGGAGATAGATCAGGGCGGGTACCTGAATCACGCCGCCGCCGATCCCGAGGAAAGCGGAAGCGGCGCCAATGAGCGCTGCGATGCCCACGCCCGCAGGCTCGTTGACACGGTACCTGTAAACGTTGCCCATTGAATCTTCGATGGTTCGCTCCGCGAGAATCTTTTCGATGCAGCCCCGGTGCGCGGGAGCGTCCGTGGGAAAAGTCCGGTGCGCGGGGTTGACGGGGTTTTGCCGGCTGCGCGGGGCTTCCGATTCTTTCGGCCTGGCAAGGACGTAGAACGCGAGGGCGAGGAGGAAGAGGCCGAAGGATATGCTGAAAGTGCGCATGCGGATGTAATCCACGGCGAAGGCGGCGAGGAAAGCGCCGGGGATGGTGGCAAGCCCGAATTTGGTTCCGCTGACGATGTCAACCCGCTTCTGCCTCATGTAAGCGATTGTGCCGGAAAGGGTGTTGAAGAAAATCGCGAAGAGGGAAACCGAGATCACGGCGTTCGGGGGATAGCGGTACGCGAGGGCGAGCATGGGCACGATGAGCGGGCCGCCACCGATGCCGACCAGCGTGCCGTAGGCGCCGACGAAAAAACCGAAAGTTATCAGACCGATCGCTTCAAGCATTTTTCATTTAAACTCCATTGCGGGTATTTTCTCCGCCGTATTCTGGGAGCGGAAAAACCCGATGTCCGTCCTGACGCGCAGGACGAATGCGAAGATGTTTCCCGGGAACATGGCAGCCTGCGTGGTGAACTTGTTCACCTCGTCGTTGTATTTCGAGCGGGTTTCGGCGATTTTTGCCTCGGTGGCTGCCAGTTCCGCCATGAGTTTTTGGAACGTGTCCGTTGCTTTGAGGTCGGGGTAGCGTTCGGCGATAGCCATCAACTGGGCGAGCGCCTCGTTGAGGCTCTTTCTCATCGCCTCGTCAGGGGCGGCGGAATCGCTTTCGATGAGGGCGCGGTGTTTCAACAGCATGTTGCGGGCGTCGCCGAGATGAATGAAAATGTCTTTCTCGTATCCCTTGTAGTCTTTGACGATGGCGACCAGGTAGGTGATCAGGTTGTTGCGTCTCTGGACCTGCGCGCCTATATCCGCCTCCAGCGCGAAAATGTTCTGCTGAAGGTTGATGAATACGTTGTAGTAATATACGTTCATCAGGATCACGAGGGCGAGCGGAACGGAGAGCAGGATGACAATGGACCTGTGTTTTTTCCAGAAGTTTTTCTTTTTCGGAGGCTCCAGGAATTCATCCGGGTAGAGCCTGTAAATGGCTTCTCTGGCTGTTGATTCCACGATTTTTACCTTCCCGTCAATTAGTCCGTTCGTTCAGTCTTTTTCGTTCGTTCGCGATACTTTGAAAATGCCGCGATTCCTTCCACACGTGGATACTGGATGCAACGTCATTGTCCAGCGCGATGTTAACGCCCTCGCACTCGACGACGTGGCAGGGGTATTTCTGGTGCATCTTGATCATCGCTCCGGGTCTGGTCTGGAGTGAGTCCAGCTTATGAAGCCGCTGATCGCATGCGCGGGTGATGTAAGCGATGCGGGCGGACTGCCCTGCTTTTAATTCCGTCAGGGGGATAATTGACGTTTCTATATATCTTGCGGAGTGAGTGCAGCATTCTCCTTCCGGAATCGGCATTCCGTGAGGACATTCCCTCGGGTGTCCGAGAAGCGTGCATACGCCGTCAACCAGTTCCCGTGTAATGGTATGCTCGAACTCGCAGGCGGCAAGCTCATAGTCGCCGCCGATGACGTCATAAATAAGCCTTTCGGCAAGCCGGTGCGCCCGAATGATCTCACGCGCATAATCCTTTCCCTTCTCGGTAAGCGTGATCTTGCCGCTGTCTTCGATGAATTCCACGAGGTCTTCGGACGCCAGTTCATCAATCGTATCGAAGTTCAGATTTCCGTTGATGAGGCTTTTCAGATCGTCAACCGCGCGCTTTTCGTTCTCTTTCATGTTCCATAGCTTCTCCAGATACTCGTCTTTCATCACTTTCCGGCTCATGCGATTCCCTCCCTTACAGTAATTCAGACAAACCGACGAGCGCCCGGTTCAGGACGCCGCCTATCGCGAACGCGCTCATATTGATGACGACCACCATGGTAATTGCGGATTTCGCTCCAAGTTCCTTGATCATCGCCATGATATTGGCGAAGCATGGAACGAACATAGTGGTCACCGTGACGGCGACGATGCACTGGATAAAGTTCATCTGGTCTTTCTCAATGAGCTTTATGATAAAGGCAGCCGCGGCTTCGTGCCTCGCCATGCACAGGATAAGACCCTCGACCATATCCAGGGGAAGACCGAGAAATCCGGTAATAACCGGGCGCAGCGCGTTTTTTGCCGCCTCAAGTATCCCGGTTTTTTCAAGCCCGAACAGGATAAGCGCGGCGTAAACAAACACGGGGACGGCCTCTTTAAGGAACCAGTAAAGCCTGTAATACGTTTTCACGAGCACCGCTTTCATGCTGGGCAGCCGCATCGCCGGAAGTTCCTGGATAAAGTCGCTCCTGTCTTCCTCTTTCAATATCCTGTTCAAAACGACGCCGGCGACAATCTCAACAAATGCCAGCACGGCAAAAGCGATGGCAAACGCCCCGGCGCCCATCCTGCCTAAAATGCTCATGTTAAGCCCCATCTGCGCGGCGCAGGGAATCGCGAACGCGATTAAATATATAGAGATGTAACGCTCCCTTTTTGAGCGCAGGCTTTTTGTTGTCAGCGTCGCCATGGTCTTGCACCCGAATCCGAGCACGAGCGGCATGATCGCCGCGCCGCTCAGCCCCAGTCTGTCGAAAATCCTTTTTGTCAACACGCACAGATTGGGGATGTATCCCGTGTCCTCAAGAATGCCGAACATGATGAAAAACACGGTCAATATCGGCAGGACCGTGATGAAGGCGTTGGCAAGTCCCAGTGATAAAACGCCGTAGTCGCCTATAAGAAAATCGTTCCAGAACCCGGCGGATACACGGCTGTTTATTTGATTCTGAACCGGAACCCATAATGTTCCGTCCATCCATCCCGCAAGGACGTTGGCAACGTTGACAACGAGAAGATACATAATGAAAACGATTGCCATCAATATCGGGATTCCATGTACCGGATGGCGGCACAGGCTCGCAAAGGTCTGGAAAAATTCTCCCGGCGCCATCTTTTGCTTTCTGACGACCTTCTCAGCAACGTCATCAACCCACCGGCTCCGCTTGTTGTTCATGGCGAGGCTGATGTTTCCTCTGAACTGCCGCCGGACCTCTCTCGCCGCGTCTCTTATTCTTGCGAGCTTTTCCTCATCGCATCCTTTTTTTAAGTGATCCTCCAGAAAGGGGTCCTGCATCAACACGAGGACGGACAGCTTGCGCTTATAACCGTCATGCTCCGTTAATTCAGACTCAACAGCCGAAATTCCGTTCTCAACGATCTCTCCGTATCGGAAACCCAGCCTGCCTCTGCGGGCATTCGTGATCGCGTTCTTTAAATCCTCCATCCCACGACCGTACACCGCCATTGACTCGACGACCGGCACGCCCAGAAGCCGGGATAATCCACTCGAATCTATCCATATTCCCCTCTTTATGGTTTCATCTATCACGTTCAGGGATATCACCATCGGTATCCCCAGTTCCAGCAAATCTGCGGTAAGGGTCAGGGATTGTTTCAGCCGGTTTGCATCAATGCATTGAATAATCACGTCCGGCTTTTCCGCGAACAACATCTCACGCACTACGATCTCTTCTTCCGAATGGATATACAGGCAATGAAGGCCCGGGGTGTCCGTGATTTCGTATAATTGATTTCCGATCCGGCAGCGGGCTTTCTTTATCTCAATCGTAGTCAGCGGGTAGTTGGCGACTATTGTGTAATCCCCGGTGAGATTGTTGAATATCTGGCTCTTGCCCGTGTTGGGCAGTCCTACGATGGCGATTTTCTTCGCCGGTCGCGGGTTGCTGATATTGTTTCTTTTTTTAACAATCTGCATTTTTTTCTCTTTCACTGTTTTCACTCTCCCCTGCCGGGACCTCCGCGCGCGCCGCGGGGAAATCGCGGCGATGCCGCTGAAAACGCAGGTCTGTCAGCCGCGGGCTTTCTCCATTTTCACTGCTGGTCTTCTAAACACACCCATCTTAATCGGACCGAAAATTCCTTTCCGTCCCGCCGGTTCCCGTGCGGGGTGGACGTTGATGACTATGTCCCGTGTATTTGGAATTTTTCGCCGGATTTCATTGCGGATTTCCGAGGTAACTTCGTGGCATTCCGCGACGGTCAAGGCGGGGTCAACCAGGACGCCTGCTTCCACGGAAACTTCCATGCCTGTCTGCCGGGTCCGCAGGTAAATCAATCGCTTCACTCCCTTAACCGACCAGATGATCCCTGCGATTTCCTTCTTGAGGACGGGTGAAACGGAGGCGTCAATCATCCCGCTCAGCCCTTCCATGAAAATGCGGATTGAGGCTCGATAAATGAGCAGCGAAACCACAAGCGCGGCGAGCGGATCGAACAACCTCAAGCCAACGATGGAAAGCACGATCCCCGCGGCGACGCCGATGGAAGACAGGGCGTCGGCGCGGTTTTCCGACGCGTTGGCGATTAGCACCGGGCTGTTGTTCTTCCTGCCGGCGCACAGGGCAAAGGACCCGAACAGGAAACTGCACAGGGCCGCGAAAACGGCGGTCCACAGGGTGATCATCTTCGGCGGATGCTTAGGCCCGCCGGCGAGAATCAGTTCAAGCGACTCGACGAAGATCATGGTGGCTACCCCGAAGAGAAAAATCCCGATGATGGTCGCGGTGATGAACTCGATCTTCCCGTGTCCGTAAGGGTGGTTTTCGTCGGGCGGTTTCCTGCTGATCGCAGCGGTCACCATGGCCACGAGCGAAAGCAGTGCGTCGCTGGCTGAATGCACCGCGTCCGCCACAAGCCCCTTGCTGCCGCCGAGAAGCCCGATCGCGGCTTTGATAACGACAAGCGACAGGTTTCCCCAGAAACTCACCATGAGGGCGCGGTCGGAGCAGCGTTTGCATTTCTCGTCAATTCTCATCGCAATTGTTCCGTTACCCTGCATTTTTCTTTCACCTTATCTGGTGGCACAGGGCGCACTCGCCGCGGTTTTTGTGCGGCGGTCTCGCCCCGCGCGCAATGGGCGGCGCCGTGCGGGAGATAATGTCGCCCTGGTCCACAGCGAGCTGTCCGGTGTTGCCGATGGTGTGACAATTTGTGCATGGACCCTTGTACCTGTGGGGCGGCGCGGAGCCGGGCCGGATCATGGGCGCCGCTTCCATCTGCGCGACGCCCACGGGATCGCGCTGCTCTATCTCTATGATCAGAGGATGTCCCTTTCTGGAAATGCGAACCGTGACCTCCCGGCGGGAGACGACTTTCTTTGTGGCTTCGTAGAAGGACTTGAGGTCGGTGACCGGGTCCCTGCCGATGCGCTGAACCATGTCGCCGGCGATGATGCCCGCGTCCGCCGCAACAAGCGTCACGTCGTCAACGAGCACGCCTTTCTCCTGAGGAGAAATCCCCATTTCCTGCGCAAGTTCCGGGGTGAGGGGAATCACTTCCATTCCAAGCCAGTGCCCCTCGGCGAGCTGTTTGGAGGCGGCGTTCTGGAATTGCGGCGCGGAAGGCGCTGCGGGAGCGGCGGCGGCGCCGGTTGTGCCCGTTGGGCATGGCGCGGCGGTTGTCGGGGTGTTTGTCGGACATGGGGCCTGGCTTTGCGGAGCGGACCACGCCGCCGCGGGGCGGGCCATCGCCGGATCAGCCAGGTCGATCACTCCGGCAAGCAGCGGGCGCGCGCCGTTGATGGGAATGGTAAAACCGATTCCTGTGAACCCGCCGCCCCCGGGAGAATAAAGCGCCGTGTTGACGCCCACCACCTCGCCGTTCAAATCCACGAGAGGTCCGCCGCTGTTGCCTTCGTTGATTGGGGCGTCGGTTTGAATCAAATCCCGATACCGCTTGCCCTGGACCGTCAGGTCGCGCCGGGTGTCGCTGATGATTCCGGCGGTGACCGTGTGTTCCAGCCCAAACGGACTCCCCACGGCGAGCACCCAGTCGCCCACTTCGATGTTGTTGGAATCTCCAAGTTCCGCCACGGGATAAACTCCCGGAGAATCCAGTTTCAGCAGGGCAAGGTCGGCATCCGGGTCGGCATCAAGCAAACTCGCGTTGTGCAGAACATTCGGGCTTCCGAAAAGCACAACGTCAATTTCCTTCGCCCCGGTTACGAGGTGGTAATTCGTCAGGATGTACCCTTTCGGATGCACGAAGAAACCCGAGCCTACGTTTCCCACCAACTGGTTCGCGGGGGCGGAAGGGGCGTTCGGAGCGGCGGCGGTTCCAGCCACGTTTCGAATCATGCCGCTCTTGCAGAACGGGCACGCCTGAGTGGAGCAGGGCATCCCGCGGGGATGCGGGGAGTAATGCCCGCAGTTCGGGCAGATACAGTACGCGCCGAGTGTCTGCTCTGCGGAGTTTGAGGGAAAAGCCGCGGGTGTAGCCGGGAAGAACCGGAAGCCGAAATCCGTGATCTGAACGTTCCACGCCGCAGCCTGCCCGACGACGTGGATATGAACCACGGCGGGTTCCACTTCCCGCGCCACCAGGTTAAACGCCTTTTGAAGGTCGGTTTTTGCCTGAATGCGCGACTGTACCTGGACCTGAGGCATGAGCCTCGGGGTGGCGCCGGTCACGGCATCGGGCGGCTGGGAGACGCTGATGGCAACGGTTTTTTGCCTGTTCGCATACCCGATTGTAAAAACGATCGCTGCCGCGACGATAGCGAACGTGGCAAGAAATATTAACTGTTTCCGCCGGAGAGGCATTTTGCGCAGAAATACGACGAGCATAGGAATTATTTCCATTTCAATCCACGACCACGCTGTAGGTTTGCCCATTTCGCAAAACGCCCAGACCGGCGGAGGTCAATGCCTCATTGTTGGTCGCTGTGAGGTAGCCCTGCCAGTTTCTGACGGGAACCCCGTTGATGCTGATGATGACGTCCCCGATGAGCAACCCGGCGCGTTCCGCTTTGCTGCCTGGGGACACATCGTCAACGAGCACCCCGGTTCCCTGCGGAGCTGGCACCGTTTCCATCCCCAGCCATGTTCCCTCGCGTTCCGCCGGAGCGGTCGCCGGCGCCTGCTGCGCGCCGGGCGCAATCTGCGGATTTGCAGCCGGAGGCGCTGAGAAATTTTGCGCCTGTTGCGTCTGCCCCTGCACGAAACCGAAAGCCGCCGCTTTGCCCAGCGTATTCTGGGCAAGATTCATTTTTAGACGCATGCGTTTCTTCCCTCGAACAACCTCAATGGTTCCCGGCTGTTCAAGATCGAGGTCCTCGGCGAGTTTCCACATGTGCTGGCTGTTCATCACCCGCCTTCCATTCAGGCGCGTGATGACGTCGCCCGGTTGAACGCCCAATTGCTCGGCAAGCGCGCCCGCTTCCACCCCGGCAACCAATACTCCACCCCTTCTGTACGGCAGTTTCATCTGCGAGGGGGTTTTCGGGTCAAAATCCTCGACTTTCAAGCCGAACCAGGGCAGCGGCTGGTTTTGAGCAGCAGGGAGAAACATGCCTGCCTGCTGTGCTGTTGCCTGCTGCTGCCAGGTTACATGATGGGTGGCGACCACGATGCCGGACAGCACATCCGCCGCCTGGTTGATCGGTACCGCCAGGCTGATGCCCGTGAAGGTCTGGTCCGGAGAATAGACGGCAACGTTGACGCCGACGACCTCGCCGTTCAAATTCACGAGAGGACCGCCGCTGTTGCCCTGGTTGATGGCGGCGTCCGTCTGAATGAGACCGGTGTACGTGCGGCCGTCTATCTGTATCGTGCGGTTCACGTCGCTGATGATCCCCGAAGTCACGGAGTGTTCCAGTCCGAAAGGACTCCCTATCGCGAGCACCCAATCGCCCGCCTGAATCAGCGACGAATCCCCCAGCTCCGCCACCGGGAGCGGCTCGGGGCTGCCGACCTGGAGCAGGGCGAGATCGGTTTCAATATCTGTCTTCACGACCTGCGCACGGTGCTTCACACCCGGCGAGCCGGAGAGGGTGATGGAGATGGTCTCAGCCCCTTCAACCAGATGATTGTTGGTGAGAATGTATCCTTCCGGATGCACGATTACTCCAGAACCTACTCCCTGAACGGTGGGCTGGACGCCCTGCCCCGGCGATTGCTCGTGGACGAAACGATTAAACGGGGAGGAAAATTTCAGCCTTTCTACATTGGCGGGGAAGCCTGCTTCCTGAGGCGACTGAGTCTGCGCGTGCCGAACAACTTTGATGTTGACCACGGCGGGTTCGACGTTGGCGGCGATCTGGTTAAACGTCTGCTGGAGGGTAAGCGCGACGTTCTGCCGGGGATTCGCCTGCGCTGAAGGGTTCTGGGGCGGCTGGGAGAAAGGGGTGGGCGTGGCAGTGGTTCCGGCAACAAGATGAGGAGCCGCCGGCGTTGTGTACCGCTCGTTGTACCCGCGCCCGGAAGATTCACCGTACTCGTGACCCCTGCGCCCTATTTCTTCCCGGTCGAAGATGCTCCAGCCCACAATAAGGCAGAAAAGGGCGCCCAGAACAATAAAATACGGCTTTAACTTCCGGGAACAGAATCTGTTCTCCATAATAAAACCGTCACCGATTTTTCAGGCGGATCGCTTTTGCTGTGCTCGTTCCCGTTCTGGTTTTTGCGTTGTGAGTTTGGCCTGCCTTTCCATGCCGCGCAGACCGGCTGCGATGGCAATCAGTCCGCCCAGGATCAGGATCACCGGCAGCACTGCCTGAAAGGTTTCCACTACAAGCCACCACCATGCGACCAGCCCCCAGATTCCCAGAGCAAGGGCGATCAATCCCCCGATTATCACGTTCATGAATGTTCCCCCTATCCCTTTTGAGTTGCTTTTTTGCGGATGGAAACAATTTCCATCTCCATCCTTTTCATCTCACTGCCCAAAGCACGAATCTCATCCGCCAGTTGGCGTTCAATCTTCCCGTCCTTTTTTTCTCCGGGTTTTTCAGCTCCACGTCGGACGACCTTCTTCATGCCGTGAACGGGCGCCCGGATGACGGATTGCATGCGCCTTGTCATCCTGCCGGTTCCTTTGAAAATCAGAATGATGCCCGAAGAAGCGTGAACGGCTTTTTTCACGCTGACGTTGGTCATGGTTTTCACCGCCGATCGGGTATTTCGAGCCGTGCGATCCCGCAAAACAGTCCAGGGGGGAACCCCGGGTGCTTCTGCCGGAGTTACTTCGGCGGGTTCCTTTTTAAGAAGCCGGTGGACGATATCCGCCATTTCTTCCAATTCGAAAGGTTTCTCGATATATTCAACCCCGCCAATCTTATCAACCTCCGCCGCCACCTCGGGCGAACCGTAGGCGGTCATCATCACGCCGGGAGTATCCGGGTTTTCTCTGCGAAGCTCGTCAAGGACGTCAAGACCGCTCTTCTCTCCAAGTTTCAAATCGGTTATCACCAGATCGTACGACGTGTCCTTCATTTTTCTTAACGCCTCTTCACCCGAGAGAGCGGGATCCACGCTGAAGCCGTTTTCCTGCAAAGCCTGTGTAAGATTGGTGAGGATAATCTCCTCATCGTCAATGATTAGGATTTTTTTGTTCATTATTCTCCCCTTGTGTCTTAGATTTCTTCGTAATGAATCATGTCATAACTGCCTTTTTCAGCAGAGTGATAGTATCCCCGTACGCGGCTTATATCTGACGCAATATTTATGCTATCGCGTCGGCATAAAGAGCGACAGGAAGAATTCAAGGGAGTTTTATCATGTAATTTTTTTTGGGTGTTAAACAAATACCGATATCAGGAACAAAGGGGTTGGCGGAATCCAGCCAAAAAGACGGTTGGATTCGGCCGTTTTCACCATCATCTGATAATTGATTCCGGTGCGACGATACGCCGTAACGATTTTGATACACCCGCGCCGCGGTTTCGCGGCGCGGCTGAGGAGAAGGTGCCAAACGGAAACTCGCTCCGGCGGAAAAGGTACTTAATGACAACAGTTTTTCGCCGGAACTATTGACACTTGGATATAAACGTAAATAATGATACGTGCTGAATAACGTCAGCGCAGACCGGACCAGGGCATGAAATCTGCCTCATACCGGGTGCGTTGATAAGGTTGCAGTTAGCCGCTTCGGCGCCGGCGCTGCGGCTGATATGCGTTTTGTGGGGAATATAGGGGGGCGGATACCATATTACTCCTTTCCGGCATCTATATTTTTCTCATCCTTCCGTTTTCTTCACGGTTTTGTTGCTGAAAATAAAAACAGGGGGACAAAAATAGTGGAACAGGAAACATATCTCTCCTCACCGGCATCTGAAAGGGGCCAGGGCCGGACTGCACGTTAGAAAGGGACAAGTTACTCAAGATCGGGGGTGTATTAAATGGCAACCAGAAAAAAGAAACCGCGGGCGGGAACGATTGCAAGAGGGGTCCTGGGTGGGGCGAGGATGCTGGGAAGTGCGGCGCGTTCCGCCAAGCTCGGAGGAAAGGCTGCAAGGAAAGTAGGGACGTTGACTTACCGGGAGTTAGACGAAACATTGAAGGCTGTGCCGCATCTCAAGGAAGTGCTTCAACGCTCTTTTTCGAAGACGGGCAGACTGACCGGGGAAGATATAGCGGAACTGGAAGAAAGAATTAAAAGTTATCGAAAGGAGATCAAAAGGCTGGATGGAATGCTGACATCGCTGAAGGAGGAACGGGC
>JBFMFE010000177.1:0-23242 GCA_040752295.1 bacterium
AAAATCGTGCCCGGGCTGCGTAAACTCGAACCGCCGACCGAACAGTGTCACGACGCCTCCGTCGCCCCGAACGCTCTCCACGACCCCCGGAACGAAATTCACCCTGCCGAAAAAACCCGCCACAAACCGCGTTCCGGGACGCTCGTAAATCTCGCGCGGCGCGCCGACCTGCTCCACCCTTCCGCGGTTCATCACGACGATACTGTCCGAAATGCACACCGCCTCCTCCTGGTCGTGCGTCACGTACACGCTCGTGATCCCCACTTTCCTCTGAATCCGCCTGATCTCATCCCTCATCTGGACCCGGAGCTTCGCGTCGAGGTTCGACAGCGGCTCGTCAAAGAGCAGGACCGCCGGTTCGTTCACCAGCGCCCGCGCCAGCGCGACGCGCTGCTGCTGCCCGCCCGACAACTGCCCCGGGTGCCGGTCTTCCATACCCTCAAGCCCCACCACTTTCACCATCGCCCCCACCCTGCGCCCCACCTCGGCGCGGGGCATCCTCCTGACCCTCAGCCCGTACGCCACGTTGTTGTATATCGTCAAATGGGGAAAGAGGGCATAGCTTTGAAACACCATCGAAGTGTCCCGCGCGTTCGGCGGACGGATTCCCATGTTGCGCCCGTTTATGAATATATCGCCTCTGGTCTGCACCTCAAAACCGCCGATCATCCTCAGTATCGTCGTCTTACCGCACCCCGACGGCCCGAGGAGCGTGACCATCTCGCCTTTCTCCACGACGAAGGAGACGTCTTCCGCCGCCACGACCCTCTTTCCGGCAGGATCAACGAATTCCTTCGCGACGCCCCGCAGTTCCACGCCCGGTTCGCCCACCGCTCCGCGCCCTCCGTTCGAAAACGTCTCCGCCCGGCGCCGCGCCCCACAGGCGCGCGGGATTCACAACCTGGAAACTATCTTCATCCACAATTCGCTCACGCTGAGGTAATTGTTCTTCCTGTACCAGTCTATCGTCTCCCTCAACCCGGGGAGGGAATCGGGATAGAGAAACTCGTAACCGAGGCTGCGCAGTTTCTCGTTGCTGAAGGAATAATCGGCTTTCAGGTAATAGACCATGTCCTTTTCAACGATGGGCCGCCCGCCCACTATCCTCGCTATGCTCCGCGACACGTCCGCCACCTGGTTGCCGACAACGTACAGCACGTCCCTCGGAATGAAAGTGGGAATGACCTTCACCCCCATGAGCGGGCAGATGTACTTCATAACCTCCCTCACCGTGTAATCCGAACAGTCCACCACGTTGTACGCTTCCCCTGCGGCTTCCTCCCTGGTCGAGAGAAAAATCGCCGCGTTCGCGACGTCCCTCACGTGCACGCTCACGAAGGCGTTGTTCAGGTTCACCGGAAACGGCAGTATGGGAAACTTCGCTATGAGAAACAGTATCGTCGCCACTCCATAGGTGTTCCTCGGTCCGTAAACCGGTCCCGGACGCACCACGGTCACGGGCAGTCCCCTCTCGCAGTATTCCATCCCGACCTCTTCCTGCATCCACTTCGATTTCTCGTAGTTCGTGCCGGGACGCTTGGGGTTCTCCTCGCGAACGGGCAGTTCGTCCGGCTCGGGCCACCCGTAGACCGACACGGTGCTGTAGAGCACGAAACGGCGAACCTTCCGCCGAAGCGCGATCTCGCACATGTTGCGCATTCCCTCCACGTTCACCTTCTCGCACAGCTCCCAGGGCGCCTCGTAATCGAACACCGCGGCAGGATGAAAAACGTACCCGGGACGCTCCCGGAAAAGCGGCTCGAGCGTCTCCGGTCTCGTGACGTCCGCCGGCATGAACTTCGCCCTGGGGTTCACGTACCTGCGGTCCGCGGATTCAAGGTCGGTGGCTATCACACGGTACCCCTTCTCCACGAGCAGGTCCACGGTGTGCGAACCGGCAAAGCCGCATGCGCCCGTCACAAGCGCCGAAGGCGTACGCCGGCGCCGGCGAGCGCCGGGCGCCTTCCGGGCGCCCGCTCTCTTTCCGCCGCCGCGCCCACCCCGCGCCGCGGACGCGGGTTTCCTTCCGCCGCCCCGTTTCCTTGTCCCGCCCCTCGCTTTTTTCGCAGCCATGTATCCCTCCGTAAAACTCCTTTTTCAGCGTTCAGTGGGCGAATTTTAGATTGTTTTAAAAACACCGTCAATTTCCGACAAACGGAAACGCACTATGCCCGCGAAAAACCGGTGTTTTTTTCGCGTGGAGCGTGACGCCTTAAAACTCGATCAGTACCTCGGCGCCGTCCTCGACGTCTAAACTGAGCGAATAAAGTCCCCCGCGCCCCCTCTCGAGCGCCGCCTCGTGCGTACGGTTTATTACGCAGTGCACCGGGGTCATTCCCGCGGGAACGAAAAAGTAAAGATTCCCCGTGCGCTCTCCCGGTATGTCCAGCCTCACCCTCAGCCTCTTCCCGGCGCCGTCGTATTCGTGCTCCGTCACCTCGACGCCCCCCATGGTGAAATGGAACGTCGAAGCAATGAGGTGCGGCACGTCGCGCACCGGACGCACCGCAAGGAGTTTCGCCTCGTGCGCACGAACCCTCCCGGCGGAAATCACGCGGCTCGCGACTCCGCAATATCTCTCGCGCCAGAAATCGAAGACGTGGTACCGCCCCTCCTCCGGAAGCCCGAGCCGGCGGACGCTTACCTCCATCTCGCGCGCGCTCCCCTCCCAGTTGATCATCCCCGCCACGACGCCGCCGCCATAGTCTCCCTCGGGCTTCAGCGCGAACAGCGACGGGGCGCCTCCCTCGAACATGTCCAGCGGCGTCGCGGAATAAGCAAGCGGCGGCGTGAATTTCTGCGCCAGCACGATGCTTTCCTGAGTCAGGCGCGCGAGATCGTCGCTTATGAGCAGCAATCCGCCCATGAGACCGATCACCGTCGCGTGCGTCAGTATCTCGTCGGAAGTCAGCCGCGTCCGCCGGAACCGCGTCATCAGCACGTCGGGGTCGCTCACCCACAATCTCCCGTTGGAAAAGTACCTGTGCGCGCTCACGTGCGCCGCGGGTCGCACGCCGGGACCCGCCCTGTACCCCACCGCCTTCGGAATCCAGTCCTCCCAGTTCGGCGAAGTGTCGCCGCTGATCCTCATCCCGTTCACCAGCCCCACCGCCGCCATCTGCGGCGAACCGCAGCCTAAAATAAACTTCCCCTCGCCCGCGCCCGACCTCACCGCCTCAAGCCCACTCCGGAATGCCTCTGCCCGCGTCGCTTCCTCGTCGTGCCTCAACCCGTCCAGCGCGGCGTTGTATATGAAATCTATCTTGACGAAGTCGTAACCCCACTTACGGCACACGGTCTCGAATACCTCCCTCAGCCATCGCAAAACCTCGGGGTTCGTGGTGTCGAGCGGGTACGCGCTCCTCAAATTCCTCAGCCACAACCCGCCCCAGCGCAGCCTGTTCGCGTCCCTCCTCAAAAACCAGTCCCTGTGGCGGCGGAAAAGTTCGGAACTCGTCTCGGCGAAAAACGGCGCGAGCCACAGCCCGGCCTTGAACCCCGCATCGTGTATGCGCTCGGCAAGCCAGCCCATACCATGCGGAAACTTGTCGTTGGGAACCAGCCAGTCGCCGAGCGCCTTCTGGTACCCGTCGTCAATCTGGAAGTATTCGATGGGTAACTGCAGGCGCAGTTCCTTCGCCGCCTCGAGGTTCTTCAATATCTTCTCCTCGCTTATTTTCCAGTAGTAGTAATACCATGAGCACCATCCCACGGGCGGACGTTCCCAGCCGATCGCCTTCATCCTTGCAGCCGTCACGTCGGCGTATCCCTTCAGAAGTCCGTCGCAGCGCCCGGGGAGAGAATCGGCATCGTCCGCGGCATCGTACATAACGAGCAGTTCCTCGGACGCCAGTTCTCCACCCGGGCGCACGACTTTACCTTCACCGCGGCTCACGGCACGGAGGTGGTGGAACCGGTCTCCACGCGTTTTGAAATCCACCTGGGAAAACTGCCTGTCCGCCGTGACGAACCCGGCGAGGAGACACCTGTTCGCCGCGGCGTCGCAGACGACCCCGAACCACTCGCCTGTGAAATGACCCCGCTCCTTCGAAGGACGCACCGCCGGATTATCCGTTGTGTCATGCAGTATCCGAAGTAAAGGCGGACTTACAACGTCGTCGCTCCTGCATACCCCGGTCCAGCTCCACGTCAGCATCCCGTGGCGGAGGAACCCGTAATCGTGCCTGCCTGCGCCGAAAAGCGTCCCCCCCCGCCTCCCATCAACCATCAGAGGGTAAAAATCCACCCCCCTCAGGTCCTTTTCGCCGCGATTCTCCACAACGAGCCTGATCGAGAAGCCGCCACGCTCCGGCGACGCGATAAACCTCACACTCAACCCGCTCTGCTCCCACCCGAAGCGCAACACCATCGCCCCGCCGTCCCTCGCAACTTCCCGCTCGACCGCGTCCGTGGAATAAAACTCACGCGCGCCGCCGTAACATCCCACTCCGAACACTGCCCCCTTCAAAACCTCATCCCCCGTCTCAGAAACCACGTCGAAACCGCCGCCCTCCACGTCAAAATTCAGCGCCAGATTCCCCGACTCAAGTCTCTCCACACCCATAAATCCCGCTCACCTCCGCACAAAACCTCACCGGAATTCGCTCTGGAAATACAACGGAAACCGCCCGCGGTTCACCTGTTCCTGAACACCGGCGGGCGCTTCTCAATGAAAGCCCTCGCTCCTTCCTTCTGATCTTCCGTATCGAAGAGCTTCGCCCACATCTCCTGCTCCAGCCTCAACGCCTGACCGAGGTGCAGCGAAAGCCCTTTGTTGATAACCTGCTTCGCCGTCTCAACCGCTATGGGTCCCTTTCCGAGTATGGTGCCCGCCATCTCCAGCGCCGCGTCCACCGCCTCGCCCTCGGGCACAACCCGCTGAACCAGACCCGCCTCGAGCGCCTCGCGCGCCGAGAGAAACACACCCGTGAAGATCATCTCCTTCGCCTTCCCGGGTCCTATCAGCCTCGGGAGCCTCTGCGTCCCGCCTGCGCCGGGCATGACCGCGAGGTTGACCTCGGGTTGACCTAATTTCGCGTTCTCCGCCGCAATCCTCACGTCGCAGCACATCGCCAGTTCAAGCCCCCCGCCGAGACAGAAACCATTGACGGCGGCTATGACGGGCCTCGGGAACTCCTCTACCTTGCTGAACAGCTCATGCGTCCGCCTCGTCCGGTCAAGCGCCGAATCCCTGTCGAGTTCCGGAAACTCCTTTATGTCGGCGCCGGCGACGAACGCCCTCTCACCCCCGCCCGTTATTATCACGACGAACACTTCGTCTTTTCTCTCACCGAGTTCGTCGAACGCCTCGCCCAACTCCTTCTTCACCCCGTCGCTGAGCGGGTTCATCGGCGGGTTATCAATCGTCACAACGGCTATCCTCTCCTTTACCGTTTCCATCCTGACGAATTCCCTGCCCATTTTCCGCCTCCTTTCTCCCTGAAAAGGCTTCATGGTCAGGAAGAAAATTTTTTTTACCGGCGCTCCCGGCATCCGCCGTCCTCATCCCGAGCGCCGGCTTCGAGGCTCACTTTCTTTTTCCATCCTCGTCGTATTCATACCAGCCCTTCCCCGCCTTCCTGCCGAGATGCCCCGCTCTTACCTTCCTCTGCAGTATGACCGGAGGATGAAATTTAGGGTCCTTCGTCTCCTCGTAGATCGCCATCAGCGCCCCGTAAGTCACGTCCAGACCCACCATGTCCCCCGTCTCAAACGGTCCCATCGCCCTCCCGAACCCGAGCCGCATCCCCCTGTCAATATCCTCAGCCGTCGCCACGCCCATCTCGAGCATCCTCATCGCCTCCACGTTGCTCGGCATGTTTATCCTGTTAAGCAGAAAACCGGCTATGTCCCTGTTCACCGTTATCGCTTCCTTGCCCAGCGATTTCACGTAGTTTCTCGCGGTCTCGACCGTTTCATCGCTCGTTGACACCCCCCTCACGACCTCCACCACCTGCATCAACGGTACCGGGCTGAAAAAGTGCGTCCCGACCACCCTGTCCGGTCGCTTCGTGGCGGAAGCCATCTCGGTGACGGGAATAGCCGAGGTGTTGGTCGCAAGCACCGCCCGTTCCCTCACAACTCCATCGAGCTTCTCGAACACCTGCTTTTTCAGATTTTTATCTTCAAACACCGCCTCCACAACGAAATCCACGTTTTCCGCCTCTTCAAACCTTGTTGTAGGCTTGATCCTCGAAAGAATTTCCTCCCTGTTCCCTTCAACCTTACCCTTCTCAATCAATTTCCCGAGCGACCATGAAACGGCTTTTACCGCTTTCTCAAGTTGTTCTTCGGATACATCAATCATGACAACGCTGTACCCAGACTGAGCGCTTACCTGAGAAATCCCCCCTCCCATCAATCCCGCTCCCACAACCGCAATTTTCTTGATGTCCATTCTGTCCATCTCCTTTCCCCCTACGACTGAGACTCTTCATGATGCCTGATTAAACCTTAAGGCTCTAATTTGATTGTCATTGCTATCCCCTGCCCGCCACCCATACGCACCGTCACAAGTCCAGTCTCCTTCTCACACTGCCTCATTTCGTACATCAGCTTCACCAGAAGTACCCCTCACCATGCCCGAGCCTGTATCCCCACCACCTCGTACTACGCAACCGAATGTATTCTGCGCAACTCATGCTTTCTATTCCTCCCGCAGCCACCACATCCGACTCTTCAGCGTGTATCGCCTGCGCCAACCGCCTTCAGACCGCCGCCGCACGCCTTACAGACGGTAAACATGGGTTTCTCTACCGGAATCCCCCCCATCATTATGATGAAATATTCCCCGTTCCCGATGATTATATCACACCGCCTCGATTACAACACGACTACAAAAAGAACCCTGCATTCTGTGATCCCGTGTTATAATAGTGCGAGCCGTGTCGAGAAAAAGCGGAAGGCATTCCGAAAAAAAACGCCGTGAAAAGCGCTTCAGGAAAGAGCAGCGAAGAAAGCTCAAGGCGGCGGAGGCACGTCGTGTCTCCCCGCCTCCGCCGATGACGGAAACGGTCTATCGCCCCGGTATAGCTGAGATGGACTTCGCGCTCCCCCGGGGGTTCCGTGTGGTCGGCCCCGCCCAGGCCGCGTATGAATACTCAAAGCCTCTTCTCAAATTGGCGGAAGAGTACGATACGGACTTTCATAAAGCTTTAGAAATCGGACAACTGTTCTGGAATTATTCAGTCGCCCGCGCCGGCGATTCGCCGGAGGCGGCAAAGGTGAAAAAAATCATCGTTAAATCGCTGTCAAAATCAACAAAACTCGACAAACGCGAAGCCGAAGCATTCCTTAACGTTATGGCTGAACGTTATACCTTCCTTTTCCCGCCTGAAATGAAAGACCGCTTCGGACCTTTCTTCATGATCATGAGAAACGAGACTCCGGCGGAAGTCAAACCTTTCGATTACTCGAAAATCCAGATCTCCGGCGACCCCGTACCGCCGCGCGACGGAGACATCGAAATGGTACGCAAGATAAACCAGCTCGACCGCCGGAAAGAGAGCTTCGAAGAATATGACGAATGGGAAAACCTTTTTCACGAACTGATCGAGCTCTGTCCCGAGAGGTTCAGCAAATGGCTCCAGGAGAAAAAAGCTTCCGACGAGATGTTTTTCTTCCCGCATTGCATTCATGTCTACATAAGCTTCATCTATGGATACATGCACGAGGACGTCGTAACGCTGAAGAGACTGCCGAAGATTTACGTGCGGGAATTTTTCGAAGACCATCTCCTGCGGAAGGAAAACGTTGAGCCGCAGGAATACACCAACTGGCCGCCCGCGCTCAAATACTTCTACGTCTTTCTCCACGAAATGGACTATATCGAAGACCCGGGGCGTTACATTTCAAGGTTTGACGGCTTCGAGCGCCCGTTCCTGGCGCACCTTCAGAAGAGATTCGGCTGACCGCGCCGGCGGCACGTAAAAAGCGACATGGACGGCTACAGGTTCACGATGGAAAAACGGGTCAGGTACTCCGAGACCGACGCGGTGGGCATCGCGAACAACCTCTCGTTCTTCCGCTACTTCGAGATCGGACGCACGGAATACTGGCGATCCATGGATGCGATACTCCCGGAAATCGAGCGGAAGACGCTCGGCATCGTGATGGTCCACCAGGAATGTGACTACAGGCTCCCCGCGTACCCCGACGAACTGCTCGAGGTCGGAGTCCGCACCGCCTCCGTCGGAGAAACAAGCATCGTCACCGAATACAGACTCCACCGGAAAGAAACAAACGAGGTCATCGCGGAGGGAAACACCGTACACGTCACAATGGACGCTCAAACCCGCAAGCCCGTCCCGGTGCCCGACCCCATCAGGGAAAAACTCTCCAGGTTCGAGAACAAATCCTTCTGAACTTCCCCTTTACGGCCCCCCCTCGCAACACCACCCCCTTCCCTCCGCCGCGCCCTCCCGCCGGCGTCCGTCCTTCACCGATGGACATGAATTTTCAGTTCAAATATAATTTTCAACGATCAAACCTGCCGAAATATGACGCTGAACGACCGCTTAAAAAACGATGAATATGCAAAGGACGCATAGAGGAAAACCCCAAAGGTTGAGCACGCCGGCGTGGAAAGTCCCTCTAAACCCGAACCTCAACACCGACCCTGTCTTTTTCCTTTGTTCTTATCCGCGGTCCCCGCGGTTATCTCTTTCTTTTTTGCAAAAAACAGCGTAAATTAAACACTTTCCGATGGCATGAAACTCAACAACCTTCTCGAACACATGGTCGAAAGGAGGTCCTCCGATCTCCACCTTAAGATCGGTCGCCCGCCGATCCTTCGCATTGACGGCAAACTCCACCCGACCGACATGGAAAGAATCCGCCCACAGGACATGTCCGATTTCATATACGACGTGCTGAGCGAACACGACCAGGAAAGACTCGCGAAGAACCGCGGCATTGACATCGCCTACAGCCTGCCCGGTGTCTCGCGGTTCAGGGTCAACATCTTTTACCAGCGCGGCACCCCAGCCATGGTCATCCGGACCATCCCTTTCAACATAGCGTCCCTCGAAGACCTCGGCATGCCCGAAAAAGTCACCGAACTCGCCGAAAAAAACTCGGGGCTTGTCATCATCACCGGACCCGCCGGATGCGGTAAGTCCACCACCCTCGCCGCGATGATCGAACACGCCAACATGAAATTCGAAAAACAGATCGTCACGATCGAAGACCCCATAGAATTCCTCTTCAACGACAAGGAGTCCTCTATCATCCAGCGGGAGGTCGGCTCCGACACAACTTCCTTCGCCGAGGGGCTGCGCATGGTCTTCCGCCAGGACCCCGACACCATCGTCATCGGCGAGATGCGCGACCTCGACACGATCTCCACAGCCATGGGCGCCGCTGAAACGGGACACCTCGTGCTGAGCACGCTCCACACGATGGACGCCCCCCAGACCGTTGACCGCATCATAGATTCGTTTCCCCAGCAACAGCAGCGCCAGATCCGCATCCAGTTCAGCCAGACCCTGCAGGGGATAATCTCCCAGCGCCTCGTGAACCTCAAAAACGGACGCGGTCGGTACGCCGCCGTCGAAATCCTTATCAACTCGCCCGCGGTGTCCGACATGCTCCTCGATGGGAAAACCGGAGACCTCTACGAAGCGATGCGCTCGTCGGTCGAGGACTTCGGCATGCAGACGCTCGAACAATCGCTCGCCGCGCTCACCGTTCATGAACTCATAGATTACGACGAAGCGAAGCTTCACGCCTCGCGCCTGACGGAACTCGACAACGCACTCCGGGCGCTGTTCCCGGACTACGTCTGACGCGACACAAATAAAAGCGGAGGGATCAAAACATGGCAGAGTCCCCAAGCGATTACGCCGCTCTCCTCAGGGGCGTACGCGAACGTGAAAACCTCAAACTCGAAATCCACCAGTTGCAAAACACGCTGAACGAAGCGCAAAAACGAATCGCCGAACTCGAAAGCTACACGGCTCACCTCGAAAAGAACGTCGAGGAGCGTGACGCCGCGCTCGAGGAACTCCGCTCATCCGTCGCTGATAAAAACAAGGGACTCCTCGCCCGGGTCCGCCAGCAGGAAGAAACCATCGCCCGCCTGCAGAACGCTCTGCAGGCAAAACACCGCGAACTCGAAGGAGAACGGTCCAGAGGCGGTCCCTTCAAAAAGAAACAGTGAATTCCCTGAAAATATCCCGAAAGAGAGCACTTCTGCGCCCTCCCATGCTTGAACGGATATTCAGACTCTCAAAAAACAACACGAACATCCAGACCGAAACCATCGGCGGCGCCACGACTTTCATGACCATGGCGTACATAATTTTCGTCAACCCGATGATCCTCAAAGACGCCGGCGTCCCATTCGAGGGCGCGGTGTCCGCCACCTGCCTCGCCGCCGGCATCGCCACACTGCTGATGGGCTTATGGGCGAACTACCCCTTCGCCCTGGCGCCCGGCATGGGGCTTAACGCCATGCTCGCGTACAGCGTAGTCCTCGCCAACAACTACTCCTGGCAGGCTGCGATGGGAATCGTCTTCGTCGAGGGCGCCGTCATCCTCGTTCTCGTTCTCCTCGGCGCGCGCGAAGCCGTTATGCGCGCCATCCCGGACGACCTGCGCCGCGCCATCGGCGTCGGCATCGGCGTCTTCATAGCTTTCATAGGACTCGCAAACGCGGGCATCGTCCGGCGAAGCGACGCGACGCTGCTCACCCACGGAGACGTCGCCTCCCCCGATTCCCTCCTGGCGGTCTTCGGCCTGCTCCTCACCCTGCTGTTCCTTCTGAGGCGCGTCAGGGGCGCTCTCCTGCTCGGCATAATCCTCACGACACTCGTCGGAATGGCGCTGACCAACGTGAGCGCCCTGAAACTGGACCTCGTTCGGTTTCCCGAAAAAGCACTCTCGATCCCCTCTCTCGAAACCATAGGACGCGTCGATCTTCACGCCGTCCTGCGCGGCGGTCTCGACTCCCTGACTCTGATCTTCGCCTTCCTGATGGTGGACTTCTTCGACACCCTCGGCACCGTGACGGGACTCGGCGAGCAGGCGGGCTACACAAGCGACGGAAAGCTCCTGCCCCGGCTCAACCGCGTGCTCGCCGTGGACTCCATCGGCGCCGTGACCGGCGGACTTTTCGGCGCCTCGTCCGTCACGACCTACATCGAATCCGCCGCCGGCATCGGCGAAGGCGCGCGCTCCGGACTCGCCTGCGTCATCGTCGCGTTCCTCTTCTTCCTTTCCGCGTTCCTTTCGCCCATCGTCGGCATCGTGCCCCCCGCCGCAACCGCCCCAGCGCTCATCGTCACCGGCTTCCTCATGATGGGCGTCGTGAGAAAAATCAACTTCTCGCGGATCGAGTCCGCCTTCCCGGCTTTCATCATCCTCATCCTCATACCTCTCACGTACTCCATATCAAGGGGAATCGGATACGGTTTCATCGCCTACAGCTTCGCTACCCTCTTCACCGGGCGGTTCCTGAAAGTTTCCCCGCTCTTCCACCTCGTCTCGCTGCTCTTTCTCATCAGCTTCGTCCTCGGCTGACAAACCGGCAGGCAACAGAGGCAGGCGGAGCGCCCCCCCTCCAGATCACAACCGTCCGTTCGTCCGAAAATCGAATCCTCGATAATTGAGACGTCATCCGGCGGTTCACGCTGGTGCGCGTCATCCTGCGCTTCGTTCGGGAAGAACCGGGTAGGTGACGCCGCCGCTCGGGAATATCAGCACGTCGGCTCTCGGTCGAATCCCGTGCGCTTCCCGGATGACTTCCTCAAAATCGCCGTAAACCTTAGCGATCGGTATTTTCCCCTTCAACTCGTCGCATATTGAAGGCGCGTAGAGAAGAATCCTGTTCCTCAACACCGCCCTGAAGAGAAAGTACGCCGCAAAGCGCTCTTCGGGCGAGATTCCCGGCGGCGCTATCCGGGTCACGGCAAGACATAGCAGCTTCGCCACCAGCTTCGCCGCGAGCGGATTGGAGGGGATCATGAACTTCGGAATCCGCACGCTTCCGATGCCCTCCTCGCACTTCATTGCGGCTATTATGACACCGCCGGGCTTCGCCGCAAACAGCGTATTAGCAATCGCCTTCCCCCCCTGTCTCAAGTCCAGGTCCATGGGAGACGAGCCGGTGATGACGACGTCCGCGCGGCGCGGTACGCGCACGCCGTACATGCCCGCCGCCGCCTTCACTCCCCGCCTGTGCGCCGCCACGGGGTCTCCGGCAACGACCGCCACAATCCCGCCGCCCTGGTCGAGCACGGTGTTCACGATGAAAACGGTCCCTTTCAACATCCTGCCCGCTTCCTCGATGTCCAGCCTCATGGGATTCTTCTCCGGCTCCGTGCCGATCATGCTGAAGTATCTCGGATGCGCGCAGATGGCGTGGTTCCGGGATATCGTAACTACCCCGGAAACGCCGGGAAGTATGTTTTTGTAGCCCCCTCCGAACCCGGCGTGAACGTGCGGCTCGATCGTTCCCACGAGCACGACGAGGTCCGACTCCGCCACGGTCCTGTTAACGTACACCCGTGTCCCTCTCCTCGTCCTTCCGAGAAAAACCAGCTTTTCGCCGTCCCTGCTGTCGTGGTTCTCCCACCGCGCCGTCTCCAGGTTCGCCTTCCCCGCCTTCGCCTCCATCTCTTCTCTCGTCATCGGACGGTGAACCCCAAGCCCCGGAATGAGCGTTACTGAATCCGCCTTGACCCCGCCGCCGGCGAGGTGTTCGAGTACCTTCCCCATCAACCGGTATGCGGGCGTGGGTCGGGATATGTCGTCCACCACTATCGCGACTTTTCTTTTCCCCCGCGCAAGCTCCGCGAGAGGTCCGCAGCCCGTCGGTTGAACAAGTGCCCTCTCCAGCTCTGTTTCCACGTCGGCGAGTGCGGACGGCGACGCCGGCCTCATGCTCCCCAGAAGGTTCCAGCCGCCCGGCAGCTCGAACTCAAGAACCCCGTCGGCGCCCCATGGTATCCTCTCCCTTACACCGCTCGAACCCGCCGCCGCTCTGTCTTCCTTCAATATTCCTTCTCCTCTCCCGGTTCAAATATATCCACGTGTATCCCGTACCCGGTCACAAGCGCCCTGAAACGCTCCGGGTCCGGATGCCTGAAACGGTCGTGATAGTGCATTGGCACCGCGACCCCCGGCTTTATCCTCCGCGCCAGCTCCGAGGCGTCCCCCACGTCCATCCCGTCCTTTCTGAAAAAATAGACGGAGCATGCGATCTGGAGCAACGCAACGTCGAGCCGGAACTTTTCAAGATGCCGGACCAGCTTTTCATTGTACCTCGTGTCGCCGCTGAAATAAACCGTCTTTTCGCCCTCGACGACGAAACCCACCGCGTCGGATGCGAACGGATGGAACGCCGGCACCGCGTGAATCTTCACCCCCGCGACCTCGGCCTCCTCCCCCCCTGCCATCTCGATTGCGTTCGCCACGCCACGCTTGACCGCCTTCCCGACCGCCTTCCTCGACCCGACAAAAACCGAACCGAGCCGCTTCGCCAGACGAAACGCACCGGGATCGAGATG
The DNA here is from genome assembly GCA_040752295.1 of bacterium. Taxonomy (GTDB): domain Bacteria; phylum UBP15; class UBA6099; order UBA6099; family JBFMBQ01; genus JBFMFE01. The sequence goes on from JBFMFE010000177.1 coordinate 13,509, forward strand.
ATCAATGTGGGCATGAGACACGAGTATAACGTCGCATCGCTCTATATCCCTGTGATCAACGGGCGTTGTGTAACCCTTCAAAAGCGACGGCGAAAGCCACGGGTCCGTCATCACCACCGTGCCGTTTCTCATCGTCATTATGAACCCGGACTGCCCCAGCGAACGCAGCTTCAATGCCTTTTACCCGCTCTCCAGCGGATTTTATCACCGCGCTTTCCGAAAAACCTACTTTTCAACGTGCGGCCTGTCCCCCAGAATATCCGCCAGCGCGCCGTCCAGTTCCCTGCGGCAGAACCGGCAGAACCTGTATCCCTTCCTGTCAACGTCGCCGAGGTGCGTCGAAAAATGCATCACGCAGCGCTCGATGTGGCAGTGGTCCATCCCGAACGTGTGCCCAAGCTCATGCACTATCTCCGTCAGAACCCGTTTCCTGAACCTCTTTTCCTCCGGCGTCCTCAACCGGTACACCGAGACGACCGCCGCGCCCTCGTCCGGCGAGGCAAGCCCGTAAACGAAATTGAAGCGCCCAGCCTGTATGTCCGGCGCAACGATCCCGACGATCCGCAGCGCTCCGCCGGGTTTCATCCCCGCAACCTGAGCAAGCAGGCTTCCCGCGCGGTATTGATCGCGCTTTTCGTTGTAAGCCTCCCCCGCCGGAACCGGCCTAGCCTCCATGACCCTCACCCGCAAGCCGAATGCCTCCTCAACGCCGGGAACTACTTCGTTCACGGCGTCCATCTCCACACCGTCATAAACGAGCACGTGAATCACCCGATCATCCTCCGCGCCGTTCGCGGCTTCCGTGGTTTCCGTGTCCTCTCCCGCGAAAGCTGAAAATAAAAGTAAAACCCCCCACGCGGCAATCGCCCCAACCGCTCCCGCTCGACGAATAACGCGGCTTCCTGCGCCCCGGTCCCTCAACAAGCGCAACAGAGATGCTTCGCCCCTGAAAATACGTTGTTGTATCTTCGAAGTGCCGTACCCGGGTGTTTTTCTTATATCTGACCTCAACCTCGTCCGCCGAGGCTATTATCCCGCGACGTGGTGCCGCTCCTGCCTCTTATCGTGATTATAATGCCCGTGGTGCGAACCTTCGTGATCGTGGTGATGGTGCACCTTGTGGTCGTATGAGGGATCGTAATGCCCGCCGTGATGTGATTCGTGATAGTGTTCCAGGTGATGATGAACGTGATCGTGGTGCTTCCGGCTGTTCACTTTCATCATGATCATCATGAACGCCACGCTCCCCGCCAGGGCGAGCACCGTCAGAAAGCCCCCTGTGTACAGTTTGTCCTTCAGTCCCGCTATCATGTCCTTCTGGGCGTCGAATTGCGCTTTCATCTCCATCAGGCTTCTTATGTCGCTCTCATTTATGTTCCCCGTGTAGCCGGCGTATCCGACGTTGCAAACGGAGAACAGACCGAAAACAACAAAACAAATTGCCAGCGCTTTTTTCATTCCTCCCCCGCCTTTCCGCCTTTTGGACTCGTCTTGAAAAATAAAAAATTCTATTTCAGCCCGTACCGTCGCTTTAAACCGGAATCATGACTCCCGTTTCACCCGCGGTTGAACGGGATTCTACCCCTTTCATCACCCTTTTCCCTCCGCCTTCGGAAGAGCGAAAGTAAAGGTCGAGCCTTTCCCAAGAGCGCTCTCGACCTTGATCTGCGTCCCGTGCGCGTCGAGTATATCCTTCACTATGACCAGCCCAAGCCCGCTCGTCCTGAATCCACCGCCTCCGGCTGTCTCAGCGGGTTCCACCCTCGTGAAAATTTCATGTATTTTTTCCTTCGGGATTCCAACTCCGGTGTCCGCGACCCTGACCTCCACCCTCCTACCCATGTCGCGCGCCGTAAGCTCTACGCTCCCTCCCCTGGACGTGAACTTCACTGAATTGCGGAAGAGGTTCAGCAGCACCTGCTCGATCCTCGCGGGATCGCAATAAACCTCTATCTTCCGCCTCGGCACGTGCATCGTTATGGATATTCCTTCCTTGTACGCCAGAGGCTCTATGCTCTGTATCGCGCGCCTGATGAGTTTGGAAAGCACGACCCGCTCCTTATTAAGCACCATACCCTTACCCCCGCTCCCGAACATCGCCATGAAATCCTCCACCAGCTTCGAAAGCCGCTCCGCACCGTCCGCCGCCACCTGAAGGTTCTTCCTCTGCTCATCGGTTAGGCTGCCGAATATCCCCACCAGTACGTTGTCCACAGCCCCGCGTATCACGGCAAGCCTCGTCCGGAACTCGTGCGCCAGCTTCGCCGCGGAATCGTTCCAGTCCGTATGCCCATACCGCTTCTCATTCCTGCCTTCCTTTTTCACGAGCGACAACGCCCCCTTCTTCGTTACTTCACGCTCTGTGTGCTCGGCTATCCTCCGGCTGCATTCCTCATCTATCCTCTCGAACCTCAGCCCCACTTCGTACAGGCCCTTCTCGGTCCGCGACCTGTTGCTCCACATCACCACACCATCGGCGCAAATGGGCGCGTCGTCGCCGGGCAGCGTGAACTCAACCTCTATCGCTTCTCCTTCTCTGAACTCGTCACGGCATAAAAAATTGAGTCCCCCGCCCCCTATGTTCTGTAACGGAACCTTTCTCACCTCAAGAGAGTCGGGAACGATGTGATGCAACACACTAATAATGGGGACACGTACGTAAGCGCGCCTCTCCTTCATGCCGGATTCCTGACAAATATCCGCAACAAGTGTATTCCCTTATATTCGGCTTGTCAATCGCAATTTTAAACGATTTAAATGCCCCCCGAAAACCGTGCTCCAGAGAGGGAAAAACGACAAAACGTTGCTTTTCACGCCTCCGCAGGCTATATTGAACGCGAACATGAACGCGATCGCTTTCTTCGACGTGGACGACACGCTCCTCAAGGGATCATCAGGCGTCATGCTCGCAAAACTGCTCTTCCTTCACAAGGGCGAACGGGTCGAACTCCCCTACGCCCTGGAACTCCTCAAGGCGTACCTTCAATACAAATACGTCTCCATCGAGTACGACATCCTCATAGAGCAGGGGCTTGAAAAATTCGCCGGCAGGTCCAGAGCCGAAGTGGAAGCCATCTGCCAGGAATGCTTCGACCGCTACATGGTCAGAGCCGTCTACCGCGGGGGTTACAGGGAAATCAGGAAACACAAAGCCATGGGAAACCGCGTCGTGCTCCTGACCGCCTCGCTTCAGCCGCTCATGTCACTCCTCGGCGAATACCTCCGCGTGGATGACGTCATTGCCACAAAACTCGTCTTCGAAGAGGGCATTACGCTCAACAAAGCGGAAAAACCCTACTGCTACGAAGACGGAAAGCGGGTCCTCGCTCAGGAATACGCCGACCGCTTCGATGTCCCCCTCGAGGCATGTTACTTCTACACCGACAGCATATCCGACCTCCCCTTGCTCGAAGAGGTGGGGCGCCCCGTCGCCACAAACCCCGACAGAGTCCTTTTTCTCACTGCCCTCGCGCGAAACTGGCGCATCAAGTGGTTCAACCGCGTCCTTCCGCCGAACTTCCATCCTTGAAAACGAGCGGTCGCCATTTTCAAACGACCCTTAAAATATGAAGTGACCGCCTGACACGGTGCGGGTTATGCGACGTTCCGCTCTCCTCAAAGAAATCGAAACGCGTGTCCTCCCTTCCGTTTCAAAACCCGCGCGTTACGCCGGCGGCGAACTCAATGCCGCCAAAAAAAACTGGAACTCCGCTCAGGTTCGCTTCGCCTTAGCCTTCCCGGACCTCTACGAAATAGGCATGTCCAACCTCGGCTTCCTCATCCTCTACCACGTGATAAACGATACCCACTGGGCGCTGTGCGAACGGGTGTTCGCGCCCTGGCACGATATGGAGTCCGCCCTGCGGGAACACAATGTCCCCCTCTTCTCGCTCGAATCCCGCCGCCCCCTCGCCGACTTCGACGTCGTCGGCTTCTCCCTATCCTACGAACTCACGTACACGAACGTGCTCACCATGCTGTCCCTCGCCGGAATTCCTTTCCGCGCCGCCGACCGCACCGACCGCCACCCCTTAATAATCGCGGGCGGAGGCTGTACCGCAAACCCGGAACCAATCGCCCCGGCACTCGATGCCGTCGTCATCGGCGAAGGCGAGGAGGTCATACTGGAAATACTCCGCATTATCCGCTCGCGGAAAAAATCGGGAGAAACCTCGCGAACGACACTCCTAAGCGAACTGGCGGGCATAGACGGAATTTACGTCCCTCCGTTATACGCCGCCTTTCCCGATTCCGGAACCCTGCGTGTGGAACCTGCTGTGCCCGCCGCCCCCAGGGTCATCTCAAAGCGCTACCTGCGGCAGCTCGATGCTGCTGTATTTCCCACCAGACCCGTCGTCCCCTCAGTCCAGGCGGTCCACGACAGGGCAAACATCGAACTCTTCCGCGGCTGCGTGCGCGGCTGCAGGTTCTGTCAGGCGGGATTCATATACCGCCCCATGCGGAACCGCTCCCCCTCGTCTGTCATAGAATCGGCGAAAGCGCTCTATGCCGCCACCGGCTTCGATGAGATTTCCCTCCTGTCCCTCAACACCACCGATTACCCGGCGCTCCTCCCTGTACTGCGGGAATTGTCTTCTTTCGCTGAGCCTGGAAAAATCACACTCTCGCTTCCCTCAACCCGACTCGATTCCTTCCTCCAAATCGGGCAAGGCGACCTGGGCGCGGTGGGCGCCTCCACTCTTACTTTCGCGCCGGAAGCCGCCACCCAGCGCCTCAGAAACGTCATCAACAAGCAACTCACAGAAGACGACATGTTAAACGGCGTCGAAGCCGCCGCACGCGCCGGGTGGCGGCGCGTAAAACTGTATTTCATGATAGGTCTGCCCACGGAAACTTCCGACGACGTTGAAGCGATCCCCTGTCTTCTCGAAAAGTTCCGTTCAAAAGCGCAGCTCCACCGCCGCCGAAAGCTCGTTTTCAGCGTCAGCGTCTCCAACTTCGTGCCGAAACCGCACACCCCCTTCCAGTGGCGCAATTTCGAGACCCTCGAGTCGCTCCGAGTGAAACAACGTCTCCTCCGCAAAAAAATCCACTGGAAAAACTTTGAGCTTAAATTCCACAACGTGGAGACGAGCTTCCTCGAAGCCGTTTTTTCCCGCGGCGACAGGCGCCTTTTTCCAGTACTCGAGACCGCCTGGAATCTCGGGTGCCGCTTCGATGGATGGTCCGAATCTTTCTCTTTTGACCGTTGGATGAATGCGTTCGATATAAACGGCATCGCCCCCCAGTCTCTCGCCCATTCCCAATTCCCCCTCGATAAACCACTGCCATGGAGCCATATCTCCACGGGCGTCAGCGAAAAGTTCCTCCGCCTCGAACTCGAAAGGGCGTCAGGCGCTCACACGACAAGGGGTTGCCTCGATGGAACCTGCAACGGATGCGGCATCAATTGCTGAAACGGGAACGATGAAACAAACGACGACGGTATCCTTAAACCGCAAAAAAACGCTTGAACCATCAAACTTTTTAAGCTACGCGCGCGTACCCACGGCGGCTCCGCAGACACCCCCCCGTCAAACTGCACCACCCTCCCCTCCCCCGATTCTTCCATATCAAAGATCAGTTCCCGCCGCCCAGCGCGAAAAGACATGACTGCCACAAATTACACACTATTGTACCGAAAATGCTGGGAAGCACGATTCCTGTCACATCTTGACCTGATCAGGGCAATCCACCGCTGGCTCAGACGTTCATCCTTCCCCCTGTCATACACCCAGGGGTACAACCCCCGCCCCATCGTTTCCTTCCTCACCCCTCCCCTCCCCGTCGGATACACGAGTGAAAACGAGTGCATTCGCTTCTCCCTCACCAAAGACATCGCCGAAGAAACCACACTCCATATACTGAAAAAACATTCCCCTCCGGGGCTTATCCCCGTCGGGTGCTCTAAAGCCGAAAAAGGGTTGAAAAAAATAGAGGTGAAAAGCACCGATTTTATAATTTTTGTGCGCTTTCCGCCTGAAGCGGATTTAAAAATCCCTCAAAAAATATCACTCTCGGAATCAGTGGAAGCATCCCGGATTGAGTGGGAATCGGTTGACGCGTCAGTTGTTTTTTCCTCCCGGAAGGCAGCTTCGAAACTCAGAAGCCTCTTTAACGCTCAATACTCTTGCTCCATCCCATCAAGCAGCGAAAATTTCCGACCCGAAAAGCAGGTTAGAAGTTCTCTACCGCTCACTGCTTCAATCCATGTTCACAGGAAAATATCTTATCCAATGAGCACCGTTGAAAAAGGCATGTAAAAATACCGTTTTGGGGTCCGTAAGTAGGGTCATTTCAGGTAAAAAACACGATAGAAACAATCTTTTTTCTTCGTGTTTCCGCTCGGAAACACTGTTTCTGCGCTGAAACGCTTCTGTCGGGAACAAGCGCTGCCTGAGAGAAACGCCCTGTTTCCCCTGAGAAATGCACCGTTTTTCCTCAAAAACAAAGCGCTTCCACCCTGAAACGTCACGCTTCCCTGCGGAAAAGAAAGAAAATAAAGGATTTAAGTAAAGATTAAGTAAAACTAAGGAAAGAATTTTCTTTTTTGTTAATAAACCTTCCCCTGCCCTTCCCCCAGCAGATCCCCCACCCGCCTTAACCCCTCAGCGTTAAGCTGGAACTGTTCATCCGACAGATGCCGTTTCCCCCGCCTCTCATCAGATACGTGCTCTCTCCTTATCGGGATTTCAACCTTAACTCCCTCGTCTATCGGAAGAGGTAACACCTGATAAATGGTCCTGTTGCTTAACTTTTCCTTTCTCGTGGCGATGAGCCGTCTCTTTTCAAGACTTTTTCGCGCCTTTATGAGGGAAGCCGGTCCTATTTTGAGAACTTTCGTTATTTTTCTTGAAGACCACCACGAGCATCCCTGTTCATTGCTTACGGAAATCAGAAAAAAGTAGAGAAGAATCTCGTCGCGGTCCATATCATCCCAGAACCACTTTATTCTGTGGTCAACCCATCCGAAACTACCCTTTATCTCTCTGATGTTGTCCATCTCGGGCGGTCTTGGTCGCTCCATTTTCAACCCTTTTAATTCGAGTTTGGCATTTTGCCGTCCGCAAGATAGGATGAGCGTGACGGCGTCATTCCTAAAAGCAGCTTTTTGACGTCGTTTATTTCCCTTGCGATCCTCTCGCGGTCACTCCGTGAACCTACCAGTTGCTCCCTCTGATGCTCTATTATGCGACTTTTCTTTTCGATTTCCTCATTGAATTTCCTTATCTTTCCAGCCATTTCCAGCGTACCCTCTTCGTTATCCCGAAAGTCCCTTAAAAGTTTATCCCGTGAAACCTGAAGCTCTATTATTTTTTGGTTCTTACCCTCCAATTCCTCAATGAATTTACGTTGTGCGCTCCGCAAAAAGGAAACGTCCTCAAGGGCGGCGGACAGTTTTGCCTCGAGCGTTGCGTTTTTACGCTCCAGGAGAAGGAGCTTCTCGAAAACTTCTAATTTTTCCGCTATTTTTTGCAATACAAGCCCGAAATGGTTTTCTCGCTCTCGTTGTGGTTCATCTTCGTGGCAGACTATTGCTTTCTCACCGGCGAGAATCGTGTATACCTTGCTTAAGGGAACCCCTCCCTGCACGAGTTCCACTGTGCGTTTGAACACGTCCACCGCATCGGCGTGATAGCGCCTCTTTCTGCCTCGCCCCACCGAGGGCAGGAAATCACCGATTCGTGTCCTGTAATACCTGAGGTTGGATTCAGGAACGCCTATTTCTTCGGCGATTTCCTTCAGAGTGAACAACTTTTCCATTGGGTGACTCTAAGTGTTTGATTGAAGCTCCGGTTAAAAGCTCAATTCTTCCTGGAACGCTGATTTCGCCTCACCTTTTTTTGCCCTGTACCAGTTTTCGAACTCCTTCTTCTCAATGCGGTAGGATTTTCCGATTTTTACTGCAGGGATTTCAGCGGTTTTGCACCACCTCTGAACCGTGACTCTGTTTACTTTTAAGATCTCAGCTATCTCTCTCACTGTATAAAATTCTTCCATTTATAGTACCCCTTTTAAGCTAATTTTACAACACTTTAATGCAAGTTTACTTCAATAGACCCCTTTTGTCAATATATGCATTAAAAAAATTTTATTTGACTATTTTTACCTATTTTTGAAATCAAAAAAACAATTTGGAATGCCCTCATCTTCTTCGGATCATCCGCAACAACAACCAAAACGAAAGCGACTGATTGTTTTTCATTGTTCTCTAACGAGTTGCACATTTGCGAATAGCGGCGGCCATCCCCTGCTTGCTTTTATTGCGATAACCGCAGTATGTATTGCTTTAGATGATATTAATACAGATTTTAATTTTTAAATTTTTTGCTTTATTTTTTATAAAATGAGAGCTGAAAATACGACATGGACTGGCGATAAAAACATTGAAAGATGAAAGGAAAAAGGAGTCTTATTTTAATGGAAAATCCTGTGTAAGGAAAACCAATTTGAGGCATTAAGTATAACATTAAGAAGATATACTTTAACAGAAAGTTAGGAAGAGCTGTTTCTACACAAAAAGCAAATAAGGGGAATGCACGGAAATACAAAAGAATCGAAAGCAAGGAAAAAGGCATGTGCGACAAAAATGAAAAGCTATAAAATGAAAGAGAAAAGAGAAGAAAAGATATAGAAAAAGCTGAACGTTGCGGTAATTGAAAAGAAGAATTTACTTAAGCAATGAATCAGTAGGATTGTGTTTTTTATGTTCGCTTCTTAAAAAGCGGGAAGAAGTCTTAAGATATATAGTAGTGGTAGACAAATTTTCATGTCCGAGAGTTTTTTGAACGGCATCAATATGGCAGCCGTTTTCAACAAGATGTGTAGCAATAGAATGACGTAGAAGATGAGGATGGACGCGTATATTTATGCCTGAGAGAAGAGAATATTTTTGTACAACATAATAGACAATCCTGGGAGTTAGAGAACGCTGGTCAAGCAAGAAATGTCTTGTGAAGAGAGATACACGTGAAATGGAAGCGCTTTTTCGATTCTTTTCCATTTCCGAAAGATAATCAAGAAGGGAATTATAAGCAACATAGGTCAAGGGAATAATTCTCTCTTTACCACCCTTGCCGGTAACATGGATAGTACGATTGTCCAAGCTGAAGTTATGGATTTTAAGGGACGTGAGCTCGCTTACACGAATGCCTGTACTGTAAAGAAGTATAAGAATGGAGCGGTCCCTCAAATAATTTTTTGACACAGACGGGACAGCGTTGATCAATTGACGTACCTCATCTTGAGAAAGAGAAGAGGGGATTTTTTTAATAACCTTTGGAGGGCGGATTCTGTCGCATGGATTCTGCGAAACAATGTTTTCAAAAAAGAGGAATTTAAAGAAAGAACTCAGAGTAGCGACTTTTCTCGCGACAGAGCGAGAGGAAATACCCTTGTTGAAATTAAAATCAAGCCAGTCTTTAATAATAGAAGAATTGATAGAATTGACAGAATAATCATTGACAGTATCTTTTAATATCACAAAATCTCTAAATTTTGATAAATCAAAGAGATAAGCATCAATTGTTTTTATAGAATAATTGTTTCGTCTTAAATGAGCGGAAAATTTTTCAATGCATTCATCAAGGTTCATTAAGAAAATTTTAGGAAAAAGGAAAAAAAATGCAACAGAAGAAAAGAATAAAATATTCCAGTTTCATGTGAAACAAAGAGAGAAGGAAGGAAGTATGGTATAAGTGGAGTGTAAAATGAAAAAAGGCAGATTTTTAAAG
>JBFMFE010000178.1:0-4448 GCA_040752295.1 bacterium
ACGCCGCCGCGGAATTCCGATTCCGCCACCCTCATGCGGACGCGGAACCCTGAAAACGGCGGCAGCGACGCGGCCGGCGACCCCGGCACCGCCGTCGCAACGTGCTCGGGTCTGATCGAAAGCAGCGCCCTTCCTCCCGGCGGGGGCGCGTCCTCCGTCTCGACCGTCATCGTTCCGAAGGGGGTGCTGACGCGCAGGAGTCCCGTCCGCGGCGCGTCAACGACTTCCCCCTCAACGAGGTTTGTATCGCCTAAAAACGACGCGACGAAGGCGTTCGCCGGGCGGTCGTAAAGCTCCTCGGGCGTTCCTGTCTGAACCGCCGCACCGTCCTTCATGACGGCGATGCGGTCCGCGAGGGAGAAGGCTTCCTCCTGGTCGTGCGTGACGTAAAGTGTGGTCGTGCGGAAAAGCCCGTGTATCCGCCGAAGTTCCCCGCGCAGTTCGACGCGGAGTTTCGCGTCGAGGTTGCTGAGCGGCTCGTCGAGGAGGAGAACGTCGGGGCGGACGACGAGAGCGCGCGCGAGCGCCACTCGCTGCTGCTGTCCGCCCGATAGTTGCGACGGGCGCCGACCGGCGAGTCCGGATATGCGGACGGCGTCGAGTATCCCGGCGACCCGCCGTTTCCTCTCGGCGTGGTCGAGGCACCTGAACCTGAGTCCGTACTCGACGTTCCGGGCGACGGTCATGTGGGGGAAGAGGGCGTAGTTCTGGAAGACCATGCCCGTGTTGCGCACGTGCGGGGGCAGCCGCGTGAAGTCCCTGCCGCCGAAGATGACCGCGCCCGAGTCCGGCGTTTCGAATCCAGCTGCGATCCTGAGGCAGGTCGTCTTACCGCAGCCGGAGGGACCGAGCAGGAGGAACAGTTCGCCGGGCTGCACCTCGAGCGAAAAATCCCTGACCGCGGCGATGCCGCCGAAACTCTTGTTCACTCCGCAGAATTCGAGTCTCATCGCGCGCTCATCTTCCGAACACGACTACGGCGCTGCCGACCGGGCGTTCCTTTCCGTCGGACGGGCGGTTCACGAACCTGCCGCCGACCACAAGCCCGGACGAGCCACCGCCGTCGAGGTTCATGCCCGTTCTCACGCCGAGTCCCGCCATGAGGGCGGCAAGCTCGTCGAGGAAAAGCCCGGCGCTGAACACGCTTCTTCCCTCTACGACGACGGCGACGAAGCGGTTGTCGCCGGTCACGCCGACCGCCGTCCGCGGGTTCCTCTTCGAGACGATCCGCGAAAGGAACGAGAAATCTTCCTCGATGCCAGTCTTCGGCGTTCCATTCTCGACGAGCATGGGTCCCGCGGAAAACCCGCGCCATATCTTCGATATATCCGGGTAGGATGAGACGACCAGGGACATCGGCGCGCCGACGCTCACCGGCGCGCCGCCGCAGAACAATTCACCGCCGTCGGTCGAGAACACGAACCCGTCCGCGGGCGCAGCGCCGCCCGGCGGCGCTATCCCGATCACGGCGCCGCCCCGCACGACGTACTCGCGTCGCCCGGCGCCGCCCGCCGCGCGCCCGCCGCCGTACCACGACGTGAACACGGCATTCTCCCCCGGCGCAGGCGCCGCGTTAAGCCTTCGGGCGTACAGCAGTTCGGCGCCGGCGCACCTGACGCTCATCTCAACGTTCGGAGTGAGAAAAGAAGGCGTCCCGGCGCGGTCCAGTCCGAAAAACGCCCTGCGGCGCTCAGGAAGCGTCAGCGCCTGACCGTCCACGACGAGGAGGTCCACTGGAGCGCCGGTTTCCATGTCGAAATAGCCGCCGTTCACGCCTATGAGCGCGCCGGAGCGCCGCACGATGGAGGTGAGCTTCTCGAGCGCGCCGTATCCGCCCTCCGCGGTCTCGACTCCGAGCGCGTAAGCTCCGCGCCCCATGTCCACGTCCACGACGTGATACGTGAGCGGTCCCGTCTCCCTCATCTCGACCCTGCGCTCGTAGCGCACACCGGGCGCGACCCGCCAGCCCGCTTTCTCCTCGTCCACGGCGCGGCGGATGAATACCTCGATGTGCCCTTCGAGCGTGCGCTTGATGAAATAGGGCACGGCGTACGCGAGGTCGAGCACGACGCGTATCGCGCCGCCGTCCGGTCGCCCGAGGCGTATGCCGGACAGAAGGGGGTCGGCGGTTTCGAGTTCCGACGGCACGAGCGGGGATTCAGCGCCGGCGACGTCAATCACCAGCCGCGGCGGGTCCATCAGCACGAAGTCCTTCCATTCCGCGCTTTCCGTCATCTCGAACCGCAGGACCACGTTCCGTGGGTCGGACATGTTGCGGACCTGCGTAAGCATCGGCGCGCTCCCCGCGCACGCGCCTGAAAGAACAAAAAAAGCACATGCGAACCATGTCGATGCCCTCTTTTGTTTATGTTCGGCCAAGTGAAGCATTAAAGTGAGGAATGTAGAATGATGAATGTCCAATGTTGAAGTAGATAATTTCGCTGGATATTTTAGATTCATCATTCATCTTTTTCGACCGTTTCATTCCTGCCGCTTCCGATCGGTAAAGTGTTACCCTCCATTTGATCCTGAATATTCACGCCGTTTGAACAATCCGTGTCAACGCGCAGTCCACCGCGTCGCTCTTGCCCTGCCCCATACCATCTCTGGGGCGTTCAGCGTGCCCCCTATAGCGAAGGGCGCCTCGAGCCTGACCGCTCCCACAAGGTCGCGCCTGTCCGCCGCCGCGCCCGCAAGCCCGCCGATCCCCCTCGCGACGTCGCCGTTCACCTCGGCGCGTCCCTTCATGGACAGTTCGCCGTCGAACGACAGCCCGCCCTTCATCTCAACGAAAATTCCGTTGCCGTTGAGCGTCAGTCCGGACAGGTTCAACGAACCCCCCGCTATTTTGAAAGAGGCGGAAATCTCGTCGAAATCAATCCGCCCGGCGCCCCAGCGCGCTCCCCACAGGTATGGATTCACCAGCGAGCCGCCGGTGAGGCGCACACTTCCGCCGCCTCTGAATCCAGCGGGCGAGGCGGCGGCGCCCGCAAGGAACAATTCCCCTTCCATTCCACCGCTTACAATGTTCTTCATCGTCGCCGTTTCATCGAGAACGGCGGATATATCCGGCGCGGCGAAGCCGACGGAGGCGTCGAACCGCGTTTTCCTTTCCCATTTTCTCATCAGTCCCGCCGCGCCCCGGAGTTCAGCCTTCCCGGAAACGACGAAGTTCTCTCCCCTGAGTTCAACCCCGAGGAGATTGAGCCGTCCATCCTCATAGAGTATCCGGGCGGAGAAACGCTCGAAGGCGAGGCTTTCCCTTCCCTTCGGCGCGCCCTCCCTGCCCGTGACGACCAGCGGCGGGAAAAACAGTTTTCCGCCCCTGGATTCCACGTTTCCGGTGGCGCGGAAGGACCCGGCGTCCTTCAGGCTTCCCTGGAGTTTGTAATACCCTGTGATCACGGTCTCCGGCGCGTACTGAAACCCCGTCAGCCCCCTTGCCATTTTCGACGTTTTCCAGCCCTCGAAAAAGAACGAGAAACGCGCGGGAAAGTTCGCGCTCCTGAAATCCACCGAGCCGGCGCCGGACAGCTCCCCCCCGCCCGCGCCGCATCTCACGTCGGCGACGTTCAGCAGGCGCTCCGTAAACCCGAACCTCGCTTCGCAGTCAGCCGTTTTCAGGCTTCCCTCCCACGCGGGGTTGTCAATCGCCCCGCTCCCCTTCAACCGGAACGAGCCTTCGCCGATTGAAAGCGGTTTGCGCCGCGTTCCCGGTTCAGCCCCCGGCAGTCCCAGCGCTTCGACCAGCCCGTCGAAGTCAATCCGCTCCGAATCCGCCTCAAGGAAGAGTTCGCGCGTCGTGCACGGCGAGACGAAGCCCTCGATCCCGACGACGCCCTGCCCGGTTTCCGCGAGCAGTTCGAACACGACGCGGTCGCGCCGTCCCCTGCCGATCACGCCGTCTATCCCGCCCACCGCCGCCGCGTTCCCGCCGCCCCGCGTCCGAGGCTCGAAGAGCAGCGTGCCGTTGCGGACGTTGAGCCGCTCCGGAAACTCGTTCAGGCGCTCTCCGTCCGCGCATTCGAGCGCCGCGTCGAGCCACGGCGAAAGGTTGAGTTTCCCGCCGCGGTCCCGGTAGACGTTCATCAGCGGGTCCTCGAGGAGAACCGCCCGCAGTTTTTTTCTTCCGCCCGCGAACGCGCCAAAAGACGGGTAGAGCACCATGCGCCTCGCCTCGAGCACGGGAAGGGTTTCCTTCCCGCCTTCGCCCGGAATCGCGACGCGAACGTCCTCCATGACGATCTGGAGCAGCGGCGTCGCGATGACCCGCCCGGTCCTGAGTTCCACTCCGAGGGCGTCCTGCACGTACGCTTCGATCCCCGAGCTTATTCTTGAGAGAGCGATTCTACCCGCCGCGTAACCCGCCGCGGAGGACGCTATGACGACGAGAGCGACCGCCGCCGCCGGCGCCGTGAGGTCGCGGTGTTCAGAAATCAGCTTTCGTA
>JBFMFE010000179.1:0-9583 GCA_040752295.1 bacterium
AGGACTGATGCTCACGCAGATGCTCGAGCAGCTCGGCATAGACGTCCTGCTCGTGGAACAAAAAAGGGAACGCGCGAAGTTCCTGTCGGAGAAGCTCCGCCGGACGCTGGTACTGGTGGGCGACGGAACGGACGCCAACCTTCTGAGGGGGGAGAACATTGACACCGCGGACGCGTTCATCGGGACGAGCGGGGACGACGAGGACAACATCATTTCCGGGCTGCTGGCGAAGGAACTCGGGGTGAAAACCTGCGTCGCGGTGGTGGAGCGCCCGGAGTACACGACCATCGGGGAGCGCCTCGGCATTGACGTCGTGGTGAGTCCGAGGCAGCTCACGGTGAACGAGATAGTGAGGTACGTGCGCCGGGGCAACGTCAAATCGGTTGCGATACTCGAGAAGGAGAAGGTGGAGCTGATCGAACTTGAGGCGTCGCACGAATCGGAGATCGCGGGAAAGAAACTGAAGGACGCGCGGTTTCCGAGAGGATCGATCGTGGGATGCGTGCTTCGCGGCGGAAAGTTCTTTCTGCCGCGCGGGGAGGACACGATCGAGGCGGGGGACACGCTGATCGTTTTCACCGTTGTCGAAAACATCCCGAAACTGGAAAAAATACTGATGTGAAAGGCGTTTGCGCCTGAGGCGCCGCCCTTGAGAAAGACGGCAGGGGACGCAGTGGAATGAACTACGGCGTGTTGAGCAGACTTCTGGGGATTCTCGTTCTCATCATGGGCGGTTGCATGGTGTTTCCGGCGTTGTGGGGCGTGTACTACGGAGAGCGGGAGACGTGGGCGATGGCGTCCGGCATCGCGGCGTGCGCGGTCGGAGGCGCAGCGCTTCTGGCGCTGGGGCGGAGGAGCCGCGCCGCGGTGATGACGAGGCGGACCGGGATCGCGGTGGTGGGTCTGGGATGGATAGCGGCGGCGGCGTTCGGATGCGTGCCGTTCGTGGTCGCCGGAACTTTTCCCGGCGCCGCCGGCGTGATTGACGCGTATTTCGAGACGATGTCGGGATTCACAACGACGGGTTCGACGGTGCTGGTGGATATCGAGGCGGTGCCCAAGTGCCTGCTGTTCTGGCGGAGCATGACGCACTGGCTCGGCGGGATGGGGATTATCGTGCTTTTCGTGGCGCTGATGCCGTTTCTCGGCGTCGGGGCGCGGCAGCTTTACAGGTCGGAGGTTCCCGGTCCTACGCACGACGGTTTCACGCCGAAGATAAGGGAGACTGCGCGGATGCTGTGGCTGATATACCTGGGCATAACGGCGCTGGAGACGTTCATGCTTCTCGGGACGGGGATGGGTCTGTTCGACTCGCTGTGCCACACGTTCGGAACGATGGCGACGGGAGGATTTTCTACAAAGAACGCGAGCATAGGGCACTACGGCGACCTGAACGTCGAGATAATCGTGATTTTTTTCATGGCATCGGTGGGGGTGAATTTCGGGTTGTACTACCAGGTTCTGCGCGGAGGCGCGGGCGCGCTGCCGGCGGACACGGAGTTCCGCGCTTACACCGGACTGCTGCTGGCGGGCACGTGCGCCGTGACCATCAACCTCTACGCAGCCGGCGTCTACGGGAGCGTCTGGTCGGCGCTGCGCAACGCGTCGTTCCAGGTGACGTCAATACTGACGACGACGGGATACGGCACGGCGAACTTCAACGAGTGGCCCCCGTTCTCGAAGACGCTGCTGGTCGTGTTCATGTTCATCGGCGGGTGCGCGGGGTCCACGGGAGGCGGGATGAAGGTCATCAGGGCGGTCGTTCTGGCGAAATCGGCGTTCCATTCGGTGTACAGAACGTTCCACCCGGAAGCGCAGTTGACGTTGAGGATAGGAGGCGCGCCCATTCCCGAGCAGACGCGCGTTCAGATAATGGAGTTTTTCGTGTGGGCGTTCGGTATTTTCGCCGCCGCGTCGCTCGTGGCGGCGGCGTTCGGCTGCGACGTCGTAACCTCCGTCACCGCCGTGGCGGCGACGCTGTGGAACATAGGACCGGGGCTTGAGCGCGTGGGGGCGATAGAGAACTACGCGTTCATGCACCCGTTCGTAAAACTGATTCTTTCCCTGTGCATGGTGATGGGGAGGCTCGAGCTTTTCACCGTCCTCGCCCTTTTTTCCCCCTCGTTCTGGAAAAGGTAAGCTCATGATTTCATAAAAAACGCCGGCGGCGCGGCTCAAGCCGCGCCGGATCAAACGGGGACGACGGCGTAGCCGAGGGACCGACCGGCGGGAACGGCGCCGGAGACCGTGACCACCCGGTTTTCTTCCTCCGTCCAGAACGCCGGGTGATAGGACCCGGACGCGACCGAGACGTCGTCCGCGGCGCCCACGGGGACGAGTGTGAAGTTTCCGCAGGGGGTTTTGAGGAGCAGACCCGCCCTCCCTCCCGCGTTTTTCAGCGGCTCGACCGCCGCGTCCGGGTGTAAGTGAACGAAGCTTTCGAGGAAGTGCGTTCCGCGGGGTTCGAGAACGGCGTCGAGAACGACCCAGACGCCCGTTTCGAGCGAGAAGATGGTCCTGCGGTGGCGGATTCCCGAGGCGGCGCAGCGCATGACGCCGGTGAAGACGAGCGCGCCGTCGCGGGCGGTGAGCGAGGCGGAGAGAGGCGCCGCGCGCCGCGCGGCGCGGAAACAGCCCCATGTCTCGGACTGTTCCCCGCGGTCGGCGCGGAGCGTGTTGTGGGCGGCGGTGGCGCGGCAGGCGCGGCGTTTTTCGGGGTGGTGGTAGTCGTAAACGCCGGTGTCCACGACGAGCCGCCTGCCCGAGACCGAAAGCTCGTAGCTGAAGAGGTCGCAGTGACCGTGCGCGGGGAGGTAGGAAGGCGAGAAGGGACCAGCGTCTATGACGGCGAAGAGCTTCCCGCGGCGTATGACGTGATAGCCGCTGTGCTCGAGCGAGGAGGCGGGTGGCGGGCTTGCGGAGGGGCGCGGCGCATCGCCGCCCGTGAGGGCGCGGGCGCGTTCAAAAAGGAGACGCGGAGCGGGCGCTTCGAGGAAGACGGAATCGTTGAAGAGGGGTATGCCGCCGTCGGGGTGGATGATTGTTTCGAGCCAGCGGAGCATGTGGGGAATTTTTCCCCTGAGGAGGTCGAGCGTGCGTTCGCGCAGGGACGAAAGGCGCGGTGGAGCGGGGTTGGCGGAGAGAGCGGCGCTGACGTCGAGCAGGTCTTCGAGGACAAAGCAGTGGTACATGGGCGAGAGTTCGAAGTGTCCGCCGTCGCCGAGGACCTGCTCCGGGATTTCCGTCGAGAGGATTTTCAAGCCTTTTTCGAGCCATCCCGCGGCGTCCGCTCCCGCGAAGAAAAGTCCGCCGAGGACGAGCGCCGCCGCGTTCCTTATGAGATGGTTTCCCATGACGCGGTACTCGACGTTTCTTTCGAGGAACATCAACTGGTGGAAGAGGCTGCGCAGGAAGAGGTCTGAGCCGACGGGTTCGCCGGCGGCGGCGGCGGCTGCCCTGATCCAGTTGACGACGCGGCTGGAGAGGGGAAAGGGTTCCCACGCGGGTTTCGCGCCCGGTGGGATAAGGAGTAGCCAGGAGCGGATCATCTCCCGCGCCGGCGGCGCGCCCGGGTACGAGTCGAGCGCGTGGACGTAGTGGAAGCCGTGGAGCTGATATTTTTCGAGGGGCGAGCCGGGGAAGGTGCTCCAGGGGTCTTTGCTCTTCCCTGCCCTTTCGAAATGCCGGACGAGCTTTTGGATGAAGACGGGGTTGAGTGCGGCGTTGCGAATGAAACCGGGGAGGGCGAAGGGTGCGGTTTCGGGAACGCGCGGCGGCGGCGGCGGCGGTTTGGGGGGCGCGACGAGCGCCCGGACGCGGCTTTTCACCTGAACCGGACGCAGCTGAACCGCGGTGTGGAGCCAGAGTTTCGTCTGCCGGAGCATCAGGTAATTTTAACCCGAATTATTCACGCTCTTTGAATAATTCGGGAAGAAATCGCAAGAATGCTGAAGATTCGAGGCAGAGGGCTGACACCGGACGGGAGCGTACTTGGCAGGTACGTGACCGACGGTGGAAGCCCGATAACGAAGAAGATTCGGCGTTATTGCGATTTCCCCGGATGAATAATCCGGTTTAATTTAATACCGTCCCAAAATCCGGGGGTATTTGCGAAAAAAGAAAAACAAAACGTTCACCGCAAAGACGCAAAGGGCGCAGAGGGGAATGGTGGATTCCCGATCAAAAAAAGGGAGGGCGTTGGATTTCACATGGACTTTGGGACGCTGCCTTTGATTTTAACTGATTTTCAGGAACGCGCCGTGTGTTTCGCGGGGTTCGGCGGTGCGAGACGGGTTGCGCGGGCGGCGCTCCGTCTGTAGAATACTCTAAAAAATGACGATCAGCCCGCACCGTTTTCTGATCATCGCGTTCGCGGCGCTGCTTGTCGTACATTGCGCGCGCGCCGGAGATTTTATTGACGACGTCGAGAAGGAGCTTGAGTACGTCAACGCCCTCGTCGCCGCCGGCGTGGAGAAGGGGAGCCTTCCCGCGCTCGAGAAGGCGCACCGCACGCTCGCCAATCTCGCACAGACCGCGAAAAGGCTTGAGCAACCCGCGACCCTCGCCGCCGTCGAACTCGCCGTGGCGTTCTTCTACCTCAGAATGGCGGAATCGGTCGTTCTTCTCCAGCTTTCCCCCGCGACGAATCCCTCCGGGTTCAGGCTGAACGCGGTCCGGGAGACGGAACATTACTTTCACCGGGCGCTGGCGACGGCGCGGACGGCGGGCGCGCGGGAGACGCTCGCCGACACGTACTTTTTCGTCGGCATCGGCTACGACGCGCTCAGAGCCTCGCTCGCCGATTTCCCAGGCGCCGACTCATCCGGGCTTTTCGAGAAAGCGAGGGCGCACGTCGCGAAAGCCGTCGCGCTCGGAACCTCCTTCCCCGGCGCCGGCGCCGTCCTCAGAAGACTCGGCGCCATCACGCCCGCGTCCCGCCAGGCTCTTCTGCCGCCCGAACGATTCATCGCGCTCCACACGGCGCTCATTCTTCAGTCTTCACTTCCCCGTTTCGAACCGACAATCGAGAAGACGGGCGTGAAGCCGGTCGTGAAAAACGGCGACACGCTGATGGATTACAAGTGGCGCTATTCCATCTCCAGGACCGACGGGTCGTGGGAGTTTCAGCAGGACGTCACCGACGCGTTCGCGAAGGTGATCGTGCAGCGCGCGCCGGACAAGCCGCGCGCCGGGTCCGGCGTTCAGCTCACGGCGCGCCCGCTTTCGCCCGCGGAAAAAAACCTCTCACTCGACGATCTCGTCCACAAAAGCCTCTCCGTCCTCGCGGCTGCGGGATACAAAATAGACTCGCAGCAGAAGGTCAGCTTCAAGGGTCTCGACGCCTTCGAGATCGTGCTGTCGCACGCGTCCACCATCGTCGGCGAGGCGCCGGGCGCCGTCATCGCCTCGAAACAGTTCCTGCTCATAACCGTGTCGTCGAACATACTTTACGTCCTGTCATTCAACGCCCTCGACAAGGACTACGACGCGCTGTTTCCGGACCTGAAGCAGATCGTGAATTCATTCACGCCGTTCTGAACGTGACGATATGGACGCGGGAAACACGCTTCCGCCGAAAGCCGCCGCCGCCGTCCTCCTCGCGGCGCTGATGTCGTGCGCCGCGCTCCCGCCGCGCGCCGCAGGCGCCGAAACGGGCGGCGTCGGGGAGACCATATCGCGCCTGGAGCGGGCGATAGAGGAAAACCCCGGCGACAACGAACTGAAAATTCAGCTCGCGGAAGTGCGCATTCTGTACGAAGATTACGCCCGCGCGGGAGAGTTACTCGAACAGGTGATACGCTCCGAACCAGGCAATCCCACCGCGCTCACCGACCTCGGAGTGGTTCTCGAAAGAACCGGCGACCCCTCCGCCGCGCTCCTCGAACAGCTCAAAGCCCTGTCCATTGACCCCGATCACCCCACCGCCTCCAACAATCTCGCGCACACGTACCTGTCACTGGGCATCGGGGAAAAAGCGGACGAATATTTCAAAAAATCCCTCGTCGTCAACCTCGGCGCGCTCATCTCGCTGAAGGGGGCGCTGGGCATCGCCGCCGGCCAGCCGCCTCCGCGCCTCGACGACGATCAGGCGGCGCTCCTGATCTTCCACATCGAAAACGCAGCCTTTGCCTACCTGGGACTTGGTAACCGGGCGCGCGCGCGCGACCTTCTCAGCGAGGCTCTTTTCATCGAACCCGAAAACCTGATCACGCGGGAAAGGGTTGAAAGACTCTCGCGCGGCGAGACCGTCTTCGGCGATGTCACGCCGGTACCGCTCACGCCGGAGGAGGTTGACAGGCGCGAGCAGGCGGCGAGGGCGCTTTTAGCGGGCGGAAATTTCGACGACTCGTACGCGCTCCTCGACCACCTTCTGAAAAACGGCATTGAGTCGGCGGGCATCCACACCGCCGCCGGCGTCGCCCTCCAGGCGAGGGGCAGCGCCGCGGAGGCGGAGGAGCACTTCCGGCGCGCGCTCGAGCTGGACGCCGGGCACGTTCCCGCGCTTCTGAACCTCGGCTGCGCGCGGGAACTCGGCGGCGAACCGCGCGAAGCCGCCGCGCTCTACTCCCGCGCGCTCGAGGTCGCCCCCGACAATCCCATGATCCACAACAATCTCGGTCACGCCTACGAGGCGCTCGGCGCGAACGACAGGGCAGCCGAGGAATACTCACGCGCGCTCGAACTCAAACCGAACCTCCTCATCGCGCTACAGAACGCGTCCGCCCTCTACATCACTCTCGGCTGGTACGAAAGGGCGCTCGAGGCGCTCGAAAAAGCCGCCCAAATCGAACCGTCCTCGCCCGCGGTCTACAACAACCTCGCCTTCGTTCACTACAAGCGCAGGAATTACCACGACGCGCTCGAGACGCTCGACCGAGGCATCGCAGCGGCGTCATCGCCGGACTTTCTGCGCAGGAACAGGGGTCTCATCGCCGGGCTTGCAGCGCGGGAACCTGAAAAAACAACTGAACCCCGGGAAAAAGCCGCCGCCGCCCCCGGCGAGACGCCCGCAATCACGCCATCCCCGAAACAGGAACCCGGCGCCCGGGCGCCTGCGCCGCCGGTAGGAGATTCCACGCGCCTTATAGCCGAATCGAAGGCGGAAGCGTTTACGCCCACCGCCGCGCCTGAACCCGAACCGAAAGCCCGAAAACACGAGGCGGCGGTTCCGCCGCCCGCGCTCGAAATCCCGCTTCCGCCCGCGCACGACCTTGGTTCCGTTGACTGGTCGCAGGGCGAGTCCCCCCTGTTCGTCCCGGCGCCTGTTCCCGGTGAATGGCGGCGGATGAGAGAGGAATTGAAGGGAAAATTCTTCTTCTTATCGGGCGAAGGCGTCATGTGGCTCGTCGAGCCGGGGGGCGCCAAAAGGCTCGCGTTCGGCAAAGCCGTGCAGCCGGCGATCAGCCGCGACGGCGCACGCGCCGCCTACGTGGAGCGGAACGGCGCGAACCTCGACGTCGTTGTGATCTCGACCGCGTCGAGGACGGCGGAGAAGGTGTTCTCGTCGCCGGAATTCAAAATCTCACTCTCCTTCTCGCGCGATGGCGAAAACATCGCCTTCATCGCCGGCAGAAGCTACGAGGACAATCACCTCTGGGTGATTTCCACCGACGCGAAGGCTGCGGAGATTCTCGCCGGTTCGCGCTCGGTGTCCGCATACGCGTGGCGCCCGGACGGGAGAGGGCTGACAGCCGTGCTCTCCGAATGCGGGGACCCGGACGCGCCGGACACAAACTGCCTTGTGGATATTGACGCCGGGAGCGGCGCCGCCGGTCCGGCGCGCGGGAGCTTCGACGACGTGGAGACCGGAATCGCCGGAGGCATCGGGGGGGCGCGCGTCGCGCACGTTGACCTTTCGCCGGACGGCGGGGAACTGATCGTCGCGCAGCAGGGGATGACCGACGCCGTCGGGATATTCGATCTGAGGACCGGGACGAGGAGAAGGGCGGAGCTTGTTTCCACGACGGGCGAGCCGGTCGAGGGCGAGTTTCCCGTGTGGAGTCCGGACGGGACGTGGCTCGCGTTCGTGCGGAACGGGGACGTCTGGGTCGCCGAACGCGACGGGTCGAACGCCTTCGCCGCCGTGAGCGGGTATTTCATCAGCGGACCGGCTGAGTGGATAGAGTAAGGGCTGGTTAACGCCCGACGCCGATTCCAATTCCGTAGAGCCTGCCGTCGCAGCTTCCGACGTAGAGGACGTCGCCGAGGATGAGGGGCGACGATTCGTCAATGTCCCATCCCGTGAGGAAGCGCCACAGGAGTGCGCCGGTGCGCAGGTCGAGGGCGTAGATGAACCCGTTGTGGGCGCCGGCATAGACGACGCCGTCGTGTATGACGGGGGGCGACTCGACGGGGGCGCGGGCGGAGAACTTCCAGAGGACGTCTCCGGCGCCGGCGGAGAGTGCGATGACGCTGCCTTTCCATGTGCCGATGACGATGACGCCGCCCTGACCCGCCGGCTGCGCGTCCTCCACTTTTTCGCCGAGGCGTTTCATCCAGAGGATTTTTCCGTTATCAGGGTCGAGGGCGTAGACCGCGCCCGCTGTTGTGCCGGCGAAGAGGGCGCCTCCGTGTACGAGGAGCCTGCCTTCGACCCTTCCGCCGAGGGGACGCGACCAGAGGAGCCTGCCGGTTGCGGCGTCGAGCGAATAGACTACGCCCGCGTTGCAGCCGAAGAAGACCGCGCCGTTAGAGACGACGGGTGAGGATTCGACGGGACCGGCGGCGCGGAATTCCCAGAGGGGTTCGCCGGACGCGGCGTCGAGGGCGATGAGGCGTGCGTCGTCGGTTCCGGCGAGGATTGCGCCCTGCCGGAGCGCGGGCGAGGATTCCGCCCAGCGGACGGGGGCGAACCAGAGTTTTTTTCCGGAGCGCGCGTCAAGCGCGTGGATGCCGTCGTGGGCGGCGAAGAAGACCCTGCCGCGCGCGGGGAGGGGTTTTGTTTCGACGGCGCCGCGCGCGCGGTGCTCCCAGATGATTTCGCCGGAGCGGGCGTCAATCTTGAAGAGCGTGCCGGCGTTGCTGCCGAAGTAGATCGCGTTTCCGGCGGCGGCGGGGGACGAGATGACGGGCGCGCCGGCGTTTACGACGAAGAGAAGCCTGTCCACGATATGGCGGCGGGTTTCGCGAAAGGCTTCGAGTGTTTCTTTCTGCCCCATGATTCCGTGGTGAATGTAGAAGAGGGGTTCGTGGAAGACGACGGATTTGAGAAGCGTCTCGGCGGCGCGGAGGTTTCCGCGCAGGAGGTTGAGGTATGCGCGCCTGTAGGCGAACTGGTTGAACGAGTAAGTCAAGAACCAGAGGAGCGCGAGCGCCGCCGCGGCGAGGAGGATTTTCAGCGCTCCTGATCTTTGGGGTATTTTCACCGGGGCGCGGTTCATTCGTCCGTTTTCGAATTATTCACGCCGTTTGAACAATCCGTTTTCGTAACTGTTTAGATTCTTACACGAACACATTGAGAGAAATGCTTTCATAAGTTGTAAGTGAAACATACCTTATTATTCTTTTTTTTATCCCGTGCCCGCGCTCCTGCCCGTGTGTGCCTGCCCTCACCCCTGCCCGTGTGCGTGCCCGTGCCCCTGCC
>JBFMFE010000180.1:0-3501 GCA_040752295.1 bacterium
GGCGGCGCCCCGGCTTTCAGGGGGGTCGGCTGCGCGCCCGTTTCCGCGGGAGGGGTCTGTCCCGCCGCGTCGCCGCCGGTCTTTCTTTTTTTGTACTCCGCCACCGCCGCGCCGAGGGGTCCGGCGATGAGCGTGTCCAGTCCCGACTGTATGTGTATCTCCGCGAACGAGGGGTTAAGCTCTATCGCTTTCAGGTAGAAGGCGATGGACTTGTCATCGAGTCTCTTCGCCTCGTACGCCTCGGCGAGGTGATAGAAGGCGGAAGCGTAGCGGGGTTCGATCTCGACGGCTTTCATGTACTGGGTTATGGCGTCGTTGTATTTCTTTTCCGCCAGCAGGGAGTTGCCGAGCGTGTGAAATTTTACGGCTCTCTCATCCAGTTCCATCGTCCTTTGAGTTCGACCTCCTTCGCTGAAAAGAGGAAGGTATTCTGAGTTCCTCGCGGTACTTGGCGATGGTACGGCGGGCTAATTTGAAGCCTTTTTCGCGAAGAAGCCTTCCTGTTTCGGTGTCGGTGAGAGGGTTTTCCGGGTTTTCATTCAAGATGAAGTTTCTCATGTACTCCTTTGGTCTGACGGATGAATCGAAGAAGAAATCGAAGCTGAGGGTTTCGCCGCTGGGGACGCGAACGAACTTGCCAGACATCGCGCGCGAGACGGTGGACTCGTGCACGGAGATCAGGGAGGCGAGGCGCGACTGGGTGAGGCTGTCGTTGAATGAGGGAAGTCCGTTGATGAGGAAGTCCCTCTGCTGCTGGCAGAGGGCGGCGGCGATTTTTTCGAGGGTCTGGCGGCGTATGTTTATGCCGTCGAGGAACGACTTTGCGCGTCTGATGTACTCTTTCACGTGGGCGGCTTCGTCCCTGTCCATGACGGCGTCGCCGTTTTTCTGGCGCGCGTAGAGTTCGCCGTAATGCGGGTTGATCTTCAGCCTGAAGTCGGCGAGGTCAAGCACCTCGTACGTGAGCTTTTTGCCGTTGTACTTGATGACGATGGAGGGGCGCACGAACTCCACGCCGCCCGCCGCGGCGTGGACGTACGCGCGTCCGGGGTAGGGGTTCAGATTGGCGCGTATGAAGTCGAGGGACTTTCTGACCTCGCCCGCCTGTATGCCGAGGCAGGCGGAGACGTCCTCGAGCCTGTTTTTTCCGAGGCGGTCGAAGCATTCGGCGATGACGCGCCGGGCGTGGGGGTCGGTTTTGCCTTCCTGCTCGAGCGCCGCGAGCTGTATGAGGAGCGCTTCGCGGGGGTTGCGCGCCCCCACTCCCGCAGGCTCCAGCGTCTGGATGATGGAGATCATCGTCGCGATTTGCTCATCGGAAACCCCGAAGCGTTCGCGCGCGTCCGCGGGGTCGAACTCGAGCAGCCCGTCGTCGTTTATGGAGTACACGAGGTATTCGCCGAGTTCCTCCAGTTCCTTCGGGTAGTTCAGCGTGTGGAAGTTGTGGAGTAGGTAGTCGTGAAACGAGCCGCCCGCGGAGATGAAATCGGGAAAATGGCTCCGCTCGTCGCCGTCGTAGTAGCTGCGCTGCCGCGCATCTTCCCAGTCGTAATCCGAGGTGTGGAGTTCCATGAAGCGGTCGAGTTCCTTATCCTCCTGGGAGGGTTCCCGCCGTCCGCACTCCGGGCACCTCGTTTCTCCGTCGGGGATGGGGCGGTGACAGAAAACGCACGTGGGGACTTCGTCCAGTTCCAGCGCGGGGTTTTCGTTTATTTCCCTTAAAATCTCGTTGCGGAGTTCGATTGTGGGAAGTTGCAGCAATCTCTGTGCCAAAAGCAGCTGCGGCGTGATCAGAAGCGTCTGTCTCAGAGATGTTTCCTGCCGGAGTTCCATGCCGCCGACCGGTTCTGCCGAATGAAAAATCGTTTCCACTTAAGTATAACCCATTTTCTTAACCCGCAAACAAAAATTTCAAGAAGCGGGGTGCTGAAGATCGGAGCGGCTGGGCGGCGGCGGATTTTTTTCCGTGAACGGTGTTGACCCGGCGGCGTGGGGCGGTATAATTGAACCGACCGGTCGGGTTGATTCCAGCCGGCGCGGCAGGGTCCAGCCGGGGCTGCCCGGCGGAAGCGGCGGGAAAAGACCCGCCCACGCGGGAGAGCGGCATGGGAGAAATAAAACCGGACGCAACACCGGGCGCGGACGACGGGAAGCGCCGGACGGGCGGCGGGACGACCCCGCGTTTCACGCGCGGGGAGATCGTGGAACGCAGACGCGCGCTGCGGCGCAAGCAGATATTCGAGGGCGCGTCGAGGGTCTTCGCCGAAAAGGGGTTCCACGCGGCGACCGTGCGCGAGGTCGCGAAGGCCTCCGGCATCGCCAAGGGAACGGTTTACGAATACGTCAGGAACAAGCAGGACATGCTCATCCTTGTCATCGAGGAAGGGCTTGCGATGATGAAGGAGGCGATCACCCTTGCCGTCGAAAAGGAGCGCGACCCCGTGAGGAAGCTGGAGATTCTGATACGCACGCAGATGGAGTTCCTGGACCGGTACAGAGAGGAGTCGCGCGTCGTTCACCGCGAGATAAAGGCGCCGGGCATGGGGGAGAACGAGAGGGCGAAGCTCGAAAGGCTGAAGGCGGATTATCTAAACATGGTCGGGGGGATACTTTCGGAGGGCGTCCGGGAGCGCGGTTTCAGGCGCCTCGATCCGTATCTTCACGCCGCGCTGCTCGGGCACCTTTGCGTATTCTGGGCGGACTACGGGGACTCGCCCGGCGAGACGGCGACGCTGAAAGAGGTGTCGGACGCCATAGTGCGGGTTTATCTCGAGGGCGTTTTAGCTGGCCGCCCGGGGGCGCGCGCGGGGGGGCGGGAGAAAAGCGCCCGCGGCGGGGGTTCCCCCGCGGGGAAAGAGACGCGGCGCGAAAAAAGCGAAAGAAGGTGAGCGCATCGTGGGAAAAACGACTGCCGCGGCGGCGGCGGCGCTTCTGGCGGCGGCGGCGCTCGCGGTGTTTCCGGCGCGGGCGGCGGAATTCGATTCCGGGGACGTGCTGACGCTCGACGAGGCGCTTGCGGAGGCGCTCGAGAACAACCGCGAGCTTCAGGAGGCGCGGGCGGGCGTCGGGATAAGCGGGGGGGAATGGAAGGAGGCGCGCGCATCGCGGGGGTTCACCGCCAAACTTCAAGGCGGCTGGCGGAGGGTGGAGGACGCGGTCACGTTCCGTTCCCTGTTTCTGACTCCCAGGACGAACTTCATCTCGCTGAATCAATCGCCGCCGCCGGACATACTCATCGGTGACGCGCCGGCGGGGGCGAGCGACAGCGTTCTTCTGACGTACGAGCCGACGGTGGCGAGCGTTCAGGTGAGCGAGAAGGAGACGCGGACGCTGGATTTCGTGGTGACGAAGCCGCTTTACACGTTCGGGCGGCTTGGGGGGAGGGTGAAGGTGTCCCGGCTCGGACACGAGCGCGACCTGTTAGAGGTGAAGAGGGTGCGGCTGAAGGTGACGGGTGAAGTGAAGGAGGCGTTTTTCAACGTGCTGCTCGCCGACGAGGGG
>JBFMFE010000181.1:0-19133 GCA_040752295.1 bacterium
AACGTCCGCCGCGGGGGCTGGATGGTGTGTACGACATCATCGCAACGGCGGGGATAGTTCCGGAGAAGGACGAGTTCGAGTTCTGGACGACGCCGGAGGACGAGCGTTTCGCGGAGGATTTTCTCACGGTGCGCGGCGTCGAGCCGGAGGCGAAACTGGCGGGACTCAATCCCGGGACGGCGTGGCGGTCGCGCCAGTGGGACGTGGGGAACTACGCCCGCGTGGGGGACGCGCTGATGGAGGTTCCCGGGACGAGCGTGGCGATATTCGGGAGCCGCGAGGAGAGGGGGCGCGCGGAGGCGATAGCCGGGCGGATGAGGCGGCCGGCGGTGATCGCGGCGGGCGAGACGACGCTGCGGCAGGCGGCGGCGCTCGTTCGCAGGTGTTCGGTGTTCGTGAGCAACGATTCGGGGCTGATGCACATCGCGTCCCTGTCCGGCGTTCCGACCATAGGGATTTTCGGAAGCACGGACCCGGCGCGGGCGGCGCTCGTGGGCGGCGCCTCCGCCGTCTTCCACACGCCGCTCGAGTGCGCTCCGTGCTACAAGCCGGAATGCAGGCTGACGGACGCGCCCCTGCTGTGCCTCACGTCCATCCCGCCGGAGGCTGTTTCACGGAAAGCCCTGGAGATGATGGGGTTTTGAGGGGGGGGCGCTCCGACCGGCGCCGCCCCTACCATTTCCTCGATACCTTCCGGATTATGTAGTTCCAGCTGTTTCTGCGGTCGTCATAGGGCAGGTCGCATGACGCGCATGAGGGAATCGGCTCCAGATCCCGTTTCAGGATCGCTTCCCGCAGGAGCAGGTACTTTTTACCGTTCCAGACCTCATCTATGGAGGACTGGAGCAGGTTTCCCAAGACGTATTTTCCGTCAAGGTCCCTGCAACAGGTAACGGCGTCGCAGTTCCAGGCGACGGTCAGCGACGTCCAGGGATAGAAGCAGCCGTAATATTTACCGCCGGAGGGCACGGGCGGTTTTCCGTCTATTATCTTGTGATACACGCGGAGACCGTAGGTCAATCCCGGCGTTTTTCCGAAGTGCTTTTTCATCAGTCTGAGGTTTGAGGCTGCTCCATCCTGCCCGGCGTAGTACGCGGAGTTTTCGAAAATTTCGAGGCGGAGATTTTTGTTGACGCCGAGGTAGGCGACCGAGTCCTTTAAATTCGCCTCGACCAGCGGCCAGTCGCCCCTGTTTTTTTCGAAACCGCTTTTATCGAGGGAGAAATCAACGGAAATCAGGTAAGAGAGGTTTCCTGTTTTTTGAAGGAAGGCGCGGTCGATCAAGGCGCCGTTCGAGGAGAATCTTACAAAGAAGCCTTTTTGATTGGCTTTTTCGATCATCCGCGGCAGGTCTTTATGGAGCGCCGGTTCGCCGTCCAGCGTCAGGCTGATGATGTTCACGTTTGCGCATTCGTTTTTTATTTTGTCCAGGACGGTTTCGTAATCCTGAAGGCTGATTTTTCCGGCTTTTCTCAGGGCGAAGTGATCCGGGTCGCTCTGGTTGCAGAAGCTGCACTTGAAATTACAGACGTTGGTCGGCTCGATGGAGACCTGAATCGGGGGATAGTTCAGCGTGGTCTTTTTCATTCTGTACGCTGAGTACGCCCTTGCGTAGAGTGCGATTTTCTTAACCATAGCGGTTCAGTCAGGATGAGGAGCCGGCGGCGCGGCGCGAGCCGAGCGCCCACCTGAACGCCTTCCGGACGTCGCCCAGCATCAGTTTAGGGTCTTTTTTATACGCCTTTCTTCTCGACCAGCCGCGTCTCAGCATATTGGTCCAGTGGGTGTTATGCCCGTTAAACTCTTTCATCAGGAACCCCGCCGTCTCCAGGAATTCCCCGTGGTCAAGGTTTGCGACGCGCTTTTTAAAATCCCTGAAGAAATAGTCCTTCGGGTTAGTGTCGAAGAAGTGGTTGATACCGACGTCCGGTTCGATCAGCCCTAATTCAAGTCCGAGGTTCCACAACCGCGTGTTGGGCACGGGGGCGTACAGTCCGAGTCCCGCGTAGGGGGGATTGAGTTCCTTCATGAATTCGAGGGTTTTCAGCATGTCTTCCCTGGTCTCGGTCGGAAGACCGTACATGAAGTAGGCGCTCCAGAACATACCGCGCCGGTTCAACGTGTCGGCGGCTTTTTTCGCCTGTTCGAGGGTGATCCCCTTGTTCACTTCCTTCATGATTCTCTCGCTGCCGGTCTCTATGCCGACTTTCACCGTATTGCATCCCGCCTTCTGCATCACGCTCAGCAGTTCGTCGTCAATGAGATTGACCCTTGTGGAGCACTCCCAGTTTACGGCGAGCTTTTCTTTAATCAACAGCGCGCAGAACTCCATCGTTCTCTTCCTGCTGACCGTGAACGAATCGTCCTTGACGGCAAACAGACGGGTTCCATATCTTTCCTTCACGTGTTTAATTTCCCCGATGACGTTGTCCAGGTTCCTGTAACGCACCTTCGGGGGATGGGAACAGAATCCGCAGTTGTAGGGACATCCCCTCGAGGTCATAATCACGCCCATGTCCTCGGAAGTGTATTTATGCTGATTTAAAAGCAGT
Organism: bacterium; assembly: GCA_040752295.1. Taxonomy (GTDB): domain Bacteria; phylum UBP15; class UBA6099; order UBA6099; family JBFMBQ01; genus JBFMFE01. The sequence goes on from JBFMFE010000181.1 coordinate 2,553, forward strand.
TCCCTTCCCGGCCAGGGACATTCGTCGAGTTCCGTTACGTAGGGCGTGACTTTTCTAAGAACGACTTCGCCGCCGCGTTTAAACGACGCGCCGGGAATTCCCTCCAGGTTTTCACGTCCGTTTTCGAGCGCTTCAAGAATCAGGACAACGGATTGTTCCCCTTCGCCGGACACGCAAACGTCTATGTGAGGAGACTGAAAGCAGATGTCCGGCCAGTCGGTCGCGTGAGGTCCGCCGACGATGACCCTGGCGGCGGGTCTGGTCTTTTTGCACACCTCGGCGGTCTTCAGAACGGACCCGAATTTCATGGTCAGCGCCGTTATGCCGATGACGTCCGGGGAATAATCAGCGACGACCCTTCCTATTCCCTCCCAGACGGAATTAGTGCCGCGGTTTATTTCCTTCTGATAATTTTTCAGTCTCTGATATTCCTCGCTGAAATTGAGATCGCCGACGTCTTTCTTTTCCCTGTCAACGTCGTAAACGACGACGTCGTGACCGCCGCGTTTCAGCGCCGACCCGATGCAGCTCAGCCCGACGGGGAAGTACCTGTTGTCATAGCCGGTGAAAATCGCGTAGGGGGGATCGATCAGAAGTATTTTCATCTACTCGTGATTTCGTTTCTATTTCTGATTTTCCACGTGGTATGATTTTACGGAACGGGTGTCGCCGCGTCAAGGGCGCCGCTGGCTTGAAGAGCGTTCCGACTTCACCTTTTCACCGCGAGGATCATGAATGCCGACGTTAAAAATACGTTGGCGAACTTGTTTGAGAGGAAAGGTCTGAAGTGTTTTAACTTCGCCGGGACGTAATATTTTATTTCTTCGACGGAGAATCCTGCGGCGCCGAGACAGCCGGTGTATTCCTCAACGTTGGTTTTGCTCTCGTAGTGAATTTCCCTCATTGATTTGGGGAGCATCCTTTTAAAGTGTTTCAGGTAGTTTATTCGCCCTACCTCTCTGATGTAAAAGAAGCCTTTGTCTTTTGTAATATCATGAAATTTGGCAAAAAGAAGGCTGAGCTTTTTCCCCGAGTCATTATCGTGAGGGATAATGTGGTGAAGGGAATTCCTCGCGTAGAGGAGATCAAAATCCCTTGAGGAGCAATTCCATTTCACAACGTCGCATTTCTCGTATGACACAAGGTCCCGCAGCCCTTCTTCAGAGATGATTCTCTCGAGCGCGTCGAGGTTTTGCGCGCTGCTTCCATGACCTTCGTATTCGTCAACGACGTGAAGTCTTATTCCATACTTTTTCACCAGATCAATCCACTCGAGCGACGGTCCGCCGCCTATGTTCAGCACCGAGGTTATGCTTCCGTTTTCAAGGCGTTCGAAGATCGGTTCCCACAAGTAATCCCATTTGTGCCTGTGTTTAAGAAGTTCCGTTCCGGATATCATTCGAAGACCGTAGTTCCGGCGCTAAAATTTCGAGCCGTCAGCGATTAACGGACCGGGTTGTTCACCGGGCTGAGTAATCCGGTCCCGGGAATTAATTCCCGGCAAAGGCAAAGCGGCGATAAATCGTCGCACTCCATATAAAAAATAACATAAGAATACGCCGCCCGCTATGTTTGAGTTGTAATTCATAAGCTTTCGGGGATCGCGCCCCGGCGTCAGAAATGGAAGTAGACGCGGTCGAACTGTTCGCGGGCGGCGGCGTCCTTGTGGAAGAGGGCGGATTCGACGGCGGCGGCTGCCTGCGAGGCGACCGCCTGGAGAAGGTTTTCGTTTGCCGGGTCGAAGGGCTGCCCGTCGCCGCGGTCGGCGAGGAGTATGACGCCGATGGGCTTGTCGCCGCGCGCGAGGGGAACGATCAGCATGTTTTCCCTCTCGTACCCGAAGCGGGGCGAGTTTCCGAATTCGGGGCTGGTCGAGAGACCGGCGATGCGCAGTGTTTTTTTCCGCGCGAGCGCCGCGCCGGCAAGCCCCTCGTCCGCGCCGGTTTTAAGACCGAGCACGGCGTCGAAGCCCTCGCCCTGCGCCTCGGCGACTTCGAGCATTCCGGCGATGTCGTTGAGGGCGAGGACGGCGCCGAATTTCGACCCGACGAGCGACATGAGGCGCGCGAGTATTGACTTGAGGAGCACGTTGAGGGGGGGGGCGGCGCTGATGATCCTCCCCACTTCGTAGAGCGCCACGAGTTCCTCGTTGGTTCGGCGGAGGCGCTCTCCGATGACCTTCATGAAGGAGAGGAAGAGCCGGAGGGCGGAATCGGGATCGCTTTTCAGGAGGGAGAGGAACTCGCCGCGCCCGATCCTGTAGATGGAAGCGTCCAGCTCGGCGCGCGCGGAGGCTGAGCGGGGGGCGCCGTCGAGAATGGTCATCTCGCCGAGGCAGGCGCCGGATTCGAGGAGGGCGAGCGATTTTTCGGTTCCCTTTTCCCTGTCGAGGCGTTTGAAGACGCGGACGGCGCCCGTGTGGACGATGAAGAGGGCGTCGCCGGGGTCGTTTTCCTCGAAGAGCGCCTCGCCCTTTTTCAGACGGAGTTCCCGCATTATTGCCCCGAAGCGGCGGAACTGGTCGTCCGTGAAGTCTCTGAAGAGTTCCGTCTCGCGGATGGTCATGGCGCCGTCTGTCCCGCTTCCCGCCTCAGCCGCACAACAAGACACCGGATAACAAGAAACGTATCTGTTCAGCCAAGTGAAGCATTAAAGGAGGAATGTAGAATGTAGAATGACCAATGCAGAATGTAGATGATAAAAGCTTTCCTTTTAGATTCTGAGTTCTACATTTTAGATTCATCGTTTTCTGCCGGCTCCATGCTCCGTCATGGAGCCTTATCCTGATCATTCTCTTTCTCTTTCGCTCACGTCACTTCAGATCGGTAAATAGTGTCATATCAACGGTCATATATCGCGCTGAAAAACGAATATCGAATAACGAACAGGGAATGTCGAATGATGAAGTTTTTCCTGCATTTTCCTTCGATATTCCGCGGTTTCCCGTTCGATATTCGACATTCGATTTATCACGCCCTGCTGTTCCGTTCGGCGGGGTACTGCGACCCCGCCCTGCAATTATATAAAAGGCTCGAATAAGTCACTCTATGGTTGACGCGACAATAGTTACACGTTTTTTAATTTCTCCTCCATCTCCCGTGGGTTGGACGCGCGCGCGACCGCCTCTTCGGGGGAGATAAATCCTTTTTTGAGGTAAAAGAGGAGGCAGTCGTCCATTGAGATCATGCCGAGGTCGGCGCCGGCTCTGATCGCTTCCGGGATGCGGTGTATCTGTCCCTGGCGGATGAGGTTTGCGATGCCCGGGGTGACGATCATGATCTCGCGGGCGGCGATGCGCGCCTGGCGGTCAATCCTCGGTATCAACTGCTGAGAGATGACGCCTTTGAGTGTGACGGAGAGCTGGTATCGTATCTGCTGCTGCTGGTAGGAGGGGAAGACCTCGACGATGCGCCCGATGCTCTGCGCGGCGTTGACGGTGTGGAGGGTGGCGAGGACGAGGGGACCGGTCTCGGCGATAGTGACGACGGCGAGCATGGTCTCGAGGTCGCGCATTTCGCCGACGAGGAGGACGTCCGGGTCCTCGCGGAGAACGGACTTGAGTCCTGAGGTGAAGGAATTGGTGTTGATGTGCACGGCGCGCTGGTGGACGAGGCTTTTCTTGCTGCCGAAGACGAACTCGATGGGGTCTTCGAGAGTGATGACGTGGGCGCTGCGCTCGCTGTTGATGAGGTCAACCATTGCGGCGAGTGTGGTGGACTTTCCGCTTCCGGTGGGACCGGTGACGAGAACAAGCCCGTTGCGCAGGCGCGCGAGGCGGTAGCCGACCTCGGGCATGAGTATGGATTTCATGGTGGGGGGTTCCGGGGGTATGACCCTGAAGGTGGCGACGACGCCGAGGCTGTCGTGGAAGGCGTTGACCCTGAAGCGCCCGCCTGTTATGCTGTGGGAGAAGTCGAGTTCCTTTTCGTGTCCGAGGAGATGCTTCTGGCTGTCGGTCATGATGGAGAAGACGAGGCGTCTGGGTTCGTCCCATTCGAGCGCCGGGAGGCTGGTTTTCACGAGTTTGCCGTTGATACGGAACACGGGAGGCAGCCCGCGCGCGAAGTGTATGTCCGATGCGCCGGATTCGAGGGCGAGCTTGAGAATTTCGTCTATTTCCATGGTTTTCCGTACCGGCGGCTGGCTGACGGCATTTTTTAAATAAAGTCTTTACTTGACATTATCCGCATTATAAAATATGAAGTCTATCATACACGATAAGCTTCGGCGCGGCAAGTGCTGCGGGGGGAATACGCGTTCAGCGAAAGCGGGTGCGGTAGATGGATGAACCGACATTGAACCAGGACGAGATAGACGCGCTTTTAACGAGCGTTTCGGACGAATCCGCTGGAGCGGGTGAGGGCGAGGCGGCGGCGGAAGCGGCGCCTGCGCAAGAGGCGGCGCCCGAAGTGAGCGAGGAAGATATATCATCGCTTCTCGGAGAGGAGGCGGCGGCGCCGGCAGCCGCGCCCGGACCGGCGCCTGCGGCGTACGCGCCTGCGGCGCCCGCGGCGGTGGACTACACGAAAATAGCCGCCGCCGGGGATTTTTCGCAGAAGAACATCGAAGCGCTGCTGGACGTGCCCCTTTCCGTGGTGGTTGAATTGGGTCGCACCGACATGCAGGTGAAGGACGTCCTGGAGCTTGGTCCCGGGTCGGTCGTGGAACTGGAGCGCCTTGCGGGCGAGACCATAGACGTGATGGTGAACGGGAAACTCGTCGCCAGGGGCGAGGTGGTCGTGGTGGACGAGAGTTTCGGCGTGAAGATCACGCACATAGTCAGCCCGATGGAGCGGCTTTCGCAGTTAAAGTGAGCTTTTTTTCTGAATCCCGATCTCAAGGAAAACAAAAGGCAGGGAGGGTTCTCATGAAAATGAGGAGGCTGTTCGCGGCGTTTGCGGCTGGTTTTTTTCTTTTTGCGGGGTGCAGCGGCACGGCTCAAAAGGAGGCGAAGGAACGGCAGGGGGGGGAAGCGGTCGCGACGATAGGGAACGTGGTTCTGACTGTGGAGGAACTGAACGCGATGATCGAGAGCCTCCCGGCGCACGCCCGGCCGCAGCTCGCCACCGACGAGGACAAAAGGAAGTTCGTCGAGCAGTTTTACGAGACGATAGCGGTCGCGGAGGTGGCGAGGGAAGCCGGAGGGGCGGAATCGGTGGGGTTCAGGACGAGAATGAAGCTCGCCGAGAACCAGCTGCTCGCGCAGACGTTCATGCAGGAGAAACTCAAGGGGCTGGAGGTAAGCGACGAGGACGCGCGGAAGTACTACGAGGAGAACGCCGCGGAGTTTTCGGGGGGTCAGGTGAAGGCGAGCCATATACTGGTGGAAACCCTTGAGGAGGCGGTTGAGATACGGCGCGAGCTTGCCAAAGACCCCGGCAGGTTCGAGAAGCTTGCCAGGGAGCGCTCGACGTGCACGTCGAAGGAGAGGGGCGGGGACCTGGGCTGGTTCGGTCGCGGAAAGATGGTGCCTGAATTCGAGGCGGCGGCGTTCGGGATGGAGAAGGGCGAGATAAGCGATCCGGTGAAGACGAGGTTCGGGTTCCACGTCATCAGGCTCGACGACAGGACGGAAATGACGCAGAAGGCGTTCGAAGAGGTGAAAGCCGAGATCGTTTCGAAGCTGAAGAACCTGAAGCAGCAGGAAGCGGTCAACAAGGTGCTTTCGGCTGCCAGGGAGAAACACAAGCTGGAGATAAACGAGGAGAACCTCAAGAAGGTCGGCGAGGGTATAGAGGGAGCGGCGGCGCCCATGACACCGCCTCCCCCGCCGTCTCCGCCGCCTGCCGAGTGACGCGCCCCGGACCCTTCGGAACGCTTCAGCCGGGCGGGTTTGAACCGCCGGGATTTCACCTGTAAAATAGCGATCATGAAGAAGATTGCGGCGGTTTCGGCGTTCGTCGCCGTTATTTCGGGTTTCGCGCTCCGCGCCGGGGAGGATGGAGGGCTGAAGCCGTTGTACGAGGTGCGCGGGTTTGGGGGTTCCGGGCGGTTCCAGGTGATACATTCGGCGCACGTGGACGAGACGACCGGGACGCTGACGGTGCTGAGCGAGGCGCCGTTGAGGCTGAGCGTTTTCAACACGTTCGACGGGTCGTCGCTGCGCGAGATAGAGATTTTCGGAGAGGCGAAGACACCCCTGTCGGTCGCCGGCTGCGGAGGGTACTTCTACGTCGGCACGGCGGAGGGAGTGAGGGTTCTGCGCGAGGACGGGAGGATAGACAGGGATCGGTCGCGGGCGTTTCCGGGCGGCGCGGAGAGGCTGCTGTGCGACAGGCAGGGGAACCTCGTTTTTCTGGACAGCGACGCGGGCGCGGTGTCGAAGTATTCAAGCGACGGAAAGCCGGTTTTCGAGGTGCGTCGCGGGGAGAAGGGACAGGCGCCGCGGCTGGAGTCGGCGACGGACGTTGCCGTTGACTACACGGGTGCGGTGTACATAGCCGACTACGAAGCCGGGGACGTAAAGAAATTTTCCCCGGAGGGGAAATACCTCGGCGTTTTCGGCGGCGATGACAGGGTCGCCCGGTCGGAGGTAAGGTGCAGTCTCGTGTCGGCGGACGCGCGCCGCAACATCTGGGTGTACGACGATTTCGACGGGAAGATAAGCGTGTTCGACTCGTTCGGGTTTCCGGCTGGCGAGATAGAGACGGGCGGCGCGGTGGACTCGGCGGCTATGATCCACGTGGACCGCCTCGGGAGGCTTTTCGTGCTGGACGCCGGGGACGGCGCGGTGAAGGTGTTCGGCGTCCAGGGAGGGCTTTGAGCCGGGATTATTCATCCGGGGAGCCGGCGGCGGTCTGAACCCCACAGTTTCATAAAAAACGATGAAAACACAGGGCACGGAGAGGAAAAAGCATAATTTACATGTTTCTTTTCTTTGCGCCCTTTGCGCCTTTGCGGTTCACTATTTATGAAAAATCAGTGTGAATTCCCCGGATTCGGATTCTGCATGTATAACGGCTGACAATAAAGGCAGGGCGAAGCGAAAGCGCGGAAGCCCGAAAGGGAGAGCCGGACATGTTCGAGAGCGTGGACGACGTCGCGGATAAGTTTGAGAAGAAGAAGTACATCTGCGGGAACGAGATCGCGACCGCCGTTTTTTTAGCGGAGAAGATGGGGAAGCCGATACTCGTGGAGGGACCGGCGGGTGTCGGGAAGACCGAGCTTGCGAAGACGGCGGCGGACGTCATGGGCGCCGAGTTGATCCGGCTTCAGTGCTACGAGGGACTGGACGAGACCAAGGCGCTCTACGAGTGGGAATACGGGAAGCAGCTGCTTTACACGCAGATACTGAAGGAGAAGATAGACGAGCTTATAGGCGGGGCGGAGACCCTTGCGGGCGCGGTGGAGCGGATTTCCAGCCAGGAGGAGGTGTTCTTCTCGCGGAGGTTCGTTCTGCCGCGGCCGCTTCTTCGCGCGATCACCGCGGAGAAGCGGACGGCGCTTCTGATTGACGAGGTGGACCGGGCCGACCCGGAGTTCGAGGCGTTTCTCCTTGAGATACTGAGTGATTTTCAGGTTTCGATACCCGAACTCGGGACTATCAGCGCCGCGCACGTCCCGTTCGTGGTGCTGACAAGCAACAACACGCGGGAGGTGTCGGACGCCCTGAAGCGGAGGTGCCTGTACCTTTTCATAAATTACCCCTCGCACGAGCAGGAACTTCGGATCGTGCGCCTGAAAGTGCCGGGCGCCGGCGAGCGCCTCGCCCGGGAAATCGTCTCGGTCGTGCAGTCCGTCCGGACTCTCGATCTCAAGAAGACGCCGAGCATCAGCGAGACGCTCGACTGGGCGGCGGCGCTGGTCATCATCGGCGCCGCCTCCCTCACGGAGGATTTGCTGAACAGCACCCTCAACGTCGTCCTGAAATTCGAGGAGGACATAGAGGAGGCGCGCAAACGCCTCCCCGCACTCCTCCGCGCCGCCCATGGAACGGAAAATCCTGAACTTCATTGAACTGCTCCGCAGGAACGGGTGCCGGGTATCGCCGCTCGAAACCCTGGACTGCTTCGGGGGACTCGTTCACACCGGCGTCGCCGACCGTGAAACCTTCAGGAACACGCTCCGCGCTACCCTCGTGAAGTCCTCCGCCGAGGCGGAACTGTTCGACGAGCTCTTCGAGGTCTTCTTCTTCAACGAGTGGGGGGCGCTCTCGAGGATTCACGCCGCTTTCCGGGACGAGGCGCGCCGCGGACCCGAATGGCTGCGGAACCTGCCGGCGCTTTCGGGCGAAGCGCCCGAAGCGCTCGCGCTCGCACTGATCGAAAACGACACCGCCGCGCTTCAGCGCATTCTCGCGCAGGCGGACGAATCCGCGGGAATTGATTCGATCGTATATGCCTTTCAGGACAACCCGTACGCCCACCGCCTGCTCTCGCACATGAACTGGGGGAAGGCGTCGGGGCAGCTTGAGCGCATCCGCGACACGCTGCGGAGGATGGAACCGCCCTCCACCGCCCGCGACGCAGCCGACAGGCTGATTCGGGACCTCATAAGCGGCTTTCCCGAGACGGTGAGGGAACACGTGCGCAGAAGGCGCAGGCGGAACAGGGCGGACGCCCTCCGCAAGCCCGCCCTCGAACCGCTTCTGGACAAGAACTTCTTCACGCTCACCGAGGACGAGAAACGCCTTATGAAGGACGCGGTGAAGAAGCTGGCGGAAAAGATGAAGACAATCGTTTCCGCCCGCACGCGCACTCACCGCCGGGGAAAGCTCAACGTCCGGAAGACGCTCCGCCGGAACGTCCGGCACGGGGGCGTCCCCTTTCACGCCGCGTTCGAATGGAAACGGAAGAAGAAACGCCAGATCGTCGTTCTGTGCGACGTCTCGGAGTCCGTCCGCTACGCCTCCAGCCTCATGCTGCATTTCGTTTACTGCGTCCAGGAGCTTTTCGCGCGGGTCAGGAGTTTCGTATTCGTGAGCGAACTGGGCGAGGTGACGAGCCTGTTCAACCGGAGGGACTCCGGCGCCGCCTTCGCGGACGTCATGAACAACAAAGTCATCGCCGTCGCCGACCACACCAACTACGGGCTTGCCCTGCTCCGCTTCCACGAGCGCTTCGGTCACATCGTGAACAAGCGCACGACAGTGATCGTCCTCGGCGACGCGCGCACGAACTACGCGGACCCGCGGGCGTGGATACTCAAAGACGTCCGCCGCAGGGCGCACGGACTCGTCTGGCTCAACCCCGAATCGCGGTCCGGCTGGGACCAGGACGACAGCGTCATGGGGAAATACGAGCCGTACTGCGACGCTGTCTTCGAGATAAGGAACACCCGCCGGCTCCTCCACGCCGTGAGCCACATCACGAGGGTCTCATGCCGCACGCCGGGATGACACCGGAAACCCCAACGCCCGGCAGGTTTTTCGAGCCGTACGACCGGGACGCCTGCGAGGAATGCGGGCGGTGCCTTATGAACTGCCCGGTGATGGGGCTTGATGAGGCGGGGGCGCGGGCGGAGATGCGCGCCATGCGGGGCGGCGGAGCGGGAAAGCACGTGCTGCGGCGATGCGAGTCGTGCTTCGCGTGCAACCTCGTCTGCCCGAACCAGGCAAACCCCGCACAGCTCTTCATCGAGCGCTTCCGCGGCGAGTACCGGTCGCGCGGCATGCCGCGCAGGGCGCTTCACTTCCAGCCCCACGAGGAGGAAAACTTCCGCACGTACGTCATCCGCCGGCTTCCCGCGGACGAGAAGAGGACGCTGAAGAGGTGGGCGGACACGAGTCCGTGCGAGGAGTTCGCCTACCCCGGATGCAACATGTGCACGTCGCCGTATCTCGCCGGCGCGGGGTTCCTGAAAGACCTGAACATAAGGGGTGCGCCCGAATACTGCTGCGGGGAGATGTACTACAGGACCGGTATGTTCGACCGGCTCGAGGAGAGCGCCGCGCGCCTGAACCTGTTTCTGGAGAAATTACGGGCGAAGAGGATGATGGTTCTGTGCAACGCGGGGTACAACATGTTCACGAACGTGCTTCCACGTTTCGGGCTGAAAGCGGAGGTGCAGGTGACGTCGTTCCTGCCGTGGCTGTGGGAGAGGATAGAGGGCGGAGAGATAAGAATTGAGAGGCGTCTGGGGATGAGCGCGACGATTCAGGACTCGTGTTACGGCAAGGTTTTAGGCGAGGCTTATTACTCGCTGCCGAGGAAGATACTGGAGAGGCTCGGGGTGGAGGTGAGGGAGATGGCGCACGCGAAGGAGTGTTCGTACTGCTGCGGCATAGGAGGCGGGTTCCCCCCCGGAAGAATGTACCACCCGTACTGGATAGGTCGCGCGACGGTCCGCTCGGTGATGGAGGCTCGGAGAACCGGCGCTGACGCGGTGGTGACGTACTGCGCCGGATGCCTCCAGACGTTGTGTTCCGGGATGGCGCTGCTGCCGGCGCTGAGGAAGCCCGCGTATCACGTATTTCAACTCGTGCAGATGGCGGCGGGAGAGGCGCCCGTGAACAGGAACCTGTCGCGCGGCGCGATGTTCGTAAGAGGCGTTCTTGTGCGCCAGACGCCGATGATGCTCCGCGGCGGCAGCGTCAAAGGAAGACCCATAACCAAAACGCCGTAAACGTGCACCCGCACCCGCCGCGCGGGCAAGCCCCAACAACCCCGTCAGCGCCGCCGACAAGAAAACCTCGCGATGAATTCTCCATTTCTTCTTCGCCAAACACCGACTTTCGGTACAATCCCGGTGGAAGAACCTAAAGATTCGTCTCCAATTGTTGTACCGAATATAGGGCAAAACTGAGCGCCTTGTCAATGCCTTGTAGGCAGATAGAGGCAGACTTGTTTGCCTGCCTAGCCGGCCTGCCTTGCGGCAGACAGGCGGCGGGATTGACAGGCTGGAAGCCTGTCCCACTATACGGTCTCGAATAATTATTACGGGGAGCATGAAACAGATTACACTGCCGGTCCACACTCTGATAAGGAGCCAACCCTGTTAGGCAACATATTCACTGCTCCCCTAGTAATTATGTCAGCGCCTGATGGAATTCTTCCGGTCTTTTTCCGTCGGTCCGGCGCCCTTTGCTGAGAGGTGGAAGGTGTATACGGACCCGGGGGAGCGGCGGTAGACGAAGTCGCCTGGGGAGGGGTCCTCGGCGGGGTGGTTTCTGATTGGCGCGTGGGTTCGGCTGAACGGGTTTGGGGGGTAGCGTTCGAGGCAGCGTTCCTTGATGAGGACGTCGCCGGGGGAATTTCCGCCGATGACCATGTGTGTTGGGGGGAAGACGCCGGCGTGCCGGCGGGCGTATTTTTCGAGTGCGTATCTGACGACCGGGAGCGCGCTGCGTGCAGCGGCTTGTTTCGAGCGCACGTTCGAAGGGCGCGCGTTCGGCGCGGCGAGCGCCGCGGCGGCGATGATTAGAACGAGCGCGGCGGCGGCGGCGGCGGCTGGATTATTTTTTTCTTCGTGCATTTCCCGGCGATTTTTTCAGTTTCTTTCTGAGAAGCCCGACCTGGACGAGGTCATGGAGGTGGATCATGCCGACGGGTCTGTTATCTGAGTCAACGACTGGGAGGACGGTGATCGCCGCCGATTCCATGAGTTCGAGGGCGTCGAAGACGTTTTTTTCGGGGGATATGCGTTTTGGGTTGGGGGTCATGACTTTGTCGGCGCTCGTGAGGAAGAGTCTCGTGAGAGAGCCTTGTGAGCGCTGGAGGAGGCGTCTGACGTCGCCGTCGGTGATGATGCCGGCGAGTCTGCCGTCGTCGTCAACGATTGAGATGGCGCCGAGACCCTTGGAGGTCAGTTCGAGGAGTGAGTCTTTGACGATGACCGATTTGGCGGCGACGGGGTTGCGGGGGCGGACGGCGATGATGTCGGCGACGGTGAAGGCGGCGTCGGGCGGTTCGATTACGGGAGGGGCGCCGCGCGCGCCGGAGACGGCGTCGCGTATGAGGGTCATGGCGATGGTTTCGCCGGCGATAAGAGCGCAGAGGGTCGGGGAGAAGGCGATCATCGAGTCGGCGAGGTCCGAGGGGAGTTTGGTCCGGACGACGAGGTCGCTGAAGCGCGCGATGCCGGAGCGTGGCGAGGAGGTTATGGCGATGACCTTGACTTTCTTCTTTCGCAGCGCGGGGAGGAGGCGGATGAGGTCGGCGGACTCGCCGGTGGGCGAGACGACGATGACGAGGTCCCTGTGTGAAATCGGCGCGGTTTCGGCGGGTTCGGCGCCGTGGAGGTCGAGAAACAGCGCCGTTCGTCCGGCTGTGCGCAGCGAGGAGGCGATCTTTTCCGCTGCGGGTCTGCTCTTTCCGGCGCCTGCGACGTAGACCGCGCCCCGCGTGCCGCGGACGAGTTTGAGCGCCTGGTCGAGGCTCTCGTCGAGCGATTCGATGATTCTGGCGAGGTTTTTTTTCTGTTCGTTGAGGATTCCGAGGCAGTCCGTGGCGTCAGCCATGATTTCCTCCCGTCTGCGGGATTTTCTTCACGTCCCTTAGCCACCGTTCGAGACGGCGGGCGAAGAGGATTTGAAAAGAAGTATACATCGCCGCGGTCCAGGTTCCAAAGGAGAGAGCGAGGGCGAGCGCGGTTGTGGTGACGACGAATTTTTCCGGGTCGCTGGGGACTGCCTGCGCGCTGAATCTCAAGTAGTAGGCGCAGGGCGCTCCCGCGGAAGCGAGGAACAGAAGCACGAGGGAGACGATGAGCCGGCGCGAGTAGAAGAACACCGGTTTTCTGGAGACTCTCAATCCCACGAATATTTCGGGAAACGGTGCTTTTCTGTCCCACGACAGTGCGAAAAGGGATTCGTTGCCGATGACGTTGTGGTAGTTTCTGAAGGCGCAGAATATTCCCGCGGCGGCGCCCGCGCCGGCGATGAAGAGCCACAGGAGGCGTCCGTGCGGGGGGTTATTAATGAGCGCCGCGAGGCAGAGGGCGAGGGCGGCGTAGCCGAGGGCGAAGAGGTAGAGCATGGAGAGGTGGAGATGTTTGACGGCTTTGGAGCGCGCGCTGATCTTGCGCGCCCTGGGGTCTTCCTCGAGTATCCAGACCCAGTTGTCTTCCGGCAGGAGGAGGAAAAGCGGGATGGAGACCGCGAGAAGCGCGGAGAGTGTGTCGAGGAAGTGGATGGAGTGGGCTGGGTCGCTTATCCTGCGCGCGGCGAGCCAGGCGATCGCGAGCGCCGCCTCGGTCGCGGCGAACACTATCAGCTTGAAGAGCCGGACGTCCATTCAGTCCACGATCCTGAAATCCACGTGAAGCCTGTCGGCGATGCGTGTGTCGCCCCTTGCGAAGACCTCGATAGTTGTTTCCGCGGCGCCGCCGGCGGCGGCGCCGACCGCCGCCATGAACCGGTCGAGGGACGCCGAGACCACTTTGCCGGTTTCCATGTCCGAGATCATGCCTTCCGAGCGTGCGAGGGCTGAGATGGTGAGGAGCGCCTGTTCGAGCTTCGACTCGACGCTTTTGCGGTCCGAGCCGGGGGTGACGCGGACGGTTCCGAGCACGTCGCCGTCGCGGAAGACGAGGCGGTTTTCCACGACCACCATTCTGGTTATGAAGGGTTCGCCTTCGAGGACGTTCATGGCGGAGCGGATTTCCACGACGGAGTTGGAATCGGTCGAGCGGAGAGATTTTTTCAGGCTGGCGATCTGGTCGTTGAGGAGGACGTCCATCGAGGGGTCAACGACGGCGCCCTTCGCGCGCGCGCCGTCCTGTATGTTTGAAACGATCTTCCGTATCTGCGATTCGATTTCGGTTCCCTTCGCGCCGGCGGGGACGACGACGCGCGCGAGCGGCTGGTCGCGCGTGTAGAGGACGTCGCCGTAGAGGCACGTCTTGGCGGTGTCGCCGAGCCTGCCTGCGATCTCCGCGACCTTTTTTTCGAGGGATTCCTTTTCGTTTTCCAGCGCGAGGTTTTCCTTTTCGAGGCTGTCCCTCTGTCTGCCGAGTTCGCCGAGGCTCGCGCGCAGTTCGGCTTCGGATTTGCGCAGGGTTCCGAGTTCCGCCGATTTTTCCTTTATGGTTTTCGACACCGCGTCCAGGTTTTTCGACACCGCGTTCAGGGTTTTCGAGATCATGCCCGCGCGTTTCCTGCTCTCGTCGAGTTGTTTTCCGACGTAATCGCGCTGACCGCGCGCCGAGGCGAGTTCCTTCCTGATCGTCTCCAGCCCGAAGAACGCGTCGCGGAAGTTCCGGGACACCACAAGAAGCATCCCGAGCGTCATCGAGGCGATCAGAACGCCGGTCGTGACGGCGACGATGATTGAAGTGTTCCTGGGGCGGATTCCAAAGATGGAAATCCTCCTTTTGCCCACCCTGTGTCCCAGCCTGTCGCCGGCGTAGGCTATGAAGCCGCTCAGAAACACGAGAAGCGCTATGAGAAAAACGCCGTAGGACATACTTGTGAGACGATTATAGCGGAGAACGTCCGCCGGGTGAAGCGCGGAGGGAAGGCTGGAACGACCCTGCGGAGCGTCCGCCGTTGACATGCCGCGCGAGGGACGTACAATCAGAATCGGATCGGGTTTGTGTAGAAAACGTGAACAAACGGGATCGGGGAAGGCGCCGGTTTCCGGGAACGGAGCGCGGGGAATAACAGTTCTGCGGGCGGAAGTCCCGCGCGAGCCGGGCGCGGGGGGCGATGGCGCGATGAATCGCAGGCGGGGAAAGTATCGCGCGGCGGGTCGGAGCGTCCCTGCCGCACTCGCCGTTTTTCTCGCGGCGTTTCTCTTCGTTCGTGCGCCGGGCGTAGAGGGCGCGACCGTTATTTCATGCGTTCCGCCCGGCGCTCCGGCGGAGGACGCGGAACTGACGCGTGCGCTGAACCTCCTGCTGTCCTACCGTCTCGAGGCGTTTCCCGATTTTCCGCTCGTGGACGAATCCGCCGCGGCGGTTACAGCCGAACTTTCGACCGAGAAGCTCTGGAGGGGCGACGAAAAGGAACTGGAGAAGGCGTTCAGGGCGATGGGCGCCGCGCACGTGGCGCTGGGACGCCACCGTGCTTCGCATGGAAAAATAACCTCGACGGTGAGGTTCCACACGAAAAAAGACGGCGCGGTGACGGCGGACGAGGTGGTGTACACCGGCACGGAGGCGGATTTCGAGGCTTTCACGAGCGGGCTGTTCGCCGCTTTTTACACGCTGCTCGAGAGGCGCCTGCCGCACAACCCGGAGGTGAAGTTTCCGTCCGCCGGCACGTTGCGCGCGTTCGGGCACTTCGCGCGCGGCGCCGCGCTGATGGAGCAGGGAAACGAGAACTCGGCGCTCGGCGAACTGGAGAAGGCGCTGAGGGAGGCGCCGCGCAGCCGCGACGTCCACTACTACCTCGGGAAGTACTACGTGTCGAGGCAGTTCCAGTACGACAGGGCGATCGGGCACTTTCAGAAGATACTCGAGTATCATCCCGGCGACGCGCCGACGCTCTTCTGGCTCGGCTTCACCCGTTACGCGAAGGGCGACAGAACGGGCGCCATCGCGGCGTTCGAGGCGGCGAAAAAGGTCAAGCCGCGGGACCCCGACATACTGTCGTACCTCGGCGCGCTGTACGCCGAGGAGGGCGATTTCGCCGGCGCGGCGGAGAATTACGGGAAAGCGCTCGAGTCTTCTCCCCGGAACGCGCTGATGTGGTACCAGCTCGCGAGCGTGTACGCGAAGTCGGGCATGAAGGACGCCGCGTTAGACGCGCTGGACAGGTGCCTCGAGCTGGAAGCCGATGTTTTCCTCGGGATGGTTCTCCACGACGCGGACTTTGCCGGGTGGAAAAAAGACGCGGATTTCTCCGCGATGATAAAGAGGCACGGGAAATGAGCGCGGGCGGGGACGGGGAGAGGAGAGACGCGCGCCGCGGCGCCGTGAAATTACTTTTCGCCGCGCTCGCCGTCTGCGCGCTCGCCGCAGGCTGCGAGCGAAAGGGCGGGGAGAGAACGCCGCCGGGGGGTGAAACGGGCGCGGCGGACATGCTGATGGTGACCGGGCGCCTGATCCCCGACCTCCTCGAGCGCGGAGAGCTGAAAGCCGTGCGCGGGCGTGGGATACTGCGCGTGAGGCTCGCGTGCGGGCGCGCGCCGTTCTGTTTCAAGGACGGACACGGAATACCCGCCGGATTCGAGGTTGATCTGGCGGGGCGGATAGCGGCGGTCCTGAACGTGAAGCTGAACGTTGTGGAGGACGATGGAGCGGGAGCGGACATCGAGTCGGCGCGGGCGGGGACGACCGCCGCGAAGGCAGCGGCGCCGTACTACTTCGCGCCGCCGGACGCGTATCTTCATTTTCGCGTCGTGTCGGGCGACGACGCGCTGGCGCAGGCGTCGGCGCGGGTGATCCGGCACCTGTACGAGACCGGCGCCTACCAGCAGATATACGCCAACTGGTTTGCGGCAGGCGGCGAGCCGGGGGGGGCGCCGCCGTGAAACGCGGGTTGGAAAAGAGGATGATACTCTCGTTCGGACTGCTCGTGGCGGTCGCCATCGCCGCCTGCGCCGCGGCGGCGTTCTCCATCATCAACGGTGTGATGCGCGAGAACCTCGAACGCGAGATCGAGACCGCCGCGCGCGCGGAAGAGATGGAAATCCGCGGGGAGGCGGTTCAACTGCGGCTCGCCGCGCGTATAGCCGCCTCGGACCCGCGGACGCTCCGTTA
>JBFMFE010000182.1:0-5197 GCA_040752295.1 bacterium
TGAAGGGGCTTGCCGTGTGGCGCGACGGGGAGGCTCACTTCACGGCGCCGCGCCCGCTTGTGATGGACCTGGACGCGCTCCCGCGCCCGGCGAGAGACCTGCTCCCGTATCTCCCGAAATTCTACAGGCCCGCGAGCAACTGCTATCTCCGCTCGCCGTCAACTTCCATGATCACGTCGAGGGGCTGCCCCGGCAGATGCACGTTCTGCGACAGGACCGTCTCCACGAACAGGCTGCGCGGGCACAGCGCCGGGAGGCTGCTTGAGACCATCGAGGAACTCCGGAAGGATTACGGCTTTCGCGACGTCATTTTTTACGACGACAACCTCGTCACAATGCGCGGAACCGTGCGCGTCCTTTGCGAGGAGCTGACGAGGAGGGGCGCCCCTGTGTCGTGGTCGTGCATCGCAAGGGTTGACATGGTCAATTTCGAGGTCCTCAAGCTGATGAAAAGGGCGGGATGCTGGCAGGTGGCTTACGGCATCGAGAACGGCTCGCAGGAAATTCTCGACGCCCTTAAGAAGGGGATCACGCTCGATCAGGTGAGGCGGACACTTCAATGGACCCGGGAGGCGGGGATAAGCACGCGGGGGTATTTCATGATCGGCGTTCCCGGGGAGACGGTCGAGACCATAAGGCGGACGATTTCGTTCATGAGGAGCGTTCCGCTGGACGATTTCCACGCGAGTTTTTTCACGCCCTGGCCCGCGTCGGAGCTTTACCACGAGATCAAGAGGAGCGGGCGGTTCGAGGACATTGACGGGCTGTGGGGGCGGATGAGCGGGTGGCGTCCGGTGTACGTCCCGGACGGTATGACTGCCGCGGAGGTCGAACGCTGGCACAGGAGGATGTTTTTAGCGTTTTACCTCCGTCCGGGCGTGATCGCGCGGTACATGAGGAATTCGGTGAGGAATCCGGGTGTTTTTTTGAGGATGGTCAGAGGGGGTTACGGTATGATCAAGGCGGCGCTGTCGTCTCTGGCGGGAGGGTGTTTTTAAGTCATGGACGGGAAGGAAGGCGGGCGAAAGAGAAGTCCGGCGGTTACGGCGCTTTTTGTTCTGTGCCTTGCAGGCGCCGCGCTGACCGTCGGGTTCGTTCCGGCGCTGGGGGCGTGCGCCCGCCCGTCGCCCGGCGAAGCCCTGACGCTCGAACTCGGGCGCCGGTACTTCGCGGTAACGCTTCTTCTGGCGCTTTTCGAGAACGAATCGCCGCTTTATCACCTGTTTTCGCACTTCGTTCTCTTTCTTCCCGGGGGGTTTTATGCGCTCCGGGCGTTTTCAGCCGCCTGTTTTGCGGCGATTCCGTACGTTGTGTATCTAATCGGGCGCGATGTTTCGGGGAGAGCGCCCGTCGCGCGCCGTGTGGCGGCGTGCTCCTTCCTCGCGCTTGCGCCGCTGCTGGTCCGCTTTTCGTGGAAAGCCGAACCCCTTGTTCCCGCCGTTTTTTTCACGATTCTCTCGGTTCACTTTTTTGTTCGGGCGTACGTTTCGGGGGAAGCGCGCCTGCGCGCCCCGTACGCGGTCGTGACGCTTATCGCGCTCTACACTTCGTTTTCGGCGTTTCCGTTTTTTCTGGTCCAGGCGGCTTACGCGCTGCGGGGATTTTCCGTTTCCCGGGGGGAGAAGCGCGTGAGCGGCTGTGACGATGGTTCGAGGAGGGACCTGCTGAAGGTCTTCGGGCTGTTCGTTCCCGGGCTGATATTCAAGGCGGGTGGGGTGACTAAGAACGTTCTGACGGGGTTCTACACGTTTCAGCCCGTTTCGGGATACGATGTTCTGTCAGGCGTCGCGCCGCAGGCGGGTTTTCCCGGGAGCGCCGGCGCGGAGGTCGCGGCGTTTCTTCTGGTATTCGCACTGTTCCTCTCGGCGGTGTGTTATGGAAGGGGGAACGGGTTGCGAGGAGGCGGGGGGCTGCCGGCGCTTTCCGGCGGGTTCATGACCGCGTTTACGCTGCTCATGTGCATTTCAGCCTTTGTCTTGTCCATGAGCGTAGCGGTCAGCGACGTCCGCGCCGCAGTTGAGTGGGATTCGGTTGCCGGGCACGTGGAGAGCAGTTCGCGCGATGGAGACGGTCTGCTCCTCGTCGCGGCCCGGCCGGATAAGCGGAGTTATTACCTTTTCAGCGATTACATGCGGGCGGCGGGGCTGCGCGGCGAGATCGTGCCCGTGCGGCCGCTTGTGAGAGACGAGCTTGATCTCGGCGGGGGATTTGCGCTCCGCCCCGCCCGCGGGTCTGGGAACGAGGACGAGATACGGGTAAAAGAGCTTTTTCTCGAAACCGACCGTGTGTGGGTGATTTACTGGTGTCGCGAGGACCGCGGGGCGTGCCGCGCTGGCGCCCGGGGGCGCGGGGCGGCGGCGCGGGTGGCGGCGCTGCTCGGCGGCGGTTCGCCGCGTCGCGCACTGAGCTGGATGGAAGCCGCGGCTGACGAGAGAGAGGCGAAGTCTTTCGGGGATAAATTCCAGTCGGCGCTGTACGCCCTGAAGCCCGGCTTCGCGAAGGACGGCATACTGCTCGACCTTCTCGTCAACGATCTCGGAGAGAGAGACAAGGCGGCGCGCCTCATCATGGAGCGGGATTTCGAGCCGGAAATGCTGCGCGGATACTTTCATGGGGTTCGCCGCCATGAAATCCTGTTCGCGTCGAGGAGTCTCATCGGAGCGTGCGCGGGCGACGCCGCCTGCCGGGCGGAGGTTTTGAGGAAAATCAGGCTCTACGCCGGCGCGCGCGTGGAAAGCGGCGCGTGGAAGCGTGTCATGGATGAGCTTGCGAAAGACCTGCGGGGTTCCATCGGGAGCGGCGCGGACGCCGGAACAGCCGGCGGGGAATGAACGCATGAGAAGGACGGCGTTTATTTCAATTGCGGTTATCGTTCTTTTCCTTATCGCCTACGGGGACAAGGTAAAGGACAGAAACAAGATCATTGAAGCCCGGCGATTTTCGGCTGCACGAGCGGCGGGCGGCAGGGTGAAGGTCTCGGTTCGTGGTCACGTTTACAGTATTGACCTTTACGAGTATCCGAACGTTCCGGGCGGGCTGCCCGAGGGGGGTATGACTTTCGAGGCCGCCCGGCGGGCGTGCAGGAGAGCCGGAAAGAGGCTCTGCACGAACGAGGAGTGGACGGAAGCCTGCATGGGGATGCAGCTTGACAGGTACGCTTACGGCGGGGTTTTTCATAAGGACGCGTGTAACAACCTTCACGGCGACAGGCGGGTCGCGCCTTCGGGGGCTTTTAAAAGATGCAGGACCGAAACCGGCATATACGACATGGCGGGGAACCTCTGGGAGTGGGTCGCTCCATCGGCGACCGGAGCGTGGCTCGCGAAGGGCGGCTCGTACCGCGACGGGGAAATCTCGGAACGCTGCGAATTCACGTTCAAACTTTTCGCCGTGCAGGAAAAGCATCTTGCCTTCGACAACTTCGGAACGCGGTGCTGCGGGGACGCGGCGAAAACCCCCAGTCAGGATTGAGACCGTGGAACCTGCGGGCGGCGTCTCACACCGAGCACGGCGCACAATCGCCGGACGTCGAGGAGGTTGTCCGCGACGCCGAGGGCGATAAGGGCGCCGATTGACGCAGGATGGAGCGCTCCCGCCGCCGCGATAAAGAGTCCCGCCGTCCAGTGGCAGCCGCCGGCGGCGAAGACGAGGGCGTTCACGCCCCAGATGTAGTATATTCCCCCGACGATGAACTGCGCCTGCGTCACGTTCGCGTAATTTCCCCAGGCGAAGACCGCAGCGGCGGCAGGCGCGAAGAGCCTTACCGGGGCGATCCCGTAATAGGGCGGGGCTTTGTATTCCGTGCCGGGCAGGATGATGCGGGCGAGCCAGCTCAGCAGAAAGCCGCAGAGGAGGTACAGCGTCAGGTACAGCAGGCTGAAGATGTTCTTCTGAACGTGGGGCACGAGCGCGGCGAGCCGTTCGAGCCCCGAAGGGTCCATGCGCATCCTCTGCGACGCGGCGATAAGTACGTCTATGAACGAATTGCTCGAGTTGTATATCCAGAGGTCCACGGACAGCCGGTCGTCGAATCTGATCAGGACCGGCTGGCTTGCGACGTACGCGCTGGTGACTCCCGTAAGCAGAATCGAGCACGCGAGGGTCAGAGCGCCGGCGCTGAGCCTCCCCCGTTCCGCAAGCCGGAACAGCAGGCACGAGGCGGCGATGAACGCGGCGAACGGGATGATCATTTGAAACAGGAACAGGGCGGCTCCCGCGAAAGCCGTCCAGAAAACGAGTCTTTTAAGCGCGTTCAGACTGAATAAGCGCGCCGCCGGCGGTTTTTTCAGCCGTGGTTTGGCGGGACGCCCCATTGGGAGGATGAAGTAGAGTATGTCCCGGAGACCGATGATGATTATGTAATTCGTCGCGAAGATCGCGAGGGCCTGGAAAAGGAACTTCAGCGCGTGGACGGAAACAAGCCACATGTTCAGCCGTCCTCCAGTATCCGCACGCGGCGGGCGGCGGCGACGATTTCGACGGTTCGCCCCTCGATGTCCGCGCCCCGCAGTCCGTGAACACCGACGAGCATGGGTTTTCCGAATTCGCGCGCGGCGAGCGCGAGATGGGACACCACGCCGCCTCCCGCCGCCGCGACTCCGGACGCCCTGCGGAAAACGACGGACATCCAGGGCTTGCAGTGATTCACTATCACAACGTCCCCGGGGCGCACTTTAAGCGCGTCCGCCGGTGACTCGAGACGCCGTGCCGTGCCCGTTGCCCTGCCGGCGCTCGCCGCGATGCCGTAGTACGCGCCGTGTCCGTCCGCGGCGCCGGTTTCCGGCGCGGGCAGCTCGTTGCCCAGCGCGTCGAGGTGAACAATCGGCGGCGCCGGGCGTTCCCTGTCCCGTTTGAATTTTCGGATTCTTTCCTCGACTTTCCGGCGCAGTTCTTTAGCGTTTCCCGGGTTTTCTATCTCGTGAATTTCGAGGAAGAAAACGGCTTCACTGTCGGGGAGGGTTCCGGCGAGAGTTTCCCGCCGCCCTATTTCGAGCAGAATCCCGCGCATGAGCGCCCAGCCTTGAAGCAGGCTGTATCTGGTTTCTTCCCTGAGCGTCGCGTACCTTCTCAACCAGCGGTAAAGGAGACGGAACACGGCCGTGTCCCACGGGATGAGGTTCTGCCCGCGATGATCGCGCAGGAGCGCGGCGATGGACTCGTATGCGCCGCATGAGGCTGAAGGCGGCTCGCAGGCGGC
>JBFMFE010000183.1:0-4029 GCA_040752295.1 bacterium
TCGTCGCACGCTCGCCCGCACTCCAAGGGGCTTCGCGCATACTGTTTTTCGCATGATCGGATTTGCATCGGACATACATAAAATTCATTTGCCTTTAAAGCTTCCTCCGTGGAGCGGGAACCAAAAATTACGAAAGTTCACTTACACTCACAAGGGCCGAAGCAAATCGGAATTTGTTAAAAAAGAAGATTTGGCGGACGTCAAAAAGCAGTTGAAAAATTATCGGCAGTTCAAAAAACTCACCGCGGAATGGGTTGACCTGTCGCTGGAACTCGCGAGACTTCGCAAATCAGTCGAAAAGGGTTAAAATCATACCGAGAACTTAGCATTGTCCAGTATAGTATTACAGCGCGGTTTTTTGCTGCGGATTACGCCGGAAGGAACAAGCCTGACCGCGCCCACGCTCGTGCCGAACGGTAAACACATGAAAAATCTTCCCGCGCCCCCAGGAAACGGCGGGAAAAACGTTCGGGAAAGTCATCCCGCGGAAGAGTGGTGAGAAAAAAATGATACTGTTGCTGTTCCGTTTCGTCGTTCCGGCGATCCTGATCTGTCTCTTTGTCTACTGCTGGATGCTCATATTCAGGAAAGCGGGTTTTGACGGGTGGCTCGGCGTTCTGATGGCGGTGCCCCTCCTCAACGCGCTCCTGTTTCTCTATTTCGCGTTCACGGAGTGGCCCGTGTCGAAGGAATCCTGCGACCGTTGACTTCTGAACGTTGGGGCAATTATCCGTTGTTCATGCGGATTATGTCGAAGGAATCCTGCGACCGTTGACTTCTGAACGTGCCGGGGGCGCGTGCCGAGCGGGGATCAGAGAATCCTGCCCAGGCGCGCGGCTGACGCCATCGCCTTCAGCGCGTCGCGCGGCGCGAGGCAGTCGCCCACGGCGTGAAGTTCGAACCCGCCGGTCCCCTTGAGTTCGCGGTACAGCGCGTCGTCGGCCCTGGCGTGCCCGGCGAACACAACGGCGTCAATCCCCTCGATTTCCCTCTCCCGCCCGGTGAAGACGTTCCGCGCCGCCACGCTCCCCTCCCCTATGGAGACCGGCTCCGTGTGCGGAACCACTTCCAGCCCCTTCCCGTAGAGGCGGAAATATGCCGTCCTGAACGTGTTAAGCTCGACGTCTATTCCCGGGATGGATTCCCTCGACATGAGCGTGACGTTCTTGCCGCGATCGAGGAGCAGGTCGGCGACGCTGATCCCCTTCATGCGTCCGTCACAGTCCACGACGAGCACGCGCGACCCCCTCACCTCGCGCCCCATGAGCACCTCGCAGCATTCCGCCACGTGTTCCAGGCGCGACCCCGGGAGTTCGGGGACACATGGCGCCGCTCCGGTCGCGACGACCACGGCGTCGGGCGCAAGCCCGGCGAGCGTCTCCGCTGTGGCGGCGGCGCCGAGCCGCACGTCAACGCGCAGCTTCGCGAGCTGAAACCTCAGCCATCGGACGAGGTCCTCGAAGCCCTGCCTCCCCGGCGCGCGCGCCGCGACGTTGAGCTGCCCGCCCGTCTCCTCCGCGCGCTCGATGAGCGTCACCTCGTGTCCCCTCGACGCCGCGACGCGCGCCGTTTCCATCCCGGCGGGTCCGCCTCCCACGACCACCACCCGCTTCCTCTTCGCCGCGGGGACGATCCGCATCCTCCTCTCGCGTCCCGCCTCCGGGTTCACGAGGCACGTGATCGGCTTGTCCTGCATCGCCCGCCCCCAGCATCCCTGGTTGCATGCGATGCAGTGCCGTATGTCGTCCAGGCGTCCTTCCCGCGCCTTGTTCGGAAGCTCCGGGTCGGCGAGCGTCGCGCGCGTCATCCCCACGAGGTCGGCGTAGTGGTTCGCGAGAATGTTCTCCGCCTGAACCGGGTCGTTTATCCTGCCGATGCAAAGGACGGGCGTGTCCACGGCGTCCTTCACGCCCGCCGCGAGGTACACGATGCTTCCGAGGGGAAAGTACATCGGCTGTATCCACGCGTTAAGCGTCTCGTAGTTGCCGGCGGTCACGGAAAAGTAGTGGAAGACGCCGAGTTTTTCCAGACCGCGCAGCATTTCGATCACCTCGCTCTGCGTCAGCCCGCCCTCGACGAGGTCGTCGCCGCTGACGCGCAGCCCGAGACACGCGTCCGCGGGAACGTTCGCCGCGACGCTCTCGACGACCTCGCGCAGGAAGCGCTCGCGGTTTTCGCGGCTGCCGCCGTAGCTGTCCCGGCGCCTGTTGCTGTACGGCGAGAGGAACTGGTGGACGAGGTATCCGTGCCCGGCGTGGATTTCCACGCCGTCGAACCCCGCCTGCACGCAGCGCCGCGCCGCCGCGCCGTAGGCTCCGACCAGCGCCTCTATCTCGCCGATCTCAAGCTCCTTCGGCGTCTCGCGCGTGATCGGGCAGGGAACGGCGGACGGTGCCACGACCGGCTCGTCGGCGCTCTTCGACTGCCGTCCCGCGTGCCAGAGCTGTCCGACGATCTTCGCGCCGCCCTCGTGAACCGCGCCGGTGACGCGCTTCAGGGCGGGAACCGCCCCGTCGTCCCAGTTTCGCAGCATCGGGATCACGAAGCACGACCTGTGGACGCTCATCGCCTCCAGGACGATCAGCCCGACCCCGCCGCGCGCGCGCTCGGCGTAGTAATCCACCATCCTGTCGCCGGGCATTCCCGTCTCAGCGTAGTGCGTGCTGTGCGCGGTGGACACAATCCTGTTGCGCACGAGCATCGGACCCACCTGAAGAGGCGAAAAGAGGTATTTGAAACCGCTCATGACGGCGCAGACGCCCTTGAAAGCGTGTCTGCGGAAATTATAACCTCGCCCGCCGCGCGCGCAATCGGCGCAGTCTTCGGCATTGCCGCCTGCGGCGCAGACGAACGCGGTCCTTCGCGTCGTGATCGGAACCGGGCTTTTCCGCCGCGCGCGGCTGCGCTCCGGACGCGCTCGCTCCCACTCGGAATCGGAGCGCGAAGGGGCGTGAACGGTGACCGACCAGCCGTCAAGCCTGGTTTTGGTCTGGCCGATGACCGCCTTGACGCCGGTAAGCGCAACCTGCCTGCCGCTCACCAATGCCTTGCCAGGTGTGGCGGTGCATCTGTCTAAAACCGTCGCGATAAGACGGCGTCGCCGGCGCGGGAGGTCGGTTTCGCCGGGGACAGCGCAATTGAACCCGCGCCATGGGGCGGTTATAATCTTCACCGGCGGAGCGGGGTCCCGTGAGACGCACCGCAGCGGAAGCGGCGCGGGATTTTCGCCGCAGGGAGAGGTGGCCGAGCGGCTGAAGGCGCACGCCTGGAGAGCGTGTAAGGCTGGAAACAGTCTTCGTGGGTTCAAATCCCACCCTCTCCGTGTTTTTCACCAAAGAATTTTTGCGCGGAAATATCTTCGCAGTTATCGCGTTTTTTTGATTTGCCGCGTTTGCGGGAGCCGTTTTTCGCGCCGTTGTCTTCCCCGCACCCGCCGTCATTTCCACAGTCATCCGGACCCGGCGCAAGGAATCTGTCCGGGTCGAAACCGGTCGGGATGCCGTAGTGTATTTCGTACCATTCCGGGTCAATGACGATCTTGTTGATGAAAGTATTCACGAGTTCTTTCCGCTTGGCGAACGGCAGCGTGTTGAACATTTCTCTGATCTTATCGAAGTCGAGGTCAAATATCGCGTCATCAAACTGGTTGTCTTCCACCTGGCATGCGAGGATGGTCGCTTTCATGTCCGAAATCCGGAATTCGAGTTCCTTGATGTTTCCCTGATGTTTTTCCACCTGGACGGTCAGTTTCTCCGGGTCCAGGTTGCCATCCTCGAATGCTTTGTAGTATTTCTGAAGCGCCGCCTCGATTTGTTCTTTCTCCCGCTGGAGCGCCGCAATCTCACGTCTTTTTTCGGCGGCCATCGCTTTGACTTCTTCGGCGCGTTTCTCGCGTTTCTTTATCAACCCAACTTACCCCCGAAAGATTGAGAAAAGGAGGCTTTGCATCTGATATTTTTATCTTTTTTTGCTTTCAAATGTTGTCCCTAATTTGAAAAATAAAATTTTAATAAATGTATTGACATACCT
>JBFMFE010000184.1:0-7906 GCA_040752295.1 bacterium
CCCACTCCCGCTTCTATAACGAGTGGCGCGTCCCCGGCGGCGACGAACTCCCCATGATGATCGAGCGCGAACTTCTGAAAAGCTACGACGACCTGACCGCCGGCGGCATAATCAGGCTCGCGCGCACAGAGAAGGGAACGCTCTTTCGGGAAGCGGTAAGGATGGCGCTGGAAACCGCGCGGTTCATCGCCTGGTACGCCCCACGGATGCCCGACCCCGCGTACTACGCGGTTTACGCCGGCAGCCTCGTGAACCATCCGGCGGACCTTCTGGCGATGTGGCGCGGTTTCGACAACTTCATGCTCGACCTCGCGCGCGACCCGGCGAAGGTGAAAGAGGCGTGCGGGTTCATGGCGGACGGGCTGATTGAAATCGGCGAAGCCGCCGCAAGGCTCACCGGCGCGAAAGCCGTCCTCATTGGGGCGAGCCGGATTTCAGCCTCCTTCATATCGCCCCGCATGTTCGAGGAGGTGTTCTTCGAGACATTCCTGCGCATCGTGAGGCGGCTCCACCGCGACGGGTTCTCTGTGACGCTCCACCTCGACAACGACTACACTCCGCTGCTCGACTACTTCCTCGAATTCCCCCCCCGGTGCGGCATACTTCACCTTGACCAGACCGACATTTTCCGCGCAAAGCAGATTTTAGGCGGTCACATCTGCCTGATGGGAAACCTTCATCCCGGCCTTCTCGCCTGCGGCGCGCCCTCCGAGGTCGAAGCCGCCTGCGAGCGCCTGATAAAGGAGGCGGGCGCCGGAGGCGGGTTCATACTCGCCAACGCCTGCGAGGTGCCCCTCGACGCGCCCTTCGAGAACGTCCGCGCAATCAAAACCGCAGTGAGAAAATGGGGATGGTACGATTCCTGAAACACTGCCGCCACGTCCGGGAAACGACGCCGCCGAAAACGTGTCATTCAAAACTGGTCGTTTCCGGCGGGCGGGGTTAAAATAATGACCGGACGCAGGACCATGGCTGTCATGGAAATAAGAAAGAACGGCGACCCCGCGCTGAGAAAGCAGTCTAAAAGAGTGCGGGCGATGAACGACGACCTTGCCGCCCTCGGAAGGGACATGGTCGAGACCATGCTCGACGCCGGCGGAGTCGGGCTTGCCGCGAACCAGGTCGGACGCCTCAAGCGGATAATCGCCGTCCTCATAGACGACGAGCCGCGTGTGCTCGTCAACCCTAAAATCGTGAAAAAGTCCGCGGATACCGAGATAAACGACGAGGGATGTCTCAGCATCCCCGGCGTTTCTGCCTCGGTGAACCGCCACGTAACCGTCCGGGTCAAAGCCTTCGACGTGGACATGAAACCCGTGAGCATTGACGCCGAGGGACTCCTGGCGAGGGCGTTTCAGCACGAATTAGACCACCTCAACGGCATCACCATACTCGACCGCGCCGAGCCGGGAACGGTGAGGGAGATCACGCTCGAAACGGAGAGCGCGGAAGGCGGCGCCGAACCAGACGCGTCGGTTCGCGGGGTGAGATAATAGGTATGGGTAAGGCGAAAGTGCTGCTCGTCTATCCGCACCTCCACAACAAGGAGTTCATGTTCGCGCGATTTCCTCCCCTCGGACTGGAGTACATCGCAGGCTACATCCGCGGTTTTGCGGACGTGAAAATACTCGATTACAGGTTCGACAAGAATATCCGCCGGGCGATCCGGCGCTTCGGGCCGGACGTCATCGGCATATCGGTTCTGAACTGCGTGCGGGCTCACGATTCCTACGCCGTTGCGGCGCTGTGCAGAAATGAGAGCGACGCCATGATCGTGGGTGGCGGGCTGCACGCCACCATCTGCCCCGACGAGGCTCTTGACAAGGGTTTCGACGTGGTCGTTCGAGGGGAAGGCGAGGTGACGTTCGGAGAGCTTCTGAAAGCGGACGGCATGAAAGGCGTGAAGGGAATTTCGTTCAAAGGCAAAGGCAGAGTCGTCCATAAAAAGGAAGCGCCCCTGGTCGAAAACCCGGATGATCTGCCGCCCCCGGCGAGGGATTTGAGAAGCCCCGCGGCGAATTACTCGATGAACCGTGGACTGATGAAGGCGGACCTTCTATCAACGTCGCGGGGCTGCACGGGCGACTGCAACTTCTGCTCTCCGGCCGTGTATTACAGGGGCAGATGGCGTGCCCATTCGCCGGAGTACGTGATGGAAGACCTGCGCCGCATCGAAGCGCCATGGATCGTTCTGACCGACGATCACTTCATGGGGAACCTGGAGAGGGTTGAGAGGCTCTGCGACATGATCATCGCCGAAGGCATTGAAAAGGATTTCGCTTTCCAGACGAGGATGGCGCCGGAAAAGAGCGGGCTCAAGAAGAAAATGGTGGAGGCGGGTTTCAGGGTGATCACGTTCGGGGTCGAGGGGCCGTCGCAGGAGATGGTGGACAGGTACGGCAAGGGAATGAGCCTCGGGGCGATAAAAAAGTTTGTCCTGGAATGGCGGGAGGCGGGGGCGGTGTTCATCAACGGCAGCTTCGTCTTCGCGCATCCGGACGACTCGCTTGAAGATTTGCTGTCGTTCGGCGACTTCGCAAGGGACATCGGCCTCGATTTCGCCGACTTCATAATGCTCACTCCCTACCCCGGCACGCAGGTGTACAAGGACTACGATAAAGAAGGGAAAATCCTGACGAAGGACTGGAGGAAATACACGCAGGGAACGCTCCTCGTCGAGCACTCAGAGCTCAGCGACGTGGAGATGCGAAACGCCAAGAGGCTCGCCTTCCTGCGGTTCATGACACCGCTGAAGGTGTCGAGGATGCTGGAACTAATCGGCAATTATTTCACCCGTTACGGCGGGGGAGAAAGGCGTTCCCTGACGGCACTGAAGGGGCTGTACATAGGGCTGATGAACCAGCACCTCCTCTTCGGGAACCATTACGAAGCCTCCGTTTTCGAGGGGCTGCCGGAGTATGGCGAAAGAGAAATGGCGCGGAAGGAAATGCTGATGTTCTACTTCCGCGACCACGTCAACGGTTTCCCCGAGCATGAGCGGGATATGACAGCCGGGATCCGTTCGCTGGTCAATTCGACGGGGCTGAAACGGTTGTTGAAGCCTGCGAAAAATCTCGACGTAAGTGTACTGTTCAAAGACGGGCGGCGGACGTCCGCGCATCTGAAAATAGAGATAAGAAGCGGCGAAGTGGAATCGGCGGTATTTGACTTCGGCGCGCCAGTTTCGGCCCTCCGCATCCCGGTCGACATCAACAGGCTGCAGGTGATGGAAGAGAGAAGCGTTTTTTACGGCATTCTGGATTCATTGAGCAGAACAGTGACAGGGACCTGACAGGGTAGTGAAATAAACGGCATGGACTCCACGTCGGAGAATGGAACCGGCGGGCTCTTTCAGGCGCCTGTTTTTTCAAATCCGGCAAAAACTACAATCGGGACAGCGCGGCCCCGCCCTTCAGGAAGGCGGGTAAGCCCGGCAGGGTAGAGTGAGAGAGACGCAATCGAGGAGAGATAATCTCACGAGGCAACATGAGGTAAGTAAAATCGCTGATTCCTTGTATGTTGCGCGGCGCATAAAATTGACCTCCGGCGGCGTCTTTTTTGCCCCCCTGTAGAGACCGTCCACAAACTCCGCCGCCTGCGGCGATGCAGGCTGGCAGAAGAATAGATACTAATGGGAGCGGAAAACATTGGACAATTTTTTCTGATTACTACATGCAGTCGCGGAAGCGCGGAAAAACGACAAAAACAATATAGCCACGGAAGCACGGAAGCACGGAAAAATAGAAGAATGATTGACCACGGAAGCACGGAAGCACGGAAAACAACCAAAAATATAGCCACGGAAGCACGGAAGCACGGAAGCACGGAAAAATAATAAGATCGAACAGCAGGTGAAAAGAGTTGTGAAATGAAAATCATTGAAACATAGAAGCGCGGAGAAAAGTGTATTATACGCGCCGCAGGCGCACTGTAAATTTTCCGTGTTTCCGTGCTTCCGTGGTAAAAAGTAAGCATTTCTTGGATTTTCTGGATGCCCAACATAAAATGCTCTCGTTGGCGAGGAGAAAAAGGTGTTATATGCGCCGCAGGCGCACTGTAAATTTTCCGTGTTTCCGTGCTTCCGTGGTAAAAAGTAAGCATTTCTTGGATTTTCTGGATGCCCAACATAAAATACTCTCATTGTAGAATACGGCGCCGCCGCGCTCGAGGTGAACCATGCCCGTCCCGAAATTGTGCAAAGCCCTCGTCGCCTTCGCCGACGGCTCGTTCCTGTTCGTCGAGCTGTCGAAGAGGATAGAACCGCAGGACACCGTCCTTTTCTGCTCATCCGTGCTCGGGCTTCCAAACGGCGCAGCCGCCGACAAGCCCACGGCGGCGGTGTCGGTGTTTCGTCTCGCCAGGGCGGGCGAGTCCCACGAAATCACCGTACCCATGAACCGCGTCAACGGCGTCAGCATCCTCGAGGAATATATTAAAAAGGAAATATCAAAAGACGTCGAGGAACTCTGGACCGAGGGAAAAGCGAAGTGATTCCCGCCCGTTCGGGGCGCACCCCGCGGAACCCGTCACCGTGAACTGGATTACGGCGTCTTCGCGCGCGTCTGCTTCGGGAGCGCGAACGAGACGATCATGATCCCGATCCCCGCCACAAGGAAAACGTCCGCGGCGTTGAAGGCGGGCCAGTGCTGCGCACCGGCGTGAACGTCGAGGAAATCGTACACCTCACCGAACCTGACGCGGTCAACGAGGTTTCCCATCGCTCCTCCGCCCACCAGTCCGAGCGCGATGGAAATCCTCGCGTCGAGCCGTGAGAAGAGCATGACAGCGATCGCGCACGAACCCAAAACCAGGCTCACGGCGAAGAAAAACCACGGCGCGCCGGGCAGTATCCCGAAAGCCCCGCCGGGATTGGACGAGCCGACCAGGTTCAGGAACCCGGGAATCACGACCGCCGCCTCAGCCCCCCGCGCCTCGAACCAGTTCCTCACGAGCCATTTGCTCGCCTGGTCCGCGGCGGCTGCCGAAAGTGGAACCGCCAGATATGCCGCCCTGACGAACTGACCGCGCATCTCTTCCGAAGGACGTCTCCGCGGACGGTAAGGTTCGACGGCCTCAGCGCCGGACCCCTCCGCGGCGTTACCTCATGAAGCCCTGAGTGTTTTTTTCCGGGGCGTCAGCGTCCTTTTTCCGTTCGATGAGCCTTATCCCGACCTCGACGAGCTGTTCGGGTCTCACGGGCGACGGCGCGCCGGTCATGAGGTCGGCGCCCGTCTGCGTTTTCGGGAACGGTATGACTTCGCGGATGGAAGGTTCGTCGAGCATGAGCATGAGCAGGCGGTCGAAGCCCAGGGCTATGCCGCAGTGCGGCGGCGCGCCGTACCTGAACGCCTCCAGAAGAAACCCGAACTGGTCGCTGGCGTACTCTTCCGTCATCCCGATCACTCCGAAGACTTTCTTCTGAAGCTCCGGAAGGTGGATTCGTACGCTTCCGCTCCCTATCTCGACGCCGTTAAGCACGAGGTCGTACTGGCGACCGCGCACTCGCGACGGGTCGGAATCCAGAATCGCGATGTCTTCCTCCCTCGGCATCGTGAACACGTGGTGCATGGGCGCCCAGCCCTTCGCTTCGGCGTCCCACTCGAAAAGCGGAAAGTCCGTCACCCACAGGAACGAGAAACGCTCCCGCGGCTGAAGTCCCAGCTTTTCCGCGAGGTACATCCTCAGGTCGCCGGCGACGGGCGTCAGGGATTTCTCCTGTCCCGCGATGAAAGCGAGCAGGTCGCCGGGTGCCGCGGACATGACGGTCCGGAGGGCTTTCTGGTGCGGTTCGCTGAAGTACTTGACGATGCTGGACTCGAGCGAATCCTCTTTCACCTTCATCCAGGCGAGACCGGCGGCGCCGGCTTTCTGCGCGAAGGTGATCAGATCGTCTATATCCTTCCGCGAGAGCGCGGCGCCGCCGGGAACGCGGAACCCGCGGATTCTTCCTCCGAGCCGGATCACGTTCTCGAACACCTTGAATTCCGACCCCGTCAGAGCTTCGGTGACGTCCATCACCTCCAGCCCGTACCTCCCGTCCGGCTTGTCGGTCCCGTACTTAAGCGCCGCCTCGGCAAAGCTCATCCGGGGGAACGGCGTCCGCGCTTCCACGCCGAGCGTCTTTGCGAAAAGCTCCCGTATGAGGCGCTCGACGAGCGTGAAGACGTGCTCCTCGCGCGCGAAGGACATCTCAAGGTCAATCTGGGTGTGCTCCGGCTGGCGGTCGGCGCGCAGGTCCTCGTCGCGGTAGCATTTTACAATCTGATAGTACCTTTCGAAGCCGGAAGCCATGAGTACCTGCTTGAAGAGCTGGGGCGACTGCGGCAGCGCGTAGAAGGCGCCCTTGAGGAGGCGCGACGGCACGAGAAAGTCGCGCGCGCCCTCCGGGGTGCTCTTCGCCAGCACGGGCGTGTCTATCTCGAGAAACCCCTCCGAGTCCATGAAATCGCGCACCGCCTTCGCCGCGCGGCTGCGGAAGGCGAGGTTGCGCTGCATCCTCTCCCGCCGCAGGTCGAGGTACCTGTACCTGAGCCTCACGCGCTCGTCCTCGTCGCCTTCCTCGTTGACGTATATCGGCAGCGTGTCGCTCGCGCTGAGCGTCTTCAGTTCCGCGGCGATAACCTCCACGTCGCCCGTGGGCAGCTTCGGGTTTTCCTGACCCGGCGGGCGCCTTCGCACCTTTCCCCCGACGGCGATGACGAATTCGTTCCTGAGGCGCTCCGCCGCTGCGAAAAGCGCGGCGTCAACACGCGGGTCGAACACCACCTGCGTCAACCCCCACCTGTCCCGCAAATCAACGAAGATGACGCCGCCGTGGTCTCGGCGCCTGTTGACCCACCCCATAAGGCGCGCCTCCGCGCCGACGTGCTCCGCACGCAGCGCGCAGCAGTCGTGTGTCCTCTCCCAGTCGCCCAGCGCGTCCGGCATCCGCCTCACCTTTCGACAGGCAAGATGCCTGTCCCACTTAAAAAGGATTCTCCTGTAATTGTGGGACAGGCTTCCAGCCTGTCAACAGGCAATTTGATACAAAGTGGATTTTCCGTTACTTGCGCAAACCTCAATAATCCGCGCCGATTCGTGCAATTCGTGGTTCCTCTTTTCATCTTTTCCCCTGCCCATGTCCGTGCCCGTGCCCCTGCCCGGCATACTCCTGATTTTGCAGGTTTTTTCGCAAAATCAGGGTGAACCGTCTCCCCGATCAGTGTATCTGGTAAAGGCTGAATCTGAATATGTCGTCGTCGGGCGCCTCGGACGGGACGTTCTCGAACGTCTTGTCGGAGCGCACGTATTCGAGCGAGTACCTCGTCCTGTGGCGCAGCGGCGAGAAATACGCGATCCCGAACTGGTTCGCCATGTGCTCCGACGCGTCGGGGCTGTAGGCGTAAATGTAGGAAAATTCCGCATAGTCTTTTCTCTCGAAAGGATACCTGTAGGCGAGCCTCAGACCGAGCGAATCGCCCGCGTCTTCGTCGAGAACGGCGCCGTAGTAGACGCCCGTTCTCACGTAGGGTTTCCCTTCCCCTTCCGGGAAGTCCTTGAGAAGGCTCAAGGAGAGGTGGCTGGTTTTGGTTCCCGGCACGCCGTCCGCCGCCTTCGAGGCGATGTACGTGTACCCGATCGTGGCGAAAAGGCTGTCCGGGTACGCCTTGAGGAGGATGATGCCGAGCATGTCGGCGCTGGTCCGGTGTCGCGTGTCGTCGTACTTGTACAGGAAGTACGCGCTGCCGAAGAGGTCTTTCTCGTACGCCCTCGACACGAGGAGCATGTAGTACGCGTAATCGTTCGGGCTGAGCCGGTCGTCGTGGGTTTCGTAGCGCAGCATCGAGGTCGCCGAGTAGGCGGGGGGGCGTTTTTTCGGGGGAGGGGGCGGCGCGATCTTCGCCCGCGTAAGCGGCTCCTCGATCTC
>JBFMFE010000185.1:0-33130 GCA_040752295.1 bacterium
GCCGGCGCGCGTCGCGGTATATGGTACACGGATTGCCCGTTCGTTACAAGGCGCGGGGCGCCTTTGCGGAATTGCTGGCGCCGTTGTGAATCACCCGGGGCGGGGGGCGGGGGGGGCGGCGATGAGAACGGAGCGTCGGACCGCCGCTTTTACTCTTATGAGTTGCGGGGGATATGGGGAGTACCACTTTTTCAACCGCTCTCCGTATCTGGACTTTCGCATTTTCAGTAAAGGATGCGAGGACTTGCTACACACTGTGACGCTTCGTGTAGATGGAATTTTATCAAGGTCATGGTCATGCGAAAAACAAATGCGCGAAGCGCCCTGGAGTGCGGTGATTTATCACCGCTTTGCCTTTGCCGGCGATTAATCGCCGGCATTGAAAGTGGCGCTGAAGCGCCGCAGTCCAAAGATGCAATAAGCGCGAAGCCCCTGGAGTGCGGGCGAGCGTGCGACGAAGAAGGAGCACATGTCTGCGAGCGCCGTGCCTGCGCCGCCGGCCTGTCTGCCGTGCGCGGCACAGGCAGGCGCGGACAGGGCAGACAGGCGAATGACGCCGCAATCCATCGTGACGAAGAATGTGTGAAAGTTCACTGTAGGGGGCAGTTCAAAAGTGCGAAAGTCCAGCGTATCGTGCCGCCGCTCTTTCTCAGATGAGCTGGAGGGGGGACTGGGGTCGGGGTGCGGACGCGAGGAGTCATGATCGCGAGCGCGCCGGCGCGGCGCGGGGGTCGGTCCTGCCGCGCCGGAGACCCCCGTGACGCGGCGCGTGAAGTCGGGCGCCGGGGACGGCGCGCTCCCGCGCTTGAATTCGAGGGAAAATCGTGTATCATCAATGACGGGAGGTGCGCCCGCGCCGCGAAGGGCGGGAAAGAGCGCGCGGGAGAGGTGGCCGAGCGGCTGAAGGCGGCGGTCTCGAAAACCGCTGTGAGTGGCGACATTCACCGTGGGTTCGAATCCCACCCTCTCCGTTTTCGCATTTACATAAAGATGGTTTTGATATATCTTTAAACTTGGTTGTGACGTTAAAGGAGAGAAATGACGGAGATTTTCAACACAACGACTCCGGAAATCCACACGGCGTATAAAAAAGATGCCGATCTCATCATTCTCTACGGGGATGCCGCTTCCAGGCTGAAGGAAATTCCATCCCAGTCTGTAAGGCTTATCATTTCCTCACCTCCTTATAACATTGGAAAAGAATATGAAAAAGGGACCGCTCTTGAAAGGTATCTGGAATCAATGAAGCCGATCCTTCAAGAACTTGTAAGAGTTGTGACTTCAGACGGAAGCATTTGTTGGCAGGTTGGTAATTATGTAGTAAATGGCGAAATCGTGCCACTTGATGTCAGCTATTATCCTATTTTTACATCACTGGGATTGAAGATGCGAAACCGCATTATCTGGCATTTTGATCATGGGTTGCATGCTTCAAAAAGATTTTCCGGCAGGTATGAAACGATTTGCTGGTTCACTAAAAGCGATTCATATGTATTTAATTTAGACTCGGTGCGGGTGCCTTCAAAATATCCTGGTAAGACGCATTTCAAAGGTGATAAACGCGGGTTACCCTCGGGAAACCCATTAGGGAAAAACCCTTCTGACTTCTGGATCGTAATAGAGCAGGACTGGGATCGTCTTATATGGGAAATCCCTAACGTTAAAGCGAATCATCCGGAAAAAACCATTCATCCGTGTCAGTTCCCGATTGAATTGGTTCAACGGTGCATTTTGGCTCTTACCAATGAAAGTGATTTTATTCTTGATCCTTTCGGAGGCGTCGGAACGGCAATGATAGCCTCCATGATGCATAACCGGAAGGCTATAATCTGCGAGAAAGAAGAAAAATACATAGAAATTGCAATTCAGAGGATTAAGGACTTTGCAAACGGACGTTTGAAAATACGACCTCTCGGCAAGCCCGTTTACACCCCTTCCGGAAGAGAGAGGGCTTCACAGATACCTCTTTTTTGGCAGGAACAGAAGGAAACAGGCAACACATGAGGATCGCGGCGGAATTTTCTTTCAATAACGGTTCAGAAATAGTCCGGAGAAAGCACGGAACGATTTTAAAGGAACTCGTATCATGTATAAATTCCGTGGACGCTTCAAGATATATGACAAAGAAAAGCAAGGAAAAAACGATGCCGGGAAGAATGTTGTATAATCCAAGAGCCTTGAACAAGGCGTTCGATGATTTCCTTGTATCGAAAGGCTGGGTCAAACACCGCGAAAAATGCGACTATCCCAGACATTATTATACGAGTGGCTATGAACCATCTGATCTACGGAACGGCGCATTTCGTGAAATGGATTTTGTGAAGAATCGCCTCGGTGTCGAAGTGCAATTCGGAAAGTATGCTTTTATGGTTTATAACGTTTGCGCCAAGATGACAATCTTTCATAATCTCGGAATAATTGATGAGGGCGTCGAAATAGTGCCAGTAAAAGCTTTTGCCGATCAGATGTCCACAGGAGTATCATATTTCGAGCAGTTCGTATGGGACTTAGAGCGCAGGGGAGTAGCCGATATTGATATACCTGTATTGATTTTTGGTATCGATAAATGAAAAGAATTGCAGATTTTCTTGTGTGGGTTCGAATCCGTTTTTTCTGTGACGGAACCCACACAAAGGGTTCTGAAATTAGGGGCTTGAAAACTTGGCGCGACAAAAAACGGCTTCATCTCTCGCGTTTTTGACAACATACAAACTGCTTCAGGAAGAAAATTGCCTTCCATTCTTCAAAATACACACCTTTGTGTAAATGCGAGTTCGGCGTGCCCTCTCCGTTTTTTCATAGCTTGAAAGATGTGACGTTGGTTGCTGATTAGCCACATGGGAAATCGGCTTGGTTTCTTGCGGATTTTTTGATTTGCCGTTTCCGGGCTACGTCGGCGGCGCGGCGTCGTCAAGAGTGAAATACTGCGCCGGCAGATGTCGTCCAGCCGGTGGTTTCAAAATCGTGGTCTTTCCGATCCGACGCGCCTGTCAACATCCTCTGGTTTATCGCGGTTTTCCCGCGCCGCCTTTTCTCCCACGCTCGTATTATCTGAAATTCTTTCCACGTTCACCTGAAACATTTCAAGTGCATAGGGTTCGCCGAAGATTCCGGGAGAATCGGAGAAAATACATTTTTGGCATCGAAGGTTAATTCTGCCTGGCTTCTGCCTATTATCATCTTGGTCAAAACACGCTTCGGGTTACGCCTCCATGCTCCGGGAAATATCCACATAGATTCAAAGAACCCCGACTCTGGCTGCCGACATCACTGATCATATCCGGTCCGCAAGAGAGCTTCTTCACGAAGTCTTCGAATTTCAATAAAGCTGGGACACCAGGTGAAACTTTCTATTGGAATTCAAATTTCAAAGTTTGTGAAGGGTATCTTCTATATTGAGCATTTTCCTTTTCCTGTGCGGCGAATAGAGGAAGGCGTAATCAGGGCGCTCAATGATGCCGGGATGGTAATGGGGCAGGTTCCCGGAAATTGAATCGGCATGGAGTGATTTCGTGAATTCCGGAAGCCGTTGAAGAAATTCCGGCCAGTCGTTGAATGAGCATTCGAGGAGTCGGCGGGCGACTGGTTTGTAAATTGTTCCTGTGGGAGCCGCGATCATGGAATTCATGATCAGCGGGAATCCATGTCGTATTTTTTCGTGGAAGAAAGAGGTGTCCGGCGGCCATTTAAGAGCCGATTCAGTCATGAAGTTGCAATCGCATGCGTCTTGCCGAATCAGGTCGTTCTTCCTGCACAAGCGTTCGAGCGCCGTATGGGGCAGGGGCATGTAAGTGGATAGGCGGAAGACATCGATACGCAACGCTACCGCAAGGGAGAGCAGGTCCATGATATCCGCGGGAGTTTCTCCGGGCAGTGCATACATGCCAAACCCCTGTACGTTAAGTCCGGCCTCGTGGAGAAGCTCCGTTGCCCGGAACAGTGTTTTATCCGAGATTGGTTTGCGAAGCGTCTGTTTTCTCAGCTTTTCATTCGATTCTATTCCGATACGAATTACATTGCCCCCTGCATTGTACAGAGATACTGCCAGATCGCGATCAACCTGGTTTGCGATAAGACATGCTATGAAAGGAAGCCCTATTTCGCGCCTGTACGCATCCAGAAACCGATCAAGCCAATCCCGGCTGTAATAGATGGAATCATCACCGAAGACGAATCCTTTCAGGTCCGGCCCGACGGCTTGTCTGAAAGCGCGCATTTCATCAAGAAGATTGTCTATCCCCCGGGCGCGGGTGTACGGAACGTCGGGATACATCTTCCGGCGCCCGTTCAGCAGAACATGATTCTGGCAGAAAGAGCATCTGAATTTGCAGCCGCGTCCCAGGAGAATCTCCGCGAACCCGCTCTTGTGCCGCACGAGAGTTCTGTAATCAATATCTACAAAGTTCAATATATGTTGATGCGTAATATCCGGCGGACGCGCGGGCGGATTGCGCCGCATTTTTTCTTTCTTTCGCGTCCAGAACCCCGGTGTTTCTTCCCAGTCGTCGCCCCTTTCAAATGCGCTGATAAGTTTCAAAAAAATGTGGTCCGCTTCACCGGTGCACACTCCGTCAACTCCCGGTATTTCGATCACTGTTTCCGGACATATCATAGTGTGGATACCACCGCAGAAAATCTTTGCCTGCGGACTGTGCTTCCTGAGAAGCGGGATCAGTTTGGCGGCAAGTGGAAATTCACTGCTCGGGAAGGATACCGCAAAGACGTCGGCGCCGAATTCCCGCACGTCCCGCGCGATTCTTTCCTCGCTGAAAGCATAGCCTGTTTTGCCGCAGACATGAGTGACTTTCACCGGATGCCCGGCGGTGCGAAATTCCGAAGACAGGATGGAAACGCCGATACTCATACCGACGGGG
The DNA here is from genome assembly GCA_040752295.1 of bacterium. Taxonomy (GTDB): domain Bacteria; phylum UBP15; class UBA6099; order UBA6099; family JBFMBQ01; genus JBFMFE01. The sequence continues at coordinate 4,875 of JBFMFE010000185.1, forward strand.
CCGTTTTCGTTCAGCCAGAAAAAATGTACCCGGCAAGGCGCGCGCATCATCATCCCGACCCGCTTATTGACGGTATTTCCGTCTTCATAAAATCGAAAACCAGAACGCCCGCCCTCGCGACAGGTTGATACCGTGATGTTTCCGCAGTCGCAGCATGAATATTATAATAAAGTCGATTCGGGACGGCAACGATATCTTAGCCTGTTTGAGAGTTTACATTCTTCCTGCGACCATACAGACCCGGGTTACCGCGAAAAACCGCCGCAACCCGGTCCCCCTTCCGCACCGCCGGACTTCCGGACTTCAGACTGAGTTTGCTTCCTCCCTCGTTAAAATTATAATAAGAGATTGGAAATCGCAGCAGGGGGCGGGGTATAATGCTCTTTTCGGTGCACAATCCCTGGAAAATACTTTACTGGCGCGAGCGCGTGGAGAAGTTGCTAAGAGGCGAAATGCCCGACCCTATTGTATTCACAATAGACCCGTCTAACAAATGCAACCTTTCGTGCGAATGGTGCTTCACACAGGATTACATCAGAGAGAATCCGTATGTGCTGGACGCCGGGCTGATGCATTCGTTGATTGATGAACTGGCCGGCACGGAACTCCAGTCCATCGCCCTGTGCGGCGGCGGCGAGCCGCTCGCAAACCCTGAAACGCCGAACGCAATCCGGCACATAGCTGAAACGGGAAAAAAGGTGGGACTTATCACAAACGGGACGCTCCTCACGGATGACGCAATAAGCGCGGTCCTAAAATGCTGTGATTACATCCGCATAAGCGTGGACGCCGCCGAGAGCGAAACATGGATCGCCCTCCACCACGGTGATGAATGTTCATGGCGGAATCTTGTCCGCGGGATAACCTCGCTCGCCGAGCAGCGGCAGGGGAAACGCCCCACCATAGGCATTAGCTTCCTCGTGTGTCCATTCAACTATAGACAGATAACGGACGCCGCGGCTTATTTCAAAAGACTCGGCGCAGACTATATGGCTCTCAAAATGACACTTACCGATTATCCGTCCCTGCGCCATCTTGGATATTCCGGGAAGGCGTTCTTCGAGGAAAAGAATGCGGAACTGTGGGAAATATTCCGGGAAGCGGAACGATTGGCCGACACGGAATTCCGTGTTGTTTACAGGCACCCGGGGATGTTTATAAAGAATGAAATTAAAAGACCGGGACATTACTACAAAAAATGCCGTGCCACGCCGCTTGGTGTCAGCGGGATTACCGCGGATGGAACTTTTTATTGCTGTTGCGACAGGAGAGATTCCCTCCATTTCGGCCGCTACGGCATCGAAGGCTCCTTCCGAGAGCTTTGGTCCGGTCGGCGGCATTTCGAGGCGCTCAACTCCATCAACCTCAACGAGTGCCCGGATCGCTGCTGCGCCCAGGAAACAAACGAAATCATCGAGCGCGCCTTTGTGAACGGTGAACTGGAATGGCCATGGACGGCATGAGAGCGTCCCATAACCCGACACTTGCACGTGTCATCTCAGGTCGGCGCTCTTCGTACAGGAACAGTCGAATGAGAAGACGTGAAAGCTGTTCATTCACGACGGTCAGGTTGTCGTCGTGAACAGGTCCGGATATCAGTTCCACCTGCCGGAAATCCTGTACATGAAGCCTCGAAGGACGTAAAAAAGATGCCGCGCCGCCGAGCGTATTGAAAGACATGAGGATTCGCCGTAAGGCCGCTTGTAATGACTGACGGGAACTTCCTTGATTCGGTACCCGAGTCTTATGGCTTTATACATCAATTCTATCAGATAAAAACTTTCCCTGTAAGGATACTCCACGGAAACGGATTCAATCACTTCCCTGCGGATCAGCTTGAAGGCGCAGTTGGCGTCCCGCACGGGCAATCCGATGAGAATCCTGACCGCCAGGTTGAAAAGGCGGCTGTACAAAGCGCGCTTGAACCCTTCGGCGCGGCGCACTTTGCAGCCTACTATCATGTCATAATCCGCGGTCCATGGCAGGAATCGTTCCAGTTCCTTCACGTCATACTGCATATCGCCGTCCGTGAAAAATATCCACTCGAATCGAGCGCTTTGGAATCCGGATCGCAAGGCGCCGCCGTAACCCATGTTCTCGGGGTGATGCACCACCCGCGTCTTCTCGTCTTGCGCGGCTGTCTCATCCGCGATCCTGCTTGATTTGTCGGGACTACAGTCGTCCACGATGATTATCTCGTAATCTTCCGCCAGGCGCCCGAGCACCTCGCGGCCGATTTCCACCATAGGTCTCACGGTCATTTCATCGTTGTAAACGGGAAAAAAGAAAGAAATTCTCATTGGTTTCCGCTGCGGGGTTTGCGGCCGCCGTTTTTTTGTTTCCACCGGTAATTCATCAGCGCTTTCACCATGCGCGCGATTTGCGCCAAGACCGCCTTCGTTGTCATATTCAGTTCTTCGCCTCATTTAAGATCGAAATGCCTTTCGTGTTCAAGCTGATATTACGGCGGGAACACTGAAAAACCCGAATCGTCGCTTTGCGGCGCCGGGCGTGCGCGGGGATGTATTGCGTATCCACTGTTGTCGCCACCGATCCTTCTTCACGTTAAAGCTCAAAATTGATGAAGAAATGTTCCCGGTCTTTCAGGTTGCCGAGGAGTTTACCGTTTCCCGCCAGTTCCGCGAGAACTCTCTCGCAGGCGGCTCTTCCCGCTTGATTCTCTCCCCTGTAGAGAGGACCGCAGAATTCCGCCGCCCTGTCGGAATCCTCGATTTCATAAAAATCCCCGGAATCAACAATACCGGGGAGGTCTCTTAACACGTTGGATGAAATGAATTTGTACAGGGCGTCCGCCGCGAATTTATGCCCGAGCGGATTCGGATGGGTATTGTCATTGTCCGTGATAAAAGAGGAGGCGTCAAACATGCCGTAAACGTCCAGCAGGTCGAAAACCTTCAGCCCTTCTTTTTCCGCCGCGTCCGAGACCCTTTCATGAATCTCACGATACCGGTAGTCCCGCTTTCCGAAGTCAATGAACAAGGGGAATATTGCGATCACAACGTCCGTCCCGTGCCTGCGGGCAGTGTCTTCTATTTTTTTGAAGGCATTCCTGACCATGTCCCGGTTCTGCCGCCTGTTCCAGTAATAGAACATGGGGTCTCCCGATTTATCCATTCCGATTTTTCTCGATTCCCTCAAGCGGTCCAAGATTCCAATGATTCCCCGTCCCTCGTCAATTGACGTGAAAATATCATTCTGGCAATAGCCGAGAACCATCAGTTTGATGTTTGGTTTATATTCGTCGAAGAGGGCGGCGAAAACTTTCGCCTCATCCTCGATATTACCGCCCGGTCCCGAGACGTTCCTTGCAAGATACGGCGCGCCCCCCCCGGACGCCCTGGATATATTGGAATCGAACATATCGGGGTACGCGTGCGACGGGTCTTTCAGGGGAACGCCGAGGGTAATGGAATCACCGATAAAAACGATCAGCGGCGTGCTGCCGTTGATCGTCTTCCGCTCGATATCCGCCAGAAACCGGTTCTGAAGCATCCTGATTCTTTCACTGTTCATCCGGTTCATTCTGTTTGTGCGGGCGGAATACAGTGCCCTTGCATACATCGAGTTGATCGTTCGAATCACGAAATCGGCAAGCATCAGGCAGAGAATTCCCGCAAGTGCGGCAAGCGCGATATTTTGAAATATCATTTTGAGTCTGCCGGGGTTCTTTATGATTTATTCACCTCGATGCGTCGGCCCGTACAAGGGTGGGGCGGGGGCGGAGTTCCCGGAAGTTCATTCGGCAATGCGGAAAGGACGTTTACAGGCTTCCGACGAAGCGCGCCGGGCCGCGTTTAAAACGGCGGAAGAAAAGAAAACACAACCCTGTCTATGCGGCATGATGCTGCGTATTTCACCAGACCTTCACGGGAAAGTCCGCATATCATGAATACCGTGTTGCCGACGTTGAAGATTCTATCGGAGGCGCGCGGCGCCGCCAGGTCCCACTGGGCGATATACCTGCGGCACTCGAAGCCGCACTCTCCTCCCGGAGTGAACTTTTCGTCGCGGTCCAGACCCATCGCGCCCATTTCGCATATCCTGCTCGATGTTATATATACCCAGGGATAATGAAGGCTCAACCTGAAGGAGCCTTCTTTCGCAGGAGCCGACATGCCCTGGGGGAGGGGATCGAATTCCAGACGCCGGACGCCTTCTTTCCTGATAAATTTCTGGAACAACCCCACGGAGAGGCTTGAATTCCGAAGCGCATAAATCTGCTCCGCATTCAATCTCAGTGCGCCGGTCTGCCGTTCCTCGTCCGCTTTCGCGGCGAAATTCAACGGCCATTCTCTTGCGAATCTAGGCATCGTCTTCAAATGGCTCATGAGCCTGCCCCAGACAATTTCAAATTCACCGCGGTCCCTGCGCACCACGTGGAACACGCCGGGATCGTTGACCACTATCTCCGCCGTCGTCCTTTTCGCCGCCAGAACGTCCAGGAGCCGCCTGACGGAGTTCATCCCCGCATTTGTCACCAGCGGCGTTAACAATGTAAATCCCAAGTTATTGTTATCACAGAAACGCAGAACCTCCTTCAACTCCTTTTTCCCGGGAATTCTTTTTTCACAGAACTCGCTGCCGAAATAAATCCTGTTCGCCTCGGTCACGTCAAGAGCCAGCAGTTTCCCCGCGTATGTTTCTCCCGTACTGTCAACTATCCCCTGCCTGAAAAGAGAGTCCTTGTCTCTCCGGTGGGACAGGCGCCGCTCAAATCTTTTCAAATTCAGCATTCCGCCCGTCATCCCACCCTGATAATGCAGCGCAAGTTCCATTTCCACACCGCGCACGTCATGGGTTTCTGTAGTAGCAACGGTAGGCGACTTCACACAATCTCTCACGGGAAGCGGCCGGTTTCATTCTCCTTTTCCGGCATTCGCGCAGAACAGACCCCGTCTTCCGCAGAAGGGACGTCCTTTCGCCCGGGGAGTAACCACGGCTCACAAGCTTGAAATGCTTCACCCCTGCCGCAATCAGATCGTCCACCGCGCACACTCCGCAGACGTCCTCCCCAGTATAGGAATTCACTTTCGTGAAAAAATTATAATTCGCACAGTTGTCCAGCCACGGAGTCATTGTCTTCAAAGGCACCCGGCCGTCGAACCCGCGGCGGGTCTTCTCTTCCGCAAAATCAGCCTGCGACACCCTTTTGTATAAGAACTTGTCATAAATGGAAAAGCAGAAATTCCCTTCGATCCATCCGTGGCTGGGTGTGCAGACGTTAGAGTTGTACGGACACCTCTGATTCATTAGAAAAACCTCGAACTCGGGCTTCGGCTCCGCGCACCGGGCGATGATGTCGCCGATTTCACCAACGGTCAAATGTCTGGGAAGGATAACTCTTCTTATGCCGAATTCACGGAAAAAATCGAGCGCCTCGTTGTTGTATACGCCGGCTTCGCCGCTTATTATCAGCGGAACCGAGATTCCGAGCTTCCTGAGAGCCAGAATGAGGGCGATATCGGACACGATAAAGCCGTCAACCTTCATTTCCTCGAGCCGCTTCACGCAGCCGATTATCAGCTTATACATTCTGTCAACATAGTAACTCGCATTGAAAGTCACAAAAATTTCTCTGTCGCGCGAATGAACTTCCTCCACCATGCGCGCCAGGGACTCATAAGACAGAAAATGATTTCCCCTGAATTCACGCCTGTTCAAGGATATCTGGAATCCGTACTTTTCCGCCCAGTCCGGGGGAATAATCCCGCAGTAGAATTCATCCGCGCCGGCGGCGATTAAATCCTTCACCACGGAAGGAGTGTCATTTTCCGACGTCCCTATCGTGAAAAAGAAATCCCCGTCCATCACGCTTTGTCCCTTCTCCATCCGCCCCACCGGGTTATTGTCCGTTCCAACATACTTTAATATAATGATAATGTGCGAGTCGTCGGAGTTCAACGCGGCGGAAAACGGCGATAAAAGCACCGCACCGGGATACTCATCACTGCGCCCCGCCCGGGCATCTGTAACCACAGGGACATGGAAAAAATCGTCATATCCGGCAAAGGCGGCACCGGGAAAGGTATTTCCTCCATGCGGCTTCGGGTCGGTAAACAACAATGAATATTTACTGTTTCCCAACGGGAAAGTGACGGAAACAACATGCCGTTGAAATGGCTTGAAATCACGCTCGATTACAGCTGCAACTGCGGTTGCAGGATTTGTTTCGTTCCCAAGGATACCAGAGGTCTTTGCATGAATGACGAAGAAATTGCCGGTAACCTGGTTTACGGGCACAGGAACGGCGCGAGGAATCTGTGGATCGGCGGCGGCGAGCCGACCATACACAAAAAACTGACAATGCTTATCAGACTGGCAATCAAGACCGGCTATCGCAGGATAAAGATACAGTCAAACGGAATGATGTTTTCATACAGGGAATTCTGCGAGAAATGCCTGGAGGCCGGCGCGACCGAGTTCAACGTTTCGATCAAGGGAAAAAACGCTGAAGACCACGATTGGATGACACGTGTCAAAGGCTCTCACGCGGCCATGGTGAAAGGCATCGAGAACCTGAAGCAACTTGGCGCACGGGTTGAGGGCGACATTCTGATAACCGCAAAAACTGTCCCGTTTCTGACCGAAATCGTGCGCGAGTTTCACTCCATCGGGGTTGACGGATTCGATTTCTGGTATCTCTCGCTGAGGGACGCGGCGGACGGCGGGGCAAGAGAACTGCTTCCCTCCCTGGAAACGGTCGGACCCGCGATGCTGGAGGCGCTCTCCGCCGGGCGCGCCCTCGGCATATCTCATCTGGCGAATTACCACGTTCCGGCATGCTTCCTGCCGGGCTGCGAAAAGTACTGCGTCCCGGCGGCGTCGCTTCGGCTCCTTGTGTGCAACCCCGGCGGATACCGGTTCATGCTCGAGGAATCCCCGATGGAAAAGGGCGTCTTCCTGGATGGATGCGACGGCTGCAAATGGCTTGGATCATGCCCCGGCTTCCGACAGGAGTACATCGAAATATTCGGGACCGACGGGTTTCCACCTAAAAAATTCCACTCCTCCAGAAGCGGGAAAAAGAGAACGCCGCGAGAGCGCCGATAACCCGGTGATCGCGCCATGCGAACGAAAACGATTCAGATGAACGCCGAGCGCAGCCTCGGCGGAATAATTCAGGAAGACACCGCATCGCGGGAGTTCAAGCTGTTCAAAACCCGGTTGCTTGAGGCGCTCTCCTCCGCTTCGGACGCACGTCCCATGGAGAAACTCCAGATTGAATACATTAACAAACTTATAACCGATGCCCGCAGTGAAAGTAAATATTATCGCGCCAGGATAAAAGCCCGGCGCATCGGATCGCTCGCCGATCTGTTTCGCCTGCCGATTCTCGAACGGAATCTCCTTGAAGAGAACCTCGATGAAATCGCCTGCCCGCCGCCCCGTCCAAGCCGGCAGGTTCATCTTTTCACGGCAGGGGCATCGGGCAGCCCCCTGAGGATCCCCACGTTCGGGTTCAATCTCGAAAGGCGATGTCTGTTGCTTACCACCGCCCTCATGGCGGCGGGATCGGCTGTATCCCGGCGGGCGCCGAAAAAAATATTGAAAATATCATCGCTCAACACCTGGCCCTCATTTCAGGCGAAGCTGCGCAACGGCGCCGTATTCCGCGCAATAAAGATTTCGGCAAATGACAAAAATGCCGTCGCGAGTCTGCTCGATCATCTCATCGAAACACAACCGGACGTTCTGGAAGGCTCTCCCGGCTCGCTTATTCTTCTCGCCGAGTACGCCACGGCGAAAAAGAAAGGATTACCCGCACCCGGAATTCTCCTGACCACGGAATATCAACTTCTTCCCGCCGCCCGGAAATATCTTGAAACCGCGTACTCAACAGAGGCAGTCGAGATGTACGAGATCGCAGAAGCCGGACCGATTGCGCTCGAGTGCCCTCACGGAAACGGCATGCACCTGCTCCACCCGCACATAATACTGGAATCGCTGGGACCGGGAAATCTGACCGCGGGGCACATCAGCCCCGGCGAACTCGTTCTAACCACGTCCATCAATCCCGTCCTGCCGCTCATACGGTACAAAACCGGCGACATCGGCATTATCAGCGACGAACCATGCCCCTGCGGAAACCCGTTTCCCAGGCTTCTGCACGTGAGCGCCCATCCCGGGACAACACCGGGACGCTGGGACAACAATATAAACTTCGCCGAATTTCACAGGGCGATGGCAGCCATCCCTCTATTTCGCTACAACATCGCGAGGAAAGACAACTCCGTCACCGTGCATTATCACGCGCGCGCGTCCGCCGACAAAGTGGAACCGCGCATAACCAGCGTGATTTCAAAGATTGTTTCACCGCACGAGAAAATCGTCATAAAACGCGAGGCTCACCCCGCAAAACCGGAGAAATCGCCGGGCTTCCTCAACGAACCCCGTTCCCGCAATATTCACGTGGCTCTCCGCAGAACGGGGGCATACGGCGATGATATTAAGAACGCCCTTCTTGACGCTCTCTCCGACGTCGGGCAGCCGAATTGCTTCAACGCGACGGGAAGCCGCGCACTGCTCCTGGCGGGCTGCCCCCTGAATTCCATGGGAAATCAGGACCGACTCCGGCTCGAAGGGGCGATCGAAGCGCTCGAATCCATTGCGCGTGATTCGGGAATGGAACTGCGCAAAGTCATGCTTCACGGGCGCGACGGCGACTCCGGAAAAAATTTCCGAGGAGGCGCGTTCGGCGAACGGACTGGTACTGTATCCACATGGAACCCGGACGACGCGCCCCGCGACAAAACACCGGAATCCACACGCCTCCGGACAGCCGGAGATTTCGATTTCGTTGTCAACCTCTCATACTGCACGTCCGGCGAGCCTGACGACCTTTATATGTGCGGACACAACCTTGCCGCCTTCCTCGAACCGCCCCGCGCGACCAGCGACGCGGATGAGAAAACCGGATTCACCCGCGCTCTCGATCAAATAAAGCCGAATCTGAACATTCTGCTCAGTCCCGTCATACACAACCATATAAAAGGGAACCAGCTTCTTTTGATTCTCTCCATGGACGCAGCCGCCGTTGATACGGTGACGGCGGAGATCCTCGGGAAAAAGGCGCTGTCAATCCCACACCTTGCCGAAGCAGCCAGATCAGGTCTGCCCGGAACCCGCCTGTCCAGGCTGATCCTGAACGGCATCTGTCCGGAAGTGGGAAGAAGACCGTGCCTTGCATCCCCAAGACAGCCCGGGGACGATTCGACATGCGCAATCCGCCACGATCCCGACCTCTGCGAGCGCTGCGGCACATGCTCCCTTGTCTGTCCGCCCTCCTGTATAAACTTCAAGGACGGCGTCCCGCGCATCAACCATTCCGCATGCATAAAATGTTTCAACTGTGTCGAGTTCTGTCCTGGAAGCGCCCTCAGCCCTTTGTCGGGACCGGACTGCGTGGTGGCGGGCGCACAGCTTCTTGATCGCGGTCCCTGGCTCTGTATCCTTTCCGGACGGCCGCCGGTTCCCGGCGAAAACCCATGGCCGCCGCCTTTTCTCCAGCCGAAACCGCACAATAAGCGCGCAGGAAAAGCGAAGTACGTTCTCGGTCTGTCCATCAACACCATGCAGGAGCATGCCGCCGCGCTTGTCAGGGACGGAAAGATCGTCGGCGCGGTCGAAGAAGAACGTTTCAAAAGGGTGAAACACTACGGCTGGACAATGCCGGGGCAAGGCGGTGGACCGCTGAGTTCCGGTCTTCTGATACCCATCGAAAGAGCCTTTTGCCGGAAAAGCATTGATTCGGTTCTCGCGATGGAAAACATATCATTGGACGACGTGGACTATATTGCCATAAACGGAATACCCGCGCGTTACTGGCGCACGTTCAGCGGCTTCGATCCTCTCAAACCGCCCGCGATCCTGAAATCCGGCAGACTTGTCTTCATACCGCACCACCTGGCGCACGCCGCAAGCGCTTACCGGGTCTCCGCTCTCAAGAAAGCCTCCGTCTTCACCGTGGACGGCAGCGGTGACAGGGAGACGGCGGCTTTCTTCTCGGGGGAAGGCGTCGAACTCCGCCTGCTTTTCGACGTCATGACCATGGCGGACAGCTCGATCGGCGGGGTATACGAAACCGTCACCCGCATACTCGGCTTCGGGCGTCACGGGCAAGGCTCCACGATGGCGCTGGCCCCGCTCGGACGCCCCGCCTTCGATCTGTCGGAAAACTTCTCCCTCGTCAACAGCAGGCAACACAACATACATGAGTGGGGCGTCCACTACGATTTCGGACGCTTGCACAGAATGCGCGGCGGTCCACTTCTTGATGAACACCGCGATTTCGCCTCGAGCGCGCAGGACGCTCTGGAAAAAATCGTCCTCGCCCTTATAAAGCAGGGGCTGAAAAACCGCAGACCGCGCCGCCTCTGCATGGCCGGCGGCGTTGCCCTTAACTGTTCCATGAACTCTCACATTAAAAACGAACTCGGACTCGATGACCTGTTCATACAACCGGGCGCGCATGACGCCGGAACCGCCATCGGCGCCGCCCTCGAAGCCTACCATTTTCTCACGGGCAATTCCCCGTCCGAACGCCTGGATTCCGCCTGCCTCGGTCCCCAATTCGACAACGAGCGGATAGAAGAAACCCTGAACCGCCTGGGGGTCCGCGCTTCCCGCGAATGCGATATCGAATCCAGATGCGCCGAACTTCTCGCCGCCGGCAATATCGTATGCCGTTTCCAGGACCGGATGGAATTCGGACCCAGAGCGCTCGGAAACAGGAGCATTCTGGCCAACCCCGCCGACCCGCGCGTCAAAGCCCGGCTGAACCTCATCAAATCAAGGGAACCCTGGCGCCCATTCGGCCCCTCCATCCTCAAAGGCAAAGAATCCGCTTGTTTTGAAAACTCATTCCACAGCCCCTTCATGCTCTTCACGTTCAAAGTAAAAAAAAGCGTCCGCGACAGGATTCCCGCGGTGGTTCACTCCGACGGAACCACCCGTCCGCAAAGCGTCGCCCCTGAAACCAGCCCGCGCTATTACAAACTCATTGAACATTTCGAAAAACTGACCGGAATCCCCATGGTGCTGAACACCTCGTTCAACACGGGAGACGAACCCATCGTCTGCACACCGGAGGATGCGCTGAAGAGCTTCGCCCGCCTCGGCGCCGATTACCTGTCCGTCGGGGACTTTCTCGTGTCCCGCGCAAGCCTCCTTGCCGACGGCTGCGCGCTGAGAATCGCGGCGGAGGCATCGGCGGCTTCTCCCGCTCCGGCAGGCATATTCCGTGGCAAACGGCTCGCCCTCAGGCTCACGGTCCTGTGCAACAACAACTGCATCCATTGCACAATCCGGGACATCAGGCATCTGCCCGAACGCACGACGACCGAGGCACTGGCGGAACTGTCCGCGGGTATAGAAGCCGGCTGCTCGGAACTCGTCTTCATGCGAGGGGAAGCGACACTCAGAGACGACTTCGTTTACCTCGCCGGCAGGGCGCGGGACATGGGATACAACCTGATCCAGGCGCAGACAAACGGAAGAATGTTCAGCTATCCCGGATACGTTGAACGGCTGACCGGCGCGGGAGTCAACAGTCTCGAGGTCTCGATCTACGGCCACACCGCCGCTCTCCACGACGCCGTCAGCGGCGCGCCGGGCGCCTTCGCCCAGACCGTCAAGGGACTGGAAAACATCATCTCGTCCGGAAACAACCCGCTCGTCACGGTTCCCGTCATAAAACAGAATTACAAGTCGCTGAGCGGTATCGTCAAACTGCTCGACCGCCTCGGTGTCCGAAGGGTCCAGTTCAACTTCTCAAGACCCGTGAAAGACAGGAACGGCGTCAGGGATTTCACCGTCGCGCCGCTCGCCGAGGCGGCGCCGCTGATAAACAGCGCCATGCGCGCAGCCCTCGCCCTCAATATGTTTCCCGACACGGAGGCAGTTCCCCTGTGCCTTCTCGATCCTCAATTCAGACATGGGGCGGAGACGTCGGAAAACTGGGAAAATCACATGATCTCGGACCTGCACGTCAGGCACGTCTCCGCCGTCCCGCAGATGAAGCAGAACCGCTCTTCAGCCTCTCAATGCCACGGCTGCACGCATGAAAAAACCTGTCCCGGAACCTGGAGGTCCTATCTGGAACGCTTCGGCTCGTCCGAGTTGAAAAGGATATGACCGTTCCGCCGATGTTGACTTTGTATCGCTATGACAATATTCCCCGCTCTTTCATAAAAACCCGCAGCCGCTAAAAATCATCCACGTTGATTATCCTGTTTTTCCGCTCTTTCATCAGGTAAGCCACGTCCGGTCGGTCGGACAGGGGATTGAAATAATGCGGCACCTTCAGTTCGCGGAACTTCCGGCTCATCAACACCGACTGCTCCCTTATCCACGGGATCACCTGCGGGTCGTCCCATTCATCCGCGCTCATCCCGAAAACCCTGTCTGCAAGTTTTTTATATTCGGGCGACGCCTCGTTGTCGAGATAAACATTCATTATCCACTGATTTATCGCCACGGATTTTTTCAGAAACAGCCCGGTTTCCGCGTCCCATTTCAGAACGCTGTGCGTCAGGTAGCTCGGCGGCGATATGCTTTCGTCGAGCAGGTCTCTCTCGCGGCAGAAATCGTAAATTTCGGTCCCCGGATACGGGTACATTATCGCCGTTCGCGTGGTGTCCAGCCTCAGGTCCGCGCACATTTTATACGTCTCAAGCATATCCTCTATCGTTTCCGTGGGATTACCCAGCATGACGTAGCCGCGGATATTTATATCGTGCCCCTGAAGTATGCCCACCGCCTCGAACAGCCTTTTTGTCGGAACTTTCTTTTTCAGAATTTCGTTTCTGATCCGTTCCGAACCGCATTCTATGCCGAACTTGATCATGTTGCAGCCGGCGGTCTTCAGCAGTCCGGCGACCTCGGCGTCTATCTGCCGCACCGAGGCGTTCGACACGAACGGCAGACCCACCTCGGCGCCGTACCTGCGCGCGAAGTCCCGGAACCATTCCATGTCCGATACAAGGACATCGTCCGCGAGGATGAAAGCTTTTATCTGTGGGTATCTCCGCGTGAATTCCTTCAATTCCCCGATGATGTTGTCCACGTTCCTGTGTCTGCAATACGACGATACCCTGAACCCTCCCTCCATACGGTTTTTATAGAGAGAAATAATCGCCCCGTTGTGGCAGTAGGCGCAGCGGTGGGGGCAGCCTCTTCCCACGAGAGTTTCCGCGAACCCCCGGTTGAGACGGATGATCTTCTCTAAATCGAACGCCTCGAAACTCAACCGCGCCTGCTCCGAAATATCGGGCAGCGGTCCGATCGGATTTTCGTAAATCTTTCCGTCCTCCCCCTTGGCCCAGAAGCTTTGCAGGCGCCTTGTGTCGCCGCCTTCACTTAACACCTTCACGAAATTGACGAAACGTCCGCCGTCCGCCTCGCCCCGGCACACGTAATCCACGCCCGGCCACGAAAGAACCTCTTCGGACGTCAGGGTAGCCTGCACCCCGCCGCATATCGTTTTTATCCCCGGAAACTCACCGCGCAGAAAGCCCGCCAGCCGTTTCGCCTGCCTCACGTGGTTCCCGCCGAAGGAAATGCCGAAAAGATCGGGCAGGAAATCGGCCGCGTCCGCGGCGATCCGGTCCTCGTCATACGGATACCCCACTTCCTCGTTCAGGTGTATGACTTTCACTCCTATGCCCGCTTCCTCAAGTTCCCTGCTCAGGATGCCGACCCCGACGCTGATCCCGACCGGGCACCCGAGATTCATCCAGAAAAAAAGCACTCTCATTGTTTCTCCACCAAGGTCATCCGCTTTTTTACAAAATGGCTCCGCGACGGTTATAATTATAACCGACGGAAGCGCATAAACAAACACGAGGTTTTACAGGGGCATGAACCGCGAATGCGGTTTCAATTGTTCCCGCCGTTCGTGTACCGGGGTTCCATGAAAAAATAATTTCAGTAACATAAGCAGCAGAACCAGAGGATTTCTGAAAGCTTCAGGCAGGCGGAAGAGGTTCATAACGATCCGGCGGGGGGAAAAGTAAAAGCGTTTGTACGCACGCCTGGTTATCGCTATAAGATCGTCCCCGGTCCAGTCGTTGGCCTCGAATACCGGCTTCATACCGATATAGCTGAGACTCGCTTCGCCGTCTTCCGGCTCGATCTTTCCTTCTTTCACCAGCATGTCGTGGACGTCTGTCCCGGGAAAAGGAAGCATGAAGAAAATGGAGAGAATGTTGGCGTCGGATTTGCATGCGAAATCGGTGGACCTTCGCATGGAGGCGCTGGTATCGAAAGGAGTTCCGAAGATATAGAACGTTGAGACTACAAGTCCCGCCCGCCGGGCGAGGCTGATCATACTGCGAACTTTATCCAGGTCCACCCCTCGGCGGAGTTTTGACGAGACTTCCCCGTCGGCGGTTTCGACCGATATGACCACAAAATAAAAACCCGCCCGCTTCATCAACCTAAACATTTCGCGGTCGCCCCTGTCCGGGCGGATACCGCTCGGTATTCCGAATACCGCCTTCCGGTTCAGCCCGCGCCTTATGATCTCCTCGCAGATTTCCTTTAACCGGGGCACGGAAGCGGTCAGGTTGTCGTCCATAAACTGAATCTCCCGCACCCCGTATTCGATGTGATCACGTTCGATTTCGTCCACCACATTTTGAACGGACCTCATTCTCAGTTCGTGGCCGTGGACAAGTTTCGTGCAGTATATACACTGGTTAGGGCAGCCGCGGCTCGTCATTATGGAAACCATCGGCTTCTTCTTGAGTATGGTGTAGCCGTACTTCCTGTAATCAACCATGTTCCAATCGGGGAAAGGAAGCCCTTCCAGGTCAACCCACTCTGCGGCGCGCTCGTTTCCGGCGATTTCACCGTCCGGCAGCCTGTAAACTATGGACTGTATAAGCGAAAGATCTTCGCCGCGAGCCATCGCTTTAATTGCTGGCTCACCCTCGCCCAGTACTACAATATCCGCGAATGAGCGGGCGAATCTTTCCGGCTTGTGATTTGCCGAAGGCCCGCCGGCGATTATTCGAACTTCCGGGCGGGCGGCGCGCAGCTTCCCCGCAATCTCCCGGACGTACCCGGCTGAAAAATAATTCATATAAAACCCGACTCCGTCATACGTTCCCGCTGCCACGGTGAGATATTTCACGTGATCCGGCACAGTCTGGCAATCCAGGATTTCGACGTCATGTCCATCTTTGCGGAGTACCGCCGCAAGATACATTATTCCGAGATTCGGATATGAGAATCTGGAAGTGTAATTCGGAGGAATCACCAGGAGATGTTTCATTGTACAATGTACAAAAATAACGGTAGGATAATGAAAAGTCAACCTTGATTCTTGTGCAAAAAGTCAAAAACATCAAATTCGGCGGCGGCATACGGAGATGCCTGTCTGCCGCCTGCCTGGCTGGCAGACAGGTTGGCACGGCGGACAGACCGCGGAACAAAACGGCGCGGCAGGCAGGCGTACCGCGACGAAAAGAGTTTTTGAACCGGATCAATCCTTCGTTGTCTTATTGATAACATGATGTTATAATTCGGTCAATAAATGCGGCGGGGAGGTCAAAAATATGATTCTGGTCGTTCCCCCGAATCATACAAGCCGCTTCGCTTTTCCACAACAGGGGATTGTTAGCCTTGCATCGGCGCTGAAGAGAAAAAAATTAAAAGTAAGCGTGACCGATTGCCAGTTGCATCGCGACTTTCTGAAGCCGCTTCTTAAGGCCGTTGCGGAAGATGATGATATAGGTTTTTATACCACGACTTATTCATACCCTTTCGTGAAAGGAGCGGCGGCGGCGATAAAGAAATTCAATCCGCGCGCCCGTATAATCCTCGGCGGACCCCACGCGAGCCATTTGCCGGAAAAGCTCGTTGAGGATTTCGCCGACATCGTCGTCGCGGGTGAAGGCGAGAAAATCCTTCCGCGGATACTTGCCGGTGAAGCTCTGGAATATGTTCCTTCAGTGTCATATAAGAATGGAAACGGAGAAGTAATGGAAAATCCGCGCGCCGGACTGCTGGAAGACCTGGACTCGCTGCCTTTTCCCGCATGGGAATTGTTGGATTACAAAAAGTTCAGTTTTTCTCATTATCGGCGGCTGCCGCTGGTTTCCATGGTGACAAGCCGAGGATGCGAATTCAGGTGCATTTATTGCGCATCCAGCGCGGTCCACGGGCATGAAACCCGCATGAGAGGCATCGAAAGCGTTGTCGGAGAAATCGAGTTGGATGTTGAAAAGTACGGAGTCAGGGAGCTCCATATCGTGGATGATGATTTCACCTGCGACGTCGAGAGGGTGAAAGAAATCTGCCGGGCGATCATCTCCAGAGGGCTGAATAAAAAGATACTGCTGGCGAAACCCAACGCAATCCGTCCGGACCGGGGAGACCGGGAGATGTTCGACCTGATGAAAATGGCGGGATTCTATTTCACGGCGATCGCGGTGGAGTCCGCCGATCCCGAGGTCGCAAAGAAGCTGGGGCGCAACACCGATTCGGGGCGTCATTACGAGACGATAGCCATGGCGCGCAAGGCAGGGCTGTTCATCAACACTTTCTTTCTGATGGGTTCGCCGTTCGACACCAGAGAGACGATGATGAAGAACATCAAATTAGCCTGCTCGATTCCCACGGACATCGTCAGTTTTTTCATGATGAAACCCTACCCGGGAACCCCGCTGTTCAGCCACCTTGTAAAAACAGGGAAAATCGAAGACCGGAACCATTGCGGAATTCCTTCCTGCAACGACGGCAAATCATTTTATTCCGCAAACGACTGGAACGAAGAAGACCTGATACGGCTTGTCATGTTCGGATATAAGAAATATTACCTGAATCCATACAGATTCGTCCGCCTCCTGCTGAGGCTTCCGTTATTTATATCCAATCCGATAATATTGATGAAACTGTTTTTCAATCTTCTGTTCGGAGGGTCTCCCGCATCAGACAGTCGCCGCCAGAGGCGGGACATAGACCTCCGGGTCTCATCGCTGATACTTCAACCGGAGCCCCCGCGGCGCCTCTCAACAGAAGAATGAAAAAGAAAATCACTCTGATAACGCCGCTCGAGAATAAGTACCCGATGGAAATCACCAGCGGCAAAGTGTTCATGCCCAGATATGGACCGCTGGCGCTTGCGGGCGTGCTGCAAAAGGGGGGATATGATGTTGTTCTTTTCGATGAAAACGCCGGGAGCGGGATTGACTGGAACCGCGTCCGCGATTCGGACGCCGTCTGTTTTTCACTGATGAGCTTCTGCGCGAAAAAAGGCTATTCTTATATTCAGAAAGCCCGAAGCCTTTCCGACGCGGCGATTATCATCGGCGGACTTCACGCTTCCATGATGCCGGAGGAATGTCTGGACCACTGCGACTGGCTCATCCGGCGCGAAGGGGATGAAACCCTGCCGCTTCTGCTCGCCTCTATTTTCGGCGGGGGCGATACGAAGAATATCGCGGGGATTTCTTATAAAAAACCGGACGGAACGGTAACACATAATCCCGACCGCCCGCCAGTCGCCGACATCAGACATTCGGCGGACCCGCGCGTCGTCGCCGGCTACCGCCCGCTGACCTTCCGGAAGGTGATGTCGGACATCATTTCCAACCACGTTCCCCGTTTCAACGTTCTGCCCGTCCAGGCAACAAGGGGCTGCCCGTACGGGTGCAGCTTCTGCTTCGTCAAGCACGAGCTTGGAACCGAATACAGGAAGAGAGACCCGGACGAGGTCGTCAGGGACATAGAAATCGGGATGGAACGGTTGAAAACGAACTACATATTTTTTGTTGACAACGATCTTACGATAGACCGCGAATACACGAAATCATTGTTCGAGAAACTCATCGGACGTTTTCCAGGCGGATTGAACATATATTTTTTCGCCAGGGTTTCATTGGGGCATGACTCGGAGCTTCTCGAACTGGCGCGTGGAACGGGAAAAGTGTGCGTTGCCGTGGGAGTGGAGTCAATTAACGACATGACTCTTAAACAGCTGAATAAGGGGCAGACGCGGGAGGAGATCGTCGAATCGCTGGCAGCGTTCAGGCGCCATAAGATAGACATACAGGCGCTCACGATCTTCGGCGGCGAAAACGATACGGTGGAGACGATACGCGATACCGTCAGGTTCTATCTCGAAAATCGAGTCTATAACATCGGTATCTGCTGCCTGTATGACTTCCCCTTCAAAAAACGGCATTTCGGCTACGAACAAATGTGGCCCGATCACCGTTTCATTCACCACGACTGGCGTTTCTATAACGGCAATTTCGTGGTCTTTTACCCGCGCCTCATGAAACCCGGCGCCCTGCAGAAAGAAATCCTGCTGTCCTTCCGCCGGTTCTATATGAAACAGAAAAAGACGGTATTTCAATTTCATCCATCCCTGGCAACCGTGAAACATTACATACCATATCTGGAATCAGCCGAAAAAGGCCTGTACGCGCCGGATGAGACTCTTATAGAAGACAGGCTGCACGGTCTTCAGCGTCCGGATCATATCCCCCTCCGGGTCTCAAAAACCTCGATATTAAACGAGGCGCTGCTGTTCTATATGCACAATTTCTATCGGCCGATCTCATGGAACTTCCTCAGAAGCATCGCTGGTTCCGTGTGAATCGCCGTTTGATCAATGATGACAGTCTTTTAAAACGCGAATAAAACCGACGTTTCCGGATATTTATGAGAATAGCGCTCGTAATACCTAAAGTCACAAATATGGCGATAGTTCCCAACCTGGGGCTGGGGTATCTGGCGGCTTCTCTGTTGGAGAATGGATTCGGCGTTGAAATATTTCACTGCGGAAGGGACAATCTGAGTCCGCGCGAACTCGCTCGGAAAATCCGCGACGGGCGCTTCAATATAACGGGGATCCAGTCGCTGTCGTTCTTTCACGACAGGGCGGCGGAGGTCTCAAAGCGAATCAAATCCACTGCCCCGGGGTCCATGATTGTCGTAGGGGGACCCCATGCCTCCGGCGTAAGGGACGGCCTGCTGACCGGAGACGGCGCCTTCGATTACGGATTCGCGGGCGAAGCGGAGATCGGGTTCACTGAATTCGTCAGACAGGCAGCGGGCGGCGGTCCGTCCGCGGAGGACATTCCAGGTCTGATATGGCGCGACGGCGGAAGTGTTTTCTGCAACGATATAAAAGTCGTTCGCAATCTGGACGCGCTGCCCATGCCGCCGTGGAACATGATGGACCCGAATACATACCCCCAGCAGGCGCACGGCATGTTCCCTCCCGATTTTCCCGTCGCGCCGATGATTTTCTCGCGGGGCTGCAACTATAACTGCGCCTTCTGCGCCTCCCGCGCGATCAGCGGCGCCGGCATCAGATACCGCTCGGTCGAAAACACGATGCGCGAAATCGAATACATCTACAATGAGTTGCGCATAAGCGCTATCGCGTTTCTTGATCAAAACCCGGCGGCGAGCAGAAAGAACATCCTTCAGTTGTGCGCCGCGATAGCCGGTTCCGATATGAAAATAAAATGGTACTGCCCGAACGGCGTGCGCCTCGACTCGCTGGACGGCGATGTCCTGGAAATAATGCGCGCCGCGGGCTGTGTATCGCTCACGGTCGGCATCGAGTCCGCCTCGGAAGAATCCCTGAAGGCCGTGAACCGAGAACCGGTTTCAGATGAAATACGCCACAAATTAGCCCTGATCAGAAAACACCGGATTAAAGTGACGGGAAACTTCATCATCGGCCTGCCCAATGAAACGCTGCGAGATTTTAAAAACATAATATTGAAGGCTGTAAGGCTGCCACTCAACAGGGTGCAGTACGCCTTTTTTGTCCCTTTTCCGGGAACTGCGCTTTTCAAGGCGTATTTTCCGGATCCCGAACATGCGGACATTGACTGGTCCACCTTCGATGTCACCATGCCCAGCCACGTTAGAACCGTCCCCAAGGCTCTCGCCTGGTTTGTAATGATGACGGCTTTTGCGCTCTTCTATATAAGACCGGGAATCATGCTCGATAACATCAGAGACATTAAGTCCGCGGGTCATTTGCGGTTCATCCTTTCAAGAATCCTCAAGATTGCGTCGGACCCTGTCAAATGGATGATACGAAGAAAAAAACCAATATCGCCGTAATCTTCGGGGGAACCGCGCTTTTCACGCTCCTGATTATTCCCGCGTTTTTTGTGCCCGGCTTTCATTTCCCCGTCATATTGATCCTTCCGACGCTTCTCGCTCTTGTTCCGGCAGCCTGCCTTTCCAGGCGGAAGCCGGCTAAAACGACAACCTTCTTTCGTGTGTTTATATATACAATCGTTCTGGGGATGACTGTGCCTTCCTTTTTGTTTACCGCCGTCCTTGCAATGCTGAATTTCACCTTCTTCATAATCCTGCCGATCCTGTTTGTGCTTTTGTATTTTCTTGCGCCTAAAATATCCACCCTGGAAAAGCCGCTCATTTGCTCTTTGCCCCTTTTCTCATTCGCGGCCTCACTTTTAATTGTAAATGCGATAGCGCTCGAAGAAATGGAATTTACAAACGGGACTTCCGCCGCCGGCGCCGGCGCCTCCGGTTACGTAAACAGTCCCGATCGAAGATACAGGTTCGTATTTGACAGCAATGGGAACAAAATATGTTTCTCCATACCTTATAAGTATAAGTATGAAATCTTTTCGCTGAAAAACCTTGAGGCGCGTCCCACAGTTGTCCGCGGCCGCAAGATATCCCGTTTTACATATACCCCGGATGGAATAAACATTCTGGCGCTGGACTGGAACACCGGCCCCTTTATCATGAATCGCGGCAGCTTCAAGATAACCGCGGAAAAGAAAATTCCCCTGCCCGATCCCAGCGATCCCTTCCATTATGAGGGAATCGCTTTCCGCACCCGCGAGAACCAGGCGCTCGTCGCGCGTGGAAACGGGGAAGTGTTGTTCCTTTCTTTTCCCGACCTTTCCGTGGAGAAAAAAAGAAAATGCATCGGCGAATCTCCGCTTCTTTTCTGGACATCGGTTCAAGATGTATTTATGCTCGATGATGATGACTTGCTTGTGACAACAACCTTCAGCGGCTATCTGTTCGTGTACGACCTGAGGCGGGATATTATAACCAATACCAGATTCTTCGCGGGGCCGATGACAAATGTCGTCAGGTCTCACGATGGGAATACATTCTACGTCGGCTCGATGTTCTGGGGGCTGATTTATAAAATTGACGTTTCGAGCATGAAGGTGATAGATGTCATGCGCCTGGAGACAGGCATACGATATATGACAATTCTGCCTGATGAAGAAACCCTGGCCGTAACGAATTTCTTCAATGGAAACGTCATCCTCTACGATACAATCAAACACGAGCGGATTTCACGGGTGTCCGCCGGACCGCGAATAGAATGGATAGAAGTGTCGCCCGGCGGGGATTCTTTCATTGTTTCCCACGCGCTGGGGTTCTCGGTTTTCGATATCGAGTCATTTAGGAAGAAACCTGTTTTCACGAGAAGGAATTATTCTTTCCCCTTTTACCTGACACGCCACGGATCATACCTGGACGTTGTCCTGGGAAAAACAGTCGCATATTTCACGATGGATGCCCCTAAAATACTTTCTTTTTCCGTCTTGATTGCCATAAGCATGACGTTGTTTGTCAGCTTGTATGAAGGGGTCAACATTTTGCGCGCGGTTAAAGCTTTTTTATATTTTATCAAAGGGAATTAGGTGCACGACACTGTTTACTGAATTGAAGTTTTGTCTTGAAAGAAGCGTAGAATCTAAAATGACCGATGCGGAACGTAGACGTTCAAGCCTTTCCTTTTAGACTCTGAGTTCTATATTTTAGATTCATCATTATTTTATTGTTCTGCCTCGCTTTATTTGCCGCGCCTTCAATCTATGTTGACAATCGGTATTTTTCTTTTTCTGTTGTACAGGAAAGCCGTGTACGGGGACTCGGGAAAAGGACGGAAGTAAACCTCGTGACCGTCGCTTCTGAACCGTTCGAAACACTCCCTCGATGTTTCCGCGATCCATTTCCGGGTCTCATCGCTCTCCCACTCGCCAGCGCTCATCCGCATGGCTTCCCCAACCAGTTTTTCGTACGTCGGCGATATCCCGCTTCTCAGGTACATATTCTGAATCCAGTCGAATATTGCGACGGCTTTTTTCAGGAAAATGCCGGTTTCTTCCGGCCATTTCAGGATGGAGATCGTATCGAAGTTGTCCCACCCGCTCCGACCGATCAGATTGTTCCGCGCGCAGTAATCGTATATCTCCGTTCCAGGGAGGGGATAAAAAACGCACAGCCTCGCGCTGTCGGCCTTGAGCCTCGCTACCAGCTCGAACGTGGAAAGCATGTCTTCGCATCTCTCGCCCGGCAGCCCGATCATCAGGTAAACCCTCGTGTTCACGTGATGTCCGGCGAGGATGCGAAAAGCCCTGTACACGTCGGCGGCGGAGAACGGTTTTTTCAGAACCTTGCTCCTTATTTCCTCGCTGCCGCTCTCCAGACCCACTCTGGCGAGACTGCAGCCTGAGCGGAAGAGTCCGTCGGCGATCTTTTCATCCACTTTGTCCAGCAGGATGTTGGCGGTGTACGGCAGGTTGATGTTCTTCCGGTAGGCTTCCACGAACTCGGAGAGCCAGCGCTTGTCATAGTTGAAGGCATCGTCGGCAAAGGAAATCAGTTTGATAATGTCCCCGTATTTTGAAAGCACCATCTTCAGTTCGTCAATGAGGTTCCCGACGCTTCTCAACCGGAAGTAGTTTACATCTTTTTCACTCGCGCCCGTATGCCTCGCGTAGGCGCATCGAAGAGCATGGTTGTAACAGAAGGTGCACCTGTTGGGACAGCCCCTGCCGGCTATCGTCTCGAATATCCCCCTGTTTTCCATGATGATCGCGCGATGATCCACCACGTCAACGTCCAACATCGTCTGGGCGGTTATCGCGGGCGGCGCTTCCATGGTGTTGCGTATTACACCACTCTCCGTTCTTATCCAGAAACTCTTCATCCCCCCTATGTCCCCGCCCTTTTCCAGGCGGGACACGAATTCCGCGAACACGCCGTCCCCTTCGCCGATGCACAAATAATCCACGCCGGGAACGCTTATCACCTCTTCGGGTTTCAGCGTGGCGTGAAGCCCGCCGCAGATCACCTTTGTCGCGGGGAAAAGACCCTTCAACTCCCGGATCAGTTCCGCCGCGTATTTGAAGTGATTGGAACCGAATGAGAGCGCGAAAAGATCGGGACCGAACTCCTTACATTCGGAAATTATTCCGCCCGGGTCGAACCGCCGGCCGACTTTCTCGTTGAGATAGACGACTCCAGCCTCGTGTCCCGCTTTTTTAAGTTCGGCGGCAAGCACGGAGACCCCGATGTTCATCCTTGCGGGACAGTTCAGGTTGAACCAGAAGAACAGGACTCTCACTTCGTTTTTCTCCCGGTCCGATACGCGAGATCGAACATCTTTTCATACCGGCGCTCGGCGAGTTCCGAAATTTCGCGTTCGCGGGACGCGGCGGCGGCGCCTATGCGCCCGCGAAGCTCATTGCTGCCGTCCGCCCTCCGTATCGCTTTCGCCAGCGCCGGCGGATTCTCCGGCTCCACCAGAAGACCGGATACGTTATCCTCAATGTAATCCACCGTCGCATCCACGCGCGACGCCACAACAACCTTCCCGAAATACATGGCCACCACCGGCGTCTGCTGCCCGCCGCTGTACGGCGTGTTAAAAAGCGGCACGACCACAAACTTCGAGTTCCTTATCGCCGCCACGTACTCCTCCAGAGGCAGCATGTCAAGAAAATGAACGAATGGCGACCTGATGCGCTTCCGTTTCGCAAGGTCCGTTATCACAAAAACCTCGGCGCCGCTCAGTTCCGCAGCCGATGCCAGAGTGAGGAAATCCCGCCTGTTTACTCCGGGACATATTATTTTTCCATGGAGGGATTTCAGAATCCCGACGGGAACCGGTCCGCCGCCGGGCGCCCCATTGGAAAAAAGCCCTTCTGTTTGTGGAAAAAACGCTCTCATCTGAAAAACCGAAGAGGGAATATAAAACAGGTTGTCCGCGGGTATTCCCGCGTCCAGGCACCGATCCCGGTGTGAAAGCGTGGTAATGATCCAGAAATTCGTCTCGCTTCGAAGAAATTCCTCCAGCGGGTTTTCCCCGTACGCTTTCTCGATCCATCCCGCCACCTTTTTCGCCCTCTCCAGCAGGTCCACTTCACTGACAATGAAAGGCTTCCCCGGCAATCCACGCTTCCGCATGATATAAGAAAAGATTACAGCCTCCGGGGTTTCGCTGCATACGACGTCGCAGGAATCAATCAATCGCACGACTTCGGCGATTCCCCCGGCGTCCACCCTTATTTTGTCCCGGTCAACCCCTTTCCGGCCGCTCAGTTCATCCAGTGAAAACGGATGCAGATGAAATTCATACTTTCCCCATCTGACAACTTCGGTATGCTTTCCCGTCCTCGGGTATGAAAGCAATAATATTTTTCGCGCGGATTTCATAAATCGCAAATCCCCATCGCCATATTATAACCGCCTTTTGCATAAATTACACCACACCTGTCCGACACCGCGCAGACCCTCCGCGAGACTTGCCTTTTTTGAAAAATCCTCGTATAATGAATCCGACACGAGAGGAATTTCATACCCTCCGCACTTTCATGGTCCTGTATGGTAAAGATATTAACGCCGTTGACAAAAAAGAGTGAAATCGTCCCCCTGATCAGAGCCGGCGCCGACGAGTTTTTCTGCGGGTTCATCCCCGGCGAGAAACTTGAAACCTCGCGCGCTTATTTATATCTGAACAGAAGGGCTTCACGCGCCGCCAACTTCACTTCCATCGGCGAACTGAAGGAAGCCGTTTCAATCGCTGCCGCACGGAACATTCCGATCTTTGTGACTTTTAATGAGCATAACTACTCAAAGGCGATGTACGATCAGATAATAGAAACGCTCAAAGAGCTGGAACTCTCAAAGCCCAACGGCGTTATCATTTCCGATTCGGGTTTGCTTATTCTGATAAAGAAACATTTTCCCGGAGCGGCGGCGGCGGCCGGCACCGGATGTCCAGTTTTCAACCGGAAAAGCCTGATGTTTTATAAAAATCTTGGCGCCGACAGAGTGACGCTTTCCATCGCGCTGACGACAGGGGAAATCGAATCTCTCGCGGATGAAGCCGCTCGTATCGGCATCGAGCTTGTGTGCTTTATTAAAAATGAAAACTGCATAAACACCAACGCCCAGTGTACATATCTGCACGGCATGTTCGACGATGCCCTGAATCGCACGTTCTGCAAAATCGAAAAAGAATACGGCGTCCGGGACTGCGGAGGCAAAAAACAAGCGCGCGCCGGGAAAAGATTGTCCTCCATACATGAAGATTTCTCGGACGGATGCGGCGCCTGTTTCCTTCCTCGCTTCATCGAAGCGGGCATTACAAAATTTAAAATCGACGGAAGGGGGAGAAGCGCATCTGAAAAAATCAAAGACCTGCTTTTTATCAAAAAAGCCGTCCTGTGCGCTGAAGGCGGTCGGAGCGCCGACGCCGTCGAAAAACGAATCCGGTTCCTGTATAATAAAATATATGGTAATACCTGCTCGAAAAAATGCATTTATTCATAACGACGTAGAAAACGCCGCCACGGCCGAAGTTCTTGCCGCGGCGGATTCGGAAACATTCTCCAGAGTTTATATCGGCAGCGAGTTCTGCGAACGTCTCCTTCCATCCCCCCGGAAAATTGAAAAACTGATCGGCGCCGCGCGCGATTCCAATATCAGATTCTCACTCGTTACGCCCGTTTGCTCGGACGAGGGAATAAAGAAACTTGAAGCAATCCTGTCTCGCCGATCCGTAAACGACGAGGTCATAGTAAACGACTGGGGCGCGTTTCTTCTTTGCAGAGAGATGGGATTCATCCCCGCCCTCGGACGGCTGCTGACCGCCTGCTGCCGGGACCCGCGCCTCACAGGCGGAATACCGGCGCGCGACGATCTTTTCAGGGATTATCTCAAATCCTCAAGCCTTAACTCCGGGGAATTCCTGGAATTCCTGGCGAAGGAAAACATCTCGAGAGTGGAAATAGACAATACAACACAGTTTTACAACTTCAAGCCTCCCTCGAGCTTGAAAGTTTCACTGCATTTCCCATACGTCTATTCTTCCACCACGAGGCGGTGCCTGTACGCTCACGTTTTCCCGGAGAACAAGCCCCGAACCCTCGGCGTCAACCCGTGCGGAAAGGAATGTCTTGAAGGAACGATCACGTTCAAAATGCCGGGTTGCGGACACACCATGCTCGTTCGGGGCAACACCCAGTTTTATGAAAATCGCGTGCTCCCGGAAAATAGAACTCTGAAAAGATTTCATATTGACAGGATTGTGCATCACGACGTTCCGCTCCCGCGGAAAATTCCAGGAGACGGGAACGCGAATGGATAAGGTTCTCGGCATACACGGCCTCTGCCACGACTCCGGCGCCGCGCTCATATCCGGCGATAGAATCGTCGCCGTCTCCGAGGAAAGGCTCAGCAGGGTGAAGCACGACCCGGAATTCCCGGTGAGGTCAATCAACTACGTCCTGAAAGCGTGCGGCGTCAGGGCTGTCAACGACATTGACGTTATGGTTTTTTCCTACGTCGAGCGCAGCGCCGACGCGATATCCAGGTTGATCAGAGACAGGCTTAAATACAAGGGACGCCTGCATTATATCCGGCATCACGACGCCCACGCCGCTTCCGCGTTCTACGTGAGCCCGTTCGAGGACGCCGCGATCCTGGTGATAGACGGCTGCGGTTCATGGATGGACGAGGCGGAAACGGGCGCATCCCCCCACTATCTTTCCACCCTCACCTGGAAACTCAGGGAGATTCAATCTCTCTACCGCGGTGACGGCAACCACATTAACCTGATTCACAGAACGAACAGCGCGGCGGATTATTCCATCGGCGCGGGCATCCTCTACAGCCTGGGCTCCATGATCCTGGGATTCGGCGAGATGGGCGCCGGAAAGCTCATGGCGCTTGCGGCTTACGGGGGGCGGAAACCGGTGTTCAAGAGTCCCTTCTTCGAGGACTTCCGCGCGGGGGACATCATCGCGCGGGGACTGCCGGGCGCAGACCCAATGATGCCGGACAACGTGGAACTCTACGCAAGAAAACTTTTCGGCATGAAACCGCGGCGGCCCGGTGAACAGATCACCAACCGGCACGCGGAGTTCGCGCATTTCATTCAAAAAGAAGCCGAAGCCGTAATGTTGAAACTCGCAAACCATCTCCACGATATAACGCAAGCCGAAAACCTCTGCGTCTCGGGCGGCGTCGCCCTGAACTGCCTGGCGAACAAACTGATTCTCGACAACACGCCGTTCAGGAATCTTTTCATCCAGCCGGCGGCGACCGACACCGGCATCCCACTGGGGTGTGCTCTCCACGGCTATCACAAATTATTGAACAGACCGAAAAAATTCAACCTCGACACGGTTTTCCTGGGAAGAACGTACACGACCGGAGAAATCGAAGCCGCTCTTGATAAATTCAAGGGAATCAAATGGAGCAGTCCGGGAAATATCGCCGTAAAGTGCGCCCGCCTCCTGTCGGAGGGAAAAGTTGTCGGCCGGTTCACGGGCGGCTGCGAACTCGGTCCGCGCGCGCTCGGAAACAGAAGCATCCTCGCGGACCCGAGAAACCCGAAAATAAAAGACCATCTCGACAACAACGTGAAATTCAGAGAATCGTTCCGCCCTTACGCCCCAGCTGTGCTTGAAGAACATGCGCGGGAATTCTTCGACCTGAAGACGCCAAGCCCGTTCATGCTTCTCGCCGCCGCCGTCCATGAAGACAAACGCCCACTGATCACGGCGGTGACGCACGTGGACGGAACCTCGAGGATTCAGACAGTCTCCGTAAATGAAAATCCCGGATTTTACAAACTGATCAGCGAATTTTACAAATTGACCGGCGTTCCCCTGGTTCTGAACACGTCAATGAACACCGCTGGAGAACCGATCGTCGAAACCCCCGCTGACGCTTTGAAAATGCTCACTTCGACGGAATTGGATTGCCTCATTCTTGAAAATGTTCTCGTCGAAAAAAAATGAAGACGACCGGGCGGGCGGCCGTTTTCCCCTGGAAAAAGCAATGAGAAAAAACAATAAAACAAGAAACACGGCGGATGAAACTCCACTCAAATATCCAGATGAGAATATCATATACCTCACCCTGCTCGACGATGTCGCATTCCTCAAAATATCGCGAGCGTGCAACAACCGTTG
>JBFMFE010000186.1:0-5767 GCA_040752295.1 bacterium
CGGGCTGGAGTGCAAACACCGCCTTGTTTCCCGCGCTCCGCGCGGGAGTGAAGGCGGCGATGACTCGCCGCAGTCCAAGGCGGCTGAAGCCACAATACATCGTGACGAAGAATGTGCGAAAGTTCACAGGGAGGGAAAAATGAAAAAGCGGGCGATTCGAATTGGAGTGATGGGCGGCAGCACGACAGGGAATAAAGGACGCCGATTGGCTGAGGCAGTCGGAAGACGTATCGCTGAAAAAGGCGCGATTCTCGTGTGCGGAGGGCTTGGGGGCATAATGGAAGCGGCGGCGAAGGGGGCAAAAGAAGCCGGCGGAACAGTCGTGGGTATATTGCCGGGCGACGATGAGAAAGAAGCTAATGAATACATTGACATTCCGATAATCACAGGGATGGGACACGCAAGAAACGTAATAAATGTAAAAACTTCACACGTAATAATCGCGATTCAGGGAGAATCCGGCACAATTTCCGAAATAGCCCTCTCACTAAAATGTGGAAAGCCTGTCATCGTCCTCGATTCCTGGCGGCTTGACAAAATAGGCTGCACTGACACAAACCTCCATGTCGCACATACCCCGGAAGAAGCGGTCGAAAAAGCTTTTAAATTGGCAGAGTGTGTATAAAAGGGGTGTAAAGTTCCGCAAGGCGTCGCTTTTTTTGTTAAAATCCTCTATAATTAAATACAAACTTCGAAAAGGAAGGAGTTGGCGCTATTATATTGTCGCCGTTATGTTAACGAAAGACATTTTTGAAGATGAAATCATCGTAACGAATCCCTCAACGTTCGATGAGGTCAAAAGGGCTGCCGAAGGGCTGAAATCCCGAAAACCCGCAATCGTAAACCTCAACCGGCTCAACGCGGACGAACGGATGTGGGCGGCGCACTTTCTTAACGGCGTGGTCTTCGCCATCAACGGCAGTTCAAGAGAAATCCAGAAGTGGATTTTCCTCTACTCCCCTAACGGCGTCTCCGTAAAACTCGAACCGGAAGACTGAGCAGCATAAATCCCACGAAACAAACCCTCACGCGAACCCCACGCGCGCCGCCCAAAAGCCCCATTATGCCCGGCGCGCCGCATCCCGACCATGCAGCCGTTTCAACCACTTCTTCGCCTCGCCGACCGCGTAAAGTGAACCTGAAACACAAACTGTACCGCCGCGGCGGGCGTGTGCAGCCGCGTACCTCATCGCCTCGTCCATGTCCCCCGCCAGAAAATTCACCTCCCGACCGCAACTGCGCATGACATCGCCCACCTCCCGCGCCGTCAAAGCCCTGCCGCCCGCAAGACCCACGGGCACAACCTCGTCCACCGCCCCCCACAGAACCCTCCCCACTCCGCGCACGTCCTTGTCGCGCATCATTCCCAGAACCAAGAGTTTCTTCCCATCCAGCTTCACCAGTTCGCGCGCCAGCGCAGCCGCCGCGGGAGGATTGTGCGCGCCGTCGAGCAGGACCGTCCCGCCTCCCTCCACTTCAAAAAACTCCATCCTGCCCTCAAACCTGACGCCGCCGAACCCGCGCCGAAGACACCCGGGAGAAAAAGAAAACCCCTCCCCCTCCAGAACCTTCAGCACGGCGAGCGCCGTCCTTGCGTTTCCCACCTGGAAATCGCCCGCAAGCGGCAGAAAGACCTCCACCGGCGCCTCGAAAAAACCCCGAACCACAAGCACCGATCCCCGCCGGTTCTTCTCCGCCGCCCGGCAGTTTACGAGTTCCCGGTCCCTGAAAAGCATCGCCTCCCTGCGGCGGCAGGCGTCTTTCAAGACCTTCATTGCGGCTGGTCTCTGCGGCGCCGACACGACCTTCACCCCGCGCACAATGATCCCTGCCTTCTCGCCGGCGATTTTCTCGAGCGTGCGCCCTAAAACCGCCACGTGGTCGTGACCGATCGGCGTGATCGCCGCCGCAGCCGGTCTCACAACGCGGGTCGAGTCGAGCCGACCACCGAGTCCCGTCTCCACGACCGCGATCTCCACTCCTTTCCGCCTGAAAAACTCCATCGCGATCGCCGTCATGACCTCGAAATAAGTGTACTCATCCCCACGCACCGCCTTTCTCACCGCACCCGCCGTCTCCACGAATTCGCGCTTCGAGACCATCTCTCCGTTAACGACAATCCTTTCCCTCACGTCAACGAGATGCGGCGAGGTGTAAAGCCCCGTTCTGTACCCCGCCCGGGCGAGCACGGAAGCCGTCATCGCGCACACCGACCCCTTCCCCACCGTGCCCGCGACGTGAACGCTCATGAATTCACGCTGGGGATTCCCCAGGAGGCGCGCGAGTTTCCGTATGCCATTGAGACTGAAAACCGGCTTCAGAACGTGCGAGTTTTTTTCGAAGTTGGAAAAACCGTCGAGCCAGGCCTGAACCTTTTTAAACTCACTCATGGAGAAATAACCCGCCGCTGAACCGCCGCCGCCCTCGCCCCCGGGGCGTATCCGGCATATTCTTATTG
The DNA here is from genome assembly GCA_040752295.1 of bacterium. Taxonomy (GTDB): domain Bacteria; phylum UBP15; class UBA6099; order UBA6099; family JBFMBQ01; genus JBFMFE01. The sequence continues at coordinate 2,459 of JBFMFE010000186.1, forward strand.
AAACCGTCGCCCCGCTTCAAGTATAATTCATCGGGAACGCCCGACGGCAGAGGTCTCGGGACGATGAGAGGAAAACTGTTGTTCAAACCGAAGAAGGTCTATACGCTCCAGGACGTGGAGAACCCCAGCCTGTTCCGCGAACAGTTCCCGTACCACGAGATACCGAGGATAATGTTCGACAGGGATTCGGTGGAGCTTGAACCCGCCGATGAGATATGGATTACGGACACCACGTTCCGCGACGGTCAGCAGTCGCGCCCGCCGTACACGACGCAGCAGATCGTTGACCTGTACGAACTGCTCCACCGCCTCGGCGGTCCTGCCGGCGTGATCAGGCAGTCGGAATTTTTTCTCTACAGCGCAAGGGACCGGGAAGCCGTCGAGAAATGCCTGTCCCTCGGATACCGTTACCCGGAAGTGACCGGCTGGATACGCGCCTCGAAGGACGAACTCAACCTTGTCAGGTCCCTCGGGATCCGCGAGACGGGCATACTGACGTCGGTATCCGACTACCACATCTTCATGAAGCTGGGGCTGACGCGGCGCCAGGCGATGGACCAGTACGTTTCCGTCGTGGAGAAAGCCCTCGGCATGAACATACGCGTTCGGTGCCACTTCGAGGACGTCACGCGCGCCGACGTCTACGGGTTCTGCGTGCCGTTCGCGTGCGAGCTGATGCGCCTCTACCACGAAAGCGCCGTTCCCGTGAAAATCCGCATGTGCGACACGATGGGCTTCGGCGTGCCGTTCCCGAATGCCGTTCTCCCCAGAAGCGTCCCCAGGATCATCCACGCCCTGCGCCACGACGCCGATGTTCCCCCTCACTGCCTCGAATGGCACGGGCACAACGACTTTCACAAGGTGATCATCAACGCCACAACGGCATGGCTCTACGGGTGCTCGGCGGTCAACGCCTCGATGCTGGGCATCGGTGAGCGCACGGGAAATCCGCCGCTCGAAGCCGCGGTACTGGACTACATAGCCCTCAAAGGGCACGACGACGGAATAGACACGAAGGTGGTCACCGAGATCGCGAGGTACTTCGAGAGGAACATCAAGTACCGCATCCCGCACAACCAGCCGTTCGTGGGCGCCGAGTTCAACGTCACGAGCGCCGGCATCCACGCCGACGGGCTTATGAAGGACGAGGAGGTCTATAACATTTTCGACACCTCTTCGATACTGAACCGCCCTCCCTCGGTCTCCATCACGGACAAATCCGGTTCCGCGGGCATCGCACAGTGGATGAACGACCATCTCGGTCTGGAGCCGCGGTCGCGGATTGATAAAAGACACAGCGGCGTTCAGAAGATCGTCAGGTGGGTCAACGAACAGTACCGCGCGGGACGGACGACCGCGATCTCCCATGAGGAAATGCTCGAACTCGCTCACAAGTACCTCCCCGAGTACTTCGAGGTTGACCTCGCCCTCCTCAGGGAGGTCGCACACGACGCAATGGCGGAATTCATCGAAAAACTCTCGAGACACCCGAACATGGTTTCCATGAAAAGAGAGCTTCAGGAACCCATGCTCCAGCAGGCTTTTAAGGATAACCCGTTCGTACAGCTCGCGCTCGTTGCGAACGGCAAGGGCGAAAAGAACACGGACATCTTCCTGCGCACCGGCAGGATAACGAAAGAGCAGGAAAAGAGGCTCGACAAGAACTACACGAAGCGGGCGTGGTTCATCGTCCCGTTCGAAAACGGCACGATACACGTGACCAACCTCTTCAAATCCAAGATCACGGGGCTTTTAGGACTGACGGTCGCCGCGCCCGTACGCAAAAACGACAGGATAATCGGCGTTCTGCGGCTCGACTGCAAGTTCGAGGACCTCATAGACTTCGCGCGCGAAAAACAAACCCGCACCTGAAAGCCCCGCGGACCGTCTTCCTTGAAAACCACGATCAGCCGCGATGGCATAATCCCGACAACCGAAAAGAGCAGCGTTCGATGCCCGAATACAAGCTCGCATACATTGACACTCACCGGTCGGAAAGAAACACCTTCATCGGCGGAGTGCTCGTAACGGACTCCTACGGACTGCCCCTCGAATTCCGTCACACCGACGCCGTCGCGCCGACGCGCATCGAGCAGATTCTCTACGGACGCGCGCTCGACCGCTACCTCAAAGCCGAGACGATGGCGCGCTGTCTCCTCGACGATCTCGAAAACAAGCCCGACCTTCTGATCGTCCCCGACGAATCGTACTTCGCGCTCACGCGCCACTACCCGTTCCCACTCGCCCAGGTCGGCGTCGCGCGCCGTGACCCGCTCCCGTCCCATGGAGAAACCCTCGAGGTGAGTGAAAACGAAATCCTCGTCCAGATCCTCTCCATGCGCGAACCGGTCCGCGTCCGGGTGGACAAGAAAAACGCCCCCACGCTCGCGGCGATCAGGTCCATCCTCCTCGACGCAGGCAGAACCATGGACGTCCTCGAGCCGGCATCGCGCGTTCAGGAAGCGCTCAAGCACATGGCGCAGGAAGGAGCCGGCCGGCAGCGATGACCCCGAGGCGGATTCACACCGGAGGCGTCCCTCTTACAGCCGACACCCGCGCTTTCACGCTCAACGCACTGCGGGCGGAAAAATTCTCCGGGGCATCCCTCACCCTGCGCCCCGACCCGGCTCCGATCACCACACTCGCCTTCACGGCTCAACCCGCGACGGCGAAACTTCCCCTGCTGCACGAAAAAAAAACCGCATCCCGCCGGATGCCGGGAGTCCCCGCGGCTTCGCCCCCCGGTGCGCGGGAGGTCCGGGTCTCCACGCGGAACCTGCCCTCCGGCTCGCGCGGCGTGCCCATCAGCCCGGTCAGGCTCGACCGCTGCCATCGCGTCCCGATCTCCGCGCGGCGGAAACTCACCACATCCCACAGCCCGAAAATCAACGACGTCCCCGTCAGCCGCGAAATGCTCAACCTGCGCCATGTTCCATACCCGCAGATTTCAGAATTCATCCGCACGCTCGCCGAGAAAAACAAGGTAACTTACACCGACGTGCAGCTCATCGGCATATACGACGCCATCCCGTCCGAAATAACCTCGTCCGTAACCCTCGATTCATATTCGGGAAAACTGCGGTTTTTCCTGAAACCGAGAAAGGGACAACGTCCCAGGTGCGTCAGGATGGCGTACGGGCGGCTGAGGTCCACGGGGAAAATCATCCAATCCGCCTTCCCGCTAACGTGACATGGAGTGGCTGATCGTCCTTCTCCTTATCATCGTCATCTCCATACTCGTATTCAGGTCCGGGGGCATCGGGCAGGCGCTTTTCGGCGGGCAGGAACCGAAAAAAAGCGACTCGGGCG
>JBFMFE010000187.1:0-3892 GCA_040752295.1 bacterium
TCGAGTATGCGCGTCATCGCGCTGGTGAGGGTTGTCTTTCCGTGGTCCACGTGCCCGATGGTGCCGACGTTCACGTGGGGCTTTTTTCGCTCAAACTTTTCCTTCGCCATTGGCGACGCCTCCTTGTTTTCGGTTCGGTCCCGCGGCCGGATTTTATCCGCGGGGGCGATTCCGCGCAAGTCATTTTCCGGCTCTCACACTGCCCGTCCTTGAGACCGCGGGCGTCCCGGCGCCCGGTTTTCCGCGTTTTTCCCGGCGTTTCACATCCGCGCGCGCGTTTTCTTCCCACGCCGACGCACGAATTATACGTGTAAAGTCGCGTTTTTCAACCCGGATCATCACTACAGCGCAAGTTCTGCAAAAATGGAGTTTTTTTCTGACAGGCAGGATGCCTGTCCCACTGAAAAATGATATTTCTGAAATAGTGGGACAGGCTTCCAGATAGTGGGACAGGCTTCCAGCCTGTCAAAACGAAAAGTTGCGCTGTAATGTCATTCCAAACAGGATTTCAGCGAAAGCGGACTTTTTGAAAACAATCAACCGGATTTTATTAAAATATTAACAAGCGAAAACACAAGAGTAAACACAACCGCCAATATAGTCATAAGCACCGGTAAAATCCATTTCATTGCTCTCATATCTGATGATAAGCTTCCAACGTCTCTTGATAAGCTTCCAACGTCTCTGCTGAGAGCCTGAAGTGTTTTTACAACTTCAGAAAATGCCATTCCTGAACCTTCTATAACCATTTCCAGGTCTTTATCCCTCAAGCCATCTTGCCCTTGAAATGGCCCCGAATAAGGTTTTTCTGATGGATGAGCTAACTTATGAATTTCCACGGAACAGAATGGTTCCTGATATGACAAAGTGATGGGTTTTGGACTTAAATTTATCAGGTTTATAACTAATTTACCTCTGTATCCCGGGTCTATCTGGGGTCCGGTTGAACCCACAAGCCCCTTTCTTGTATAATATGAACGTATTCCGAATCTTCCGGCATAATTCGCGGGGAATTCCAAACTTTCATGAGTAATAACGACGCCTTGGTCTCCTGGCTCTATAATCATTACGCCTTTTTCCGCGATGTTTACAATTCCTCTTGAAGTGGTGGTTGCGCCCTGATTCCCGATTCTCATATCATAAGTTGCCGGTTCAAGGCATTTTTCATCGAAATTCAGAATTTTAATTTCGCCCTTCTCAACTGCTTCTTTTATATCTTTGTCTGCAAGGATCATCCAAATCATCCTTTAAAGCAGATTAATACCCCTAACATCTATTATACGGTACGTTTGTTCAGGTATCAAGGTTTTGAAAAAAATGCCCTTTCTCCTGTGCTCTTTTCAATCCTCAATTTCCACATTACCTATAATCAATTATATGCTATTGTTTCAAATAATATCAATGCCCATGACTTAGTGTATCACTTCATAAATTCGCTAACGTATTTTCAGAGGCGAAGCCTCCCTGGACTGCGGCGAGCCATCGCCGCCTTCATCTCCGACAGTCAAGGCGGTGTTCACACACCGCACTCCAAGGCGCTTCGCGCAGAATACGTTAGAGTATTTACGAAATAGTGCACTTAGTAAATGGGACGGGGCGTTTTTTTTTAATTTTCGCTTGACAAGCGGGATGTGGGGATGATAAGATGGGAGTATATTTAACTGGGCGACCGGTTAAATGCCTGCGGAAACAAAACGGGGGTAAGCGATGAGCGCCAGAGACGAAATCCTCAACGCCGCCGTCAGGCTGTTCGGGGAGGCGGGGTTCGACGCCGCCACGACGCGTGAAATCGCCGAAATCTCCGGCGTCAACAAGGCGCTCATCCACTATCACTTCAAGAGCAAGGAGGCTCTTTTCGGAAGCGTCATCGAGAAGTACTACAGCCGGCTTAACGGCGCCCTGATGAGGGCGCTCGAGAGAGAGGGGACGCTGAAAGACAGGATGGCGCGGCTTATTGACGCCTACGTGGATTTTCTCTCGTCCAATCTCGACTTCACGCGGATTGTACAGCGCGAAAGCGCCGGGGGGAGGCACGGGGAACTGATACGGGGACACCTCGACCCCATGTTCCGGGCGGGGACGGCATTGATACAGGAGGCATACCCCGGAACCCGCTCCGGCGACCTCGCCGCCCACCAGCTTCTGATCAGTTTCGCCGGAATGATCTCGAGCTGGTTCACATACAGCGACACGATAGAGCAACTGCTGGGGAAGGACCCACTTTCGGAAGAAGAGCTTGAGGAGCGCAAGCGGCACCTGCGCCGGATGCTCGACGTCGTGGAAAAAACGGTAAGGGAGGAAACAACATGAAGACGAAGAAAAGCATCACATTTGTAATCCCGTCGAACCTGAAGAAAATCCGGTTTTTCACTACCCCGTTCGGACTCAAGCTGATGGAAACGTTTTCCCACTTCATTTTCTACAACGCGGGGACGCTTCAGCTTGCGTCCATCATGAAGCGAAGGGGTCACGACGTGAAATTTCACATAGACACCGGGGGTGAATTGAGAAGGGGCAAAATGGACGCGGACGTCGTCTGCATTTCGCTGACGACCGCCGCCGCGCCGCGTGGATACGAGATAGCGAAGATGTTTCCGGACAGGAAGGTCATCATCGGGGGTCCCCACGCGTCGGCGCTTCCCGCGGAGGCGGCGAGGTACGCGGACCACGTCGTAACGGGCGAGGGTGAAGGGGTGCTTCCCGAAATAATCGAGGGAAGAGTCGGCGGGAAGATAATAAACGGCGGGCTTATAGAGAATCTTGACGGGCTTCCGTACATGGACTTTTCGCTTCTGCCGTTCAAGCCGAAGAATTTTCCGGTTATAACGTCCCGCGGGTGCCCGTTCAACTGCAATTTCTGCGCCGTCACGAACATGTTCGGCAGGAAGGTCAGGATGAGGTCGCCGCGCAGCATAGTTGATGAAGTGAAGTACTACGTTGAGAGATACGGTGAGGTCAGGCGGCTGGACCTGATATCGCCGAATTTCACGATACAGCGAGATCATTGCAGGGAAACGCTGAAGATGCTGCTTGCCGAAGGGATCAGACCCGCTCTGGAGATAAGGTCGTCCACACATGTTTACAGGGACCCTGAAATCCCGGGGCTTCTGTCCAGATTTCCGGTGGTTTCGGTGCTTGTGGGTGCGGAGAGTTTCGATGAGGAGTCCCTGAGGTATTATAAAAAAGGAAGGGAGAAGGGGGATTTCGAGAAGTTCGTAAAAGTGATGAAAGGGCACGGACTCAAGGTCTGCGCGTCGTTCGTGTGGGGCAACAGGTTCGACACGGTGGATTCCATCTGGCGGCTGCTGGACAGAATAGAGGAGATAAAGCCCGCTCATTTCCACATAGCGCAACTGACGCCGTTCCCGGGGACGGATTTGTACAGCGAGGTTTCGGACAGGATTTTTGTGAACGACTGGAGTTATTACGACCTCATGCACGTCACACATTTTCATCCGAAAATGGATCCATACACCATGCAGAAGACGTGGATAGAGGTTCAGAAAGAGGCGTGGTCTCTGCGCAGGATTCTGGAACGGCGCGAGGAGCTGTTCTCGCCTCCCATAAACAAGCTTTTCTACTGGATCATCACGAGGCGTGCGGACGTCGAATTCGAGGATTTTCTGGAATTTTTAAAAAAGGTTGAGTACGGAGAGGCGGAGGCAAGACGGGCGTCTTAGGCGCCATCTTACCACCTCATCAAACACCTGCCCTTAAAAGAAATATACCGGAGAGGCATCTTTATGTAAATGCGAAAGCGGAGAGGGCCAGCGGTGCGGAATGAATGGGGGGGTGGTGGGTGGCGCGGGGGCGAAGGTGGGGTGAGAACCTGGTAATGAGGTGGAGAGGGCAGGCAGGAACGGGGCGCTGTGAGCGCCTGGTTGTGGTATGA
>JBFMFE010000188.1:0-3377 GCA_040752295.1 bacterium
GGGGGCAGACGGGGACGGTGAAAGACCGGACGAGAAATCTCGCCGACATCGGGAAAATAGGGGTGTACGTCAACCTGCCCGGGCTTGGCGACATGGTTTTCATCACGCCCCTGTTCCGCGCGCTGAAAAGGGGCTTCCCGGGCGCGGAGACCTGTTTCATCGGCAGGATGGGGCGGGCGTACGTCGCGCCGCTTCTCGAAACCAGCCCCTACATTGACCGCCTCCTGGAGTACGACTTCTATCATCCGAGGGACGTGCGGCACCATCTCGATTTCATAAGGCGGGCGCGGCGCGAGCGGTTCGACCTGCTGATTGACACGCAGCGCAAGTTCGTCCCCTCGCTGATACTCGCCCTCGCGGGCGCGCGGTTCCGCGTCGGATACAGCGCAGCGGGCGTGTTCTCGCACTTCCGCGTCGAGTCGCGCGACCGCGCCGCGCGCCACACCGCCGACGTCTCGCTCGACCTCGTCCGCGCGCTCGGAATCCCCGCGGAGCTTGAGCTTGAGGTGAACGTCCCGGCGGAAAACATACGTAACGCGGAAACCTTCTTCGAGGAACACGGCATCGCCGCGGACGCGAAGGTCCTCGGACTCATACCCTCCGCCGGGATGCCGGACAAGCGGTGGGACGCCGTGAACTTCGCGGAGGTCGCGCGCGCGTTCCACGCCGAGGGGTTCGCCGTTATCGTCTTCGGCGCCGAAGCCGACGCGGCGGCGGTCTCATCCGTGCGCGCCGCCGCCGGTGTGCCGGTCGTTCATGGATACGTTCCAGGGGGCAGCGTTTTAGACGCGGCTGCGCTTATGCGCCGGTGCGCGGTGGTGGTGGGGAACGACTCCGGACCCCTCCACCTCGCCGCCGCCGCGGGCGCGCCGTGCGTGGGGATATACGGTCCCACGCTTCCGACCCGGTTCGGACTTCTCGGGGCGCGGGCGCGCAACATCTGCCGTTTCGAGGCGTGCGCCCCCTGCGGCGTCGAAAAGTGCGATCACAGAAAGTGCATTGCGGCGATAACCCCGGAGGAAGTCATCGCCGCCGCGGTGGAACTTCTGTCCCGGGACGTGTAACTTCCTGGCTCCGTGGCGGAGCATGGAGCCAGCGGGAATCAACAAGCGCGAAGCGCCTTGCCCGTAGTCCGATTTTCACCGCAAAGGCGCAAAGTGCGCAAAGTTTTTTTTGCCGTAGCCTGTAGCCCGAAGCCTTTAGCCCGAAGCCTGTATTCCGAAGCCTGTAGCCTGTAGTCCGAAGCCTGATCCCCAAACCGCCCGCGTTTCCCACTTGCCCGTTATCCGAACGCGCCCTGCGCGCCGATGCCCTGCTGGTTCATCAATGTGACCGCCTGGGAGGGCATCGAGTTGGCGTAGGTCGCCGCCGCGAGGGTGGTCTGTTCGAGTATCATGTTTTTCGTGAGCCGCGTCGCCTCGAGCGCCACGTCGGCGTCCTCGATACGCGAGTTCGCGGCGCTCGTGTTGATCGCCTCCACGGCCATATCGTTTATTATGTTGTTAAACACTCTTTCGAGCGTGCCTACCTGGTTCTTCGCCTCGCCCATCATATCGAGAGCGGAATCAATGGAATCTATTGACGCCCGCGCCGTCGAGGAGCTTACCGCCGACGCGCCGCTGACTCCGAGCGTACGCGCTGTGATCGTTTCAAACGTAAATTGACGGTGGTACACCGTCTCTTCCGTTCCCATCGCCTCGCCCACGTCGGGTCCCACGTGGAACCTGTCGTCCCACGGACCGCCGAGCGCCTGAAGCGCGCTGCTGATCGTGTCAACCCACACGTTGCCTGCATCCAACAACATGCTCTGCCCACCGGTTCTCGTTGCGATGTCCGCGTAATCCGCGTCCGTGGTTCCCGGTCCCCCTCCCTCTGTTACGCTGTTCACAACAAAGACCTGTATTCCCCATTCGTTGAGCGTGCTGACGACGAAGTCACGGACATTCTGCGCCACGTTGAGGGCTACGTCCGCGCCCTGCTCCTGCGCGTCATCAGAGTCCGCGTCGGTGAGAAGCACGAAGACTCGTTGCGCGTCGGGTTCGGCTGTCATCTGCGCCGAGATGCCGGTATATGTAAGGGTCTCCAGCGTCGCGTCCAGCCCGCGCTCGTAGAGTACGTTTAAAGCGCCGCCGATAGCGTTCACGTCGTTCACGAAATCCGTTGAATTATCGTAAAGCGTCTGCGTTCCCGTGCCGCTTATCGCGTCCTGAGGCGTTCCCGGCGGAGCGCCCGTCCCAAGCGCGGGGGGATCGGGATTTACAAAAAATCCCACGGCGGCCATACGCAGGTCGAACCCTCTGGCGGCAAGCGCCGTGAACATCGCGGGCGCCGCGGCTGCTACCTGAGCTATCTCTCCCCCCATGCTGACCGTTTGATCCATACACCCATGTTACGTCAAGCTTGCCCGGATGAAACAGTGTTTTTTTGCTGTTGAGGCTGGCGGTGTTGCCTATCCTGTCAAGTTCTTCTATAAGCTGCTGTAATTCGTTGTCTATGCGAGTCAGGTCGGCGGCGGTGAGCGTCGCCTCGTTAGCGGCGCGCACAACGAGGTCGCGCATACGCATAAGGATGTCGTACTGCTCGTTCATTGACCTGTCTCGCGATTCAAGCCATTTCAGCCCGTCCTGCACGTTCTGTACGGCTGTGTTCAGCCCCCTTATGTGCGCCTTGAGCGTGCTGGACAACCCGAGTCCCGACGGGTCGTCGGCGGCTTTGTTTATCCGTTTGCCGGACGAGAGCCGCTCGGCGGCTTCGGCGATGTTGAACTGAACGCGGGCGGCGTCGCGCGCGTTGCGCATCGCCGCTACGTTCGTATTCATGCTTATCATGACCGCGTCACCTCAATTCTCAACCGCAGCCGCTCAATACTCATACCGCCCGCGCTTCCGAAACGCGCGATCACAAAACGCATCCCGTCACGCGCAACACCTACGGGCGGCAGGCGATACGCAGATTCAAAACGGGGAACCCCGACGCGCGTCCCCCGATAAATTTACACCGATGAATACCTCCTTCTTCCTCCTTCTTCCTCCTTCTTCCTTCTTCTTTCCTCCTTCTTCCTTCTTCTTTCTTCTTCTTTCCCTTCTTCCTTCTTCTTTCCGGGGACACGATACCGAATTAAACAGCGAATTCGGGTCATGTCCCCTGGCTCTGCTCTGCCCGGCGCCGGGAGACCGCCGGTGCGTCCCCCCCAATCCTTCGACCGGAAGCCGTGAGGCGCGGAAAATCAACCCGGATTATTCATCCGGGGAAATCGCAATAATGCCAAATCTTCTTCGTTATCGGGCTTCCACCGTCGGTCACGTACCTGCCAAGTACGCTCCCGTCCGGTGTCTGCCCTCTGCCTCAAATCTTCAGCATTCTTGCGATGTCTTCCC
>JBFMFE010000189.1:0-16578 GCA_040752295.1 bacterium
GACGAATATGGAAATTTTAAGAGGCATTCATCCCCGCCCTTTCGGGCGGGGTATTCTGCCCGTCCTTTTATAAAAATATAAGATTTTATGTGGTTTTTTGTAGGGCGGCCTGCCTGTGCGGCAGACAGGCATCTCCGTATGCCGCCGCCGAATCTGATATTTTTGACTTTTTGCGCCGGGATCAGTCGTATTTTCCGGATGTTTTTAAAGGAACCGGTTTTCGCGGAGCGTTTGAGGCTGTTTTTGTGACGTCAAAAAAAGCGGCTTTAACAAAGGTATATTTCCCGCCGGGATTTTACCTGAAGGTTTTTTTCAAGTACCCGTTGACAAAACCCGTCAAAATGTTTATCATCGTTACAGGAGTTTGTGAAAAAAATAACTATCTGGCGCGGTCTTTCGAAATGGACTGTCGTGTTGTAGAACATACCGGGTCGAAAGAAGGTGATAAAGCCGGATTTAACCGTTTTTTAATCCATTCCGTTTTAGGCTCAAAAACTGTAAAAGGGGTGAGAAAATGACGGCGAAAAAGGCGAAAAGCGAGACCCCCCTCCTCGACGAGCTTGAAAAGGGTCCATGGCCAAGCTTTGTGAAGGACATCAAGATGGCAGCTGAAAGAAAGCCCGAGACCATGGACCTTCTGAGGCAGCTCGAGATGTCCTACGTGGAGAAGATCGGGCACTGGAAACACGGCGGCATCGTCGGCGTGACCGGCTACGGCGGGGGCGTCATCGGCAGGTATTCGGACAGACCCGACCTGTTCCCCGGCGTGACCAACTTCCACACGCTGCGCGTGAACATGCCGACAGGCTGGTTCTACACGACGAAAGCCCTTCGGACCATCTGCGACGTGTGGGACAAGCACGGAAGCGGGCTGACGAATTTTCACGGCTCGACCGGCGACATCATACTTCTTGGCACAACGACCGACCACCTTCAGCCGTGTTTCGACGACCTCTCCGCCGCGGGGTTCGACCTCGGCGGCTCAGGCTCGGCGCTCCGCACGCCGAGCGCCTGCGTGGGTCCGGCAAGGTGCGAGTGGGCATGCTTCGACACGCTCGACTTCATCAACGACGTCACGCACACGTTCCAGAGCGAGCTTCACAGGCCGATGTGGCCCTACAAGTTCAAGATCAAAGCCTCCGGGTGCGCCAACGACTGCGTCGCCGCGATCGCGCGCGCGGACATGTCGGTCATCGGAACGTGGCGGGACGACATACAGATTGACCAGAACAGGGTCGCCGAGTACGCCGACGCCGGGCTGGACATAGAGGGCGAGGTCGCAGCGCTCTGCCCCACCGGGTGCATTGAGTACGACCCGAAAAACAAGCAGATTCACATAGACAACTCCAACTGCACGCGGTGCATGCACTGCATCAACCTGATGTGCAAGGCGCTGCGTCCGGGCAGGGACAGGGGCGTCACGCTGCTCATCGGCGCCAAGGCGCCCATACTCGAAGGCGCCCTGCTTTCCTCGGTGATCATAAAATTCTGGAAAATGGAATCCCCGTACCAGGAATTCAAGGACCTCATGATGAAAATCTGGGACTGGTGGGACGAGAACGCCAAGATGCGCGAACGGCTGGGCGAGCTTATCGAGCGGCTCGGAATGAGGGTTTTTCTCAGGGAGATGGGTTTCGAACCGCACCCCCAGATGGTGAAATCGCCGAGGTACAACCCGTACTACTTCTGGTGGCCGGAAGACCTCGGTCTGGAACCCAAAAAGGAAGAGGAGGGGGAAGAATAATGGGAAAGACGGACATAGGACCTCCGGATTACAAGAATTTCCTGCCGCCCGTTATAAAGAAAAACTACGGCAAATGGTTGTACCATGAGATTCCGAGACCCGGCGTTCTCAAGCACGTCGCCGAGAGCGGCGACGTGCTGTGGTCCGTCCGCATGGGCAGCGCGCGCCTTATCTCGACCGACCGCGTGCGCGAGTACTGCGACATCGCGGACAAGTACTGCGACGGCTACCTGCGGTTCACGAGCAGGCACAACGTCGAGTTCCTCCTCACCGACGAGAGCAGGGTCGCGCCCCTCATCGAGGAGCTTACCCGCCGGGGCTACCCCATCGGCGGCACCGGGCACTCCGTCACGAGCATAGTTCACACGCAGGGCTGGATACACTGCCACACACCCGCCACGGACGCCTCGGGTCCCGTCAAAGCCGTGATGGACGACCTGATCGAGTACTTCACTTCCATGGACAGGCTTCCCGCGCAGTTGAGGATCGCGCTCGCCTGCTGTCTCAACATGTGCGGCGCGGTGCACTGCTCGGACATCGCCATTCTGGGGATACACCGCGTCGCCCCCAAGGTGCTTGCGGACAGACTGCCCAAGCTGTGCGAGGTGCCGTCCACAATCGCTTCCTGTCCCACGTACGCCATCAAGCCCGACCCCAAGACCAAGAGCGTCGTCGTCAACGAGGAACGCTGCATGTACTGCGGAAACTGCTACACCATGTGCCCCGCGATGCCGATACTGAACGCCGAATTCGACGGCATATCCATCTGGGTGGGCGGCAAGGTCTCCAACGCGCGCAGCGGACCCGCCTTCTCCAAGCTCGCCATCCCGTTTCTGCCCAACAACCCGCCCAGGTGGCCGGAGACCGTGCAGGCGATCAGGAACATCGTCGAGACGTACGCGAAGGGCGCGCGAAAGCACGAGCGGCTCGGCGAGTGGATTGAGCGCATAAGCTGGGAGAAATTCTTTGAAAAAACCGGCATCGAGTTCACGGACAAGCACATTGACGACTACAAGCTGTGCATGACCACGTTCCGGAACACCACTCAGTTCAGGTATTGAGCGGGGCGCTATGAGAAACCACTATCCGCGACTTGTCATAGCCGGGATGAGGGGAGGGTCGGGGAAGACCATCCTGACGGCGGGCATCGCAGCCGCCCTCGTGAAGAGGGGGATCGAGGTCGTCGCCTTCAAGAAGGGACCCGATTACATAGACGCCTTCTGGCTCGGCGCCGCGGCGGGACGCCCCTGCCGCAACCTTGACACGTTCATGATGGACGAGGCGGCGGTGTTCGGCTCATTCGTGAGGCACGCGGGCGAGGGGGGCGTCGCGCTGGTGGAGGGCAACCGTGGGCTTTTCGACGGGTTAGACGCGCGTGGTTCCCACAGCACGGCGGCTCTTGCGCGCCTGCTGTGCGCGCCGGTGGTGCTCGTGGTCGAGTGCGCCAAGACTTCGCGCACCGCGGCGGCGCTCGTACACGGCTGCCGGAGTTTCGAGCCGGGCGTTGACATAAGGGGCGTCATACTCAACAGGGTCGCGGGGAAACGGCACGAGGCGGCGCTGCGGGCTTCCTTCGAGAGCGCCTGCGGTGTGCCCGTCCTCGGCGCGGTTCCTGCGACTCCCGACCTGCTCTTTCCCGAGCGGCACCTCGGACTTCTTCCGTTCCAGGAGCACCCCGCCGCCGCACTCGCCCTTGCATCGTGCGCGGAACTCGCCGAGGAGCACATTGACGTCGTCGCGCTGCTGGAGGCGGCTGCTCACACGCCGCCGCTTCCGACGGAGCCGGCGGCGTGGCGTCCGCGCCCCGCGGCGGCGGCGGAAGGCGTCCGCATCGGCGTCGCCCGCGATTCAGCGTTTCACTTCTATTACCCCGAGAACATAGAGGCGCTCGCGGCGCTGGGAGCGGAGGTCGTGGAATTCTCGCCGCTCGAGGACGCGCGCCTACCCGACGTTCACGCCGTTTACATCGGCGGCGGGTTTCCGGAAACACACGCCGAAGCCCTCGCCGACAACGTCCGGTTCCGCGAATCGCTGCGCGATGCGGCGCTCGCGGGACTGCCCGTGTACGCCGAGTGCGGGGGGTCGATGTACACGGGCGAGGCGATACGCGTGCGCGGCGCCGACTATCCCATGGCGGGCGTTTTTCCGGTGGTGTTCGGCGTGGGAGGGAAGCCGTGCGGGCACGGTTACACGATATTGAGGGTAAAAAGCCCGAATCCGTACTTCGAACCCGGGACGACCGTGAGGGGGCACGAATTTCATTATTCGTACGTTGTCGAGAACGGCTGCGGGGCGTCGCGATACGCCTTTTCGGTGGAAAGGGGCTACGGATTCGACGGTGCGTACGACGGGCTTACGCAGGGCGGCGCGATGGCGGTGTTCACGCACGTTCACGCGCTCGGCGAGCCGACGTGGGCGCGCGCGCTCGTCGCGCTCGCGCGCGCCTTCGCGCGACGCCGCGAACCGCAGCCGTGCAGCTTGTGAAAAGGAGGGCGCTCCGTATAATAACAGCGTGCCGGACGCGCGGGATGAAAAAATATTTAATGGAGGTACTCCATCATGGCAATAGTGGAACTCGGTGGAAAACAGCTCGAGATTGACGAGGACGGGTTCATCCAGGACCCCGAACAGTGGGACGACGAAGTCGCCAAGTCGCTTGCCAGTACCGAACAGGTCAACGACATGGGCGACGACCACTGGAAACTCGTCAGGTACATCCGCGACTACTACCTCAAGTTCGGCATCGCCCCGATGATCCGGAAGCTCTGCAAGGAGACCGGATTCGACCTCAAGTACGTTTACCAGTTGTTCCCGTCCGGACCCGCGAAGGGCGCCTGCAAGGTCGCCGGGCTGCCCAAGCCCACCGGATGCGTATGAGGCGCCGGCGGCGCGCCGGTCATGCCCGCGCGAGTGTCGCTCACGCCGCCGGTATCAGCGCGGTCGGCGCGGGCGCGACCGAGTCCCGCACATGACGCTCAGGGACGTTCTTCGCGAGAAAAAAGAGGCGGTCCACCGAAGGTGGCTCGACGCCGTCTGGGCGGAGTACACCGATGACGTGTCGGCGTTTCTCAGGCGGGAGAACGACAGGTTCGCGAACCCCGTGGGACACGCGCTCAGAACGGGGACGAGGGCGCTGCTCGACGACGTCGTCGAGGGCAGCGGCGCCTGCCCGTCCGGCGGACAGGACGCCGGCGGCGGACTCGACGAGATAATGAAGATCAGGGCGGCGCAGGATTTCACGCCTTCCGGTGCGGTGTCGTTCATTTTCGGGCTGAAGGACGCGCTCCGTGCGGAGATGGGGTCGCGCCTGGACGATCCGCTGTTCGCCGCCGGAATACTCGAACTCGAAGCGGAGATAGACCGCGCGGCTCTGCGCGCCTTCGACATGTACGAGCGCCACCGCGAACGCATACGTGAGCTGCGGGTGAACGAAGCGCGAAGAAGCGTGTACACCCTTCTGAGGCGTGTGAACAGGGGGTCGTCCCGCGGTGTGGAGCGCGCCGGCGGGTCCGCGTGCGCGGGAGACGCCGCGCCGGGAGGCGCCGGGTCGTGAACGTCCTGATCCCGCTCGCGGTCGTGGCTGCGATGTTCCTCGCCGCGTGGTTCGGCGCCGCGGCGGGTTTTGGGTTTATCTTCGGCGTTGTCGTTCCCTATGCCGCTGCCGCCGTTTTCGCCGTCGGCGTGGGGCGCCGCGTGATGATGTGGGCGGCGGCGCCGGTGCCGTTCCGCATAACGACGACGTGCGGGCAGCAGAAATCGCTTCCCTGGCTGCCGCGCGAGAGGTTCGACAATCCCTTCACGAGGTTTGAAACGGTCGTCAGGATGGCGCTTGAAGTGCTGCTGTTCCGATCCCTGCTCAAAAACACGAAAACGGCGATGACCGCGGGGCGGAGGCTTGTGTACGGAACCGACCCGTGGCTGTGGCTGGGGGCAATGGCGTTCCACTGGTCGTTCCTCGCGGTGATTCTCAGGCACGCGCGCCTGTTCGCCGAGCCGACGCCCCGATGGGTGACTTTTCTACAGTCGGCGGACGGCTTTTTCCAGGTCGGCGTACCGGTCTATTACGTCAGCTCGTTCACGCTGATCGCCGGGCTGGGATACCTGCTTGCGAGGCGGCTGGTCTCGCCGCAGCTTCGCTACATATCGCTTGCGAACGATTACTTTCCGCTCTTTCTCCTGATCGGGATAGGCGTCAGCGGGTTCTGGCTCAGGTACGTGGACAAAACGGACGTAACGGCGATCAAGGAACTGGCGATGGGGCTTGCGGCTTTCGCCCCCGTCGTGCCGGAGGGGATCAGCCCGCTGTTCTTCGGTCACCTCTTCCTCGTCTCGGCGCTGTTCGCGTACTTCCCTTTCAGCAAGCTCATGCACGCGGCGGGCGTTTTCCTGAGTCCGACGAGAAACCTCGCGAACAACAACAGGGCGGTGCGGCACGTCAACCCGTGGGACTACCCCGTTAAAGTGCACACGTACGAGGAGTACGAGGACGAGTTCAGGGAGAAGATGAAATCGGCGGGCATCCCCGTGGAGAAGGAATAGAAATGGCAAAGTTCGACGAACCCGGTTATTACAACCGCGACGAACTTCTGAACGTCAAAACCCTCCCGCCGAAAACGGGGTGGATGGACACGCCGGTGGATTTCAGGCCGGGCACATACATCTATCCCGGGAAGGCGAAAAACCTGCGCGCGCTGGGGCTTGCGAACCCTCGCAACTGGGCGGTGAATGAGAAGGACTGGAAACTGCCGGAGGACTGGAAAAAGAGGGTCCTCGACGGGATGGCGGAGCGGCTGAGCCGCTACAGGTCGTTCAGGGTCTTCATGGACATATGCGTGCGGTGCGGGGCGTGCGCGGACAAGTGTCATTTTTTCATCGGGAGCGGTGACCCGAAGAACATGCCGGTGTTGAGGGCGGAACTGCTGCGCTCGGTGTACCGCAGGAACTTCACCGCGGTCGGCAGGGCGCTCGGCAGGCTTGCGGGGGCGCGCGACCTCACCGCCGACGTCGTCAAGGAATGGTTCTACTACTTCTTCCAGTGCACCGAGTGCAGGCGCTGCTCGGTGTTCTGCCCGTACGGCATTGACACTGCGGACATCACCATGATGGGACGGGAACTGCTCGGGCTGCTCGGCCTGTACGTCAACTGGGTGATCGAGCCGGTGGCGAACTGCTACCGCACCGGCAATCACCTCGGCATCCAGCCGCACGGGCTGAAGGACATACTCACCGACTTCGCCGACGACATACACGAGGCGACGGGCGTGAAGGTCGAAATACCCATAAACAAAAGAGGCGCGGAGGTGCTCTTCGTGACGCCCTCCGGCGATTTCTTCGCCGAACCCGGACTGTACACGTGCATGGGCTACATGGTTCTGTTCAACGAGATCGGGCTTGACTACACCTGGAGCACGTACGCCTCGGAGGGGGGCAACTTCGGGCTTTTCACGTCGCACGAGATGATAAAGAAGCTTAACGCAAAGATATACGCCGAGGCGAAGCGCCTGGGCGTGAAGTGGATACTCGGGGGCGAGTGCGGGCACATGTGGCGGGTGATGCACCAGTACATGGACACGATGAACGGTCCCGCCGATTTCCTCGAAACGCCGATATCGCCCTTCACCGGGACGGTCTTCGAAAACGCGCGGTCCACGAAGATGGTTCACATAATGGAATTCACCGCGGACCTTATCCGGAACGGAAAACTCAAGCTCGACCCATCGAGGAACGACCACATAAGGGTCACGTTCCACGACTCGTGCAACACCGCGCGGGCGATGGGAATCCTCGAGGAGCCGAGGTACGTTATCAGAAACGTCTGCAACAATTTTTTCGAGATGCCGGAGAACACGATCCGGGAGCAGACGTTCTGCTGCGGCGGCGGCGCCGGGCTGGGGACCGACGAGAACATGGAAATGCGCCTGCGCGGCGGGCTGCCCAGGGGCAGCGCCGTCAGGTACGTTCAGGAAAAGCACGGCGTGAATTTTCTTGCCGCGATGTGCGCCATAGACAGGGCGACGCTCGTCACCGTCTGCGACTACTGGGCGCCGGGCGTCAGAGTGACCGGCATATCCGAACTCCTCGCCAACGCCATGGTCCTCAGGGGCGAAAAGGAACGGGTCATCAACCTGCGCATGGAACCGATTCCCGGCGCGCGGCGGGAAGGCGGGAGCGCCGATGCGTGACAGGACGACGATCGCCGCCGGGCTGATAGTCTTCGCCGCGCTCGCGCTGTTTCCCGTCTGGTGGAACATCGTGTCCGCCGGGAGCGGCTCGCCGCCGGAGCTGGAGATTCCAGCGGGCGCGAAGAGGTGCGTCGAGGACAAGGCGTTCATGACCGCCCGTCACATGGAGCTTCTCGACAGGTGGCGCGACGAGGTCGTCCGGCAGGGAAAGTCAACCTACACGTCGGTCTCCACGGGCGAAACGTACGAAATGAGCCTCACGAAAACCTGCATGGAGTGCCATCCCGACAGGGACGCGTTCTGCGACAGGTGCCACGCGTACGCCGGCGTGCATCCCTACTGCTGGGACTGTCACATGGAGCCGAAGGGGGATTGACCGGTGGGAGAGACGAGGCGCGGGTTCCTTAAGAAGGCAGGGTACGCGGCACTGGGACTCGGATGCGGTCTCCCCCTTTTCGGCGCCGCCGCCCTCGGCGAGAGGCGTGCGCGCCCGCGGACTCCCGCAAAACAGTTGGGGCTTGTGATTGACGTCCGCAAATGCATGGACGGGCGCGTGGCGCGCGCCGCGATCGAGGCGTGCCACAGCGAACACAACGTACCGTTCATCTCCGACCCCCTCGAGGAAGTCAAGTGGGTCTGGACCGAGCCGTTCGAGCGCGCCTTTCCCGACCAGGCGCACGGGCGCGCCCCGGAGTTCCTGAGGGAAAACCCCGTCCTCGTGCTGTGCAACCACTGCTCGGACCCGCCGTGCGTGAGGGTGTGCCCCACGAAAGCCACCTGGAAGCGCAGGAGCGACGGCGTCGTGATGATGGACATGCACAGGTGCATCGGGTGCAGGTACTGCATGGCGGCGTGCCCGTACGGCGCCCGGAGCTTCAACTGGAGAGACCCGCGCGCACACCTTACAGACGTCCGAGCGGAATACCCCACCCGGACGGCGGGGGTTGTGGAGAAGTGCACTTTCTGCGACGAGAGGCTGAGGGAGGGGCGCGAACCGGCGTGCGTCGAGGCGGTGCGCTGTGTCCCCGGCGCGGACGGCGCGATGACCTTCGGCGACGTCTCCGACCCCGAGTCGGAAGCGAGCCGTCTGCTTCGCGCGAAATTCACGATATGCAGGAGGGTCGAACTGGGCACGGGACCGAACGTTTTCTATATCGTGTGAACCGTCGCCCGGAAGGCGTGAACGCGACCTGTCTGCCGTGGCGGCACGGGCAGGGCGGCGGAGAGATCGGACGGGGAATGAAACGATGATCGAAAACGCGTTTCGCGGGAGCGGAAAATACTGGGCGCTCGTGGGTTTCTGGGCGCTCGTCATAGCGGCGGGACTTGCCGCATACGGCGTCCAGCTCCGCGAGGGGCTGACCGTCACGGGGATGAGCCGGGACGTCTCCTGGGGGCTTTACATCTCGCAGTTCACGTTTCTCGTCGGCGTCGCCGCCTCGGCGGTGATGGTGGTTCTGCCGTACTATCTTCACGATCACAGGGTTTTCGGCAGGACGGTCATACTCGGAGAGTTCCTCGCTGTGTCCGCCGTGCTGATGTGCATGCTGTTCGTGTTCGTGGACATGGGACAGCCCGCGCGGGTGGTGAACGTGCTCCTGTATCCGACGCTCAACTCGGTCATGTTCTGGGACATGATGGTGCTTTCGGGGTACCTTCTGATAAACCTCGTTATCGGTTTCGTGAGTCTCGAGTCCGAGCGCAGGGGCGTGCCCCCGCCGCGGTGGGCGAGACCCGTGATCTACCTTTCGATACCCTGGGCGGTGAGCATACACACCGTGACGGCGTTTTTGTACTCGGGTCTCGAGGCGCGACCGTTCTGGATGACCGCCATACTCGCGCCGCGGTTTTTAGCCTCGGCGTTCGCATCGGGACCCAGCCTGCTGATTATCCTCATCATGATAGTGCGCAGGTTTTCGAGGTTCGACCCCGGCAGGGAAGCCATCCGGACGCTCGGCGTGATAGTGACGTACGCAATGTGCACGAACGTCTTCTTCGTGCTCGTCGAGCTTTTCACGACGCTGTACAGCGGGATACCCCACCACCTTCACCACTTCGAGTACCTTTTTGTGGGGCTCGAGGGGAGGGGTGCGCTCGCCCCCTGGATGTGGGTGAGCCAGGGGCTTGCCGCCGCCGCGGTCGCGCTTCTGCTGTTTCCCGGCGTGCGGAGGCGCGAAAACGTCCTCGCCGCCGTGTGCGCCGCCGTCATCGCGGCGATCTGGATAGAGAAGGGCATGGGGCTGGTCATCACCGGTTTCATCCCCTCCACCCTCGGAAGGATCACCGAGTACGCGCCCACGCTGCCCGAGGTCATGGTCACGCTCGGCGTGTACGGGGTCGGTTTTCTCGCCCTCACGGTTCTTTATAAAATGGTCATCGGAGTGCGTGAAAGAGCCGCCGCGTAAAATTTTTCCCGCGGCGCCGGAAAATTCTTATAATATGAAAAACATACGCGAGGAAAGGACGTGACGAAAAAAACATGTGGAAGGTAACGGTTGACGCCGACAAGTGCGACGCCTGCGAGTCGTGCATCGAGAACTGCCCGGTGGAAGTCTTCAAGATGAAGGACGGGAAATCCGTCCCCGTGAACATGGACGACTGCACGGGATGCGAGACCTGCGTCGAATCCTGCGAGCAGAACGCCATCACCGTCGCCGAGATGTGAGAACGGGAAACGGGTTCCCGCCGCGAGAGGCATGACGCCCGGACGCCGCACGGCGTCCGGGTTTGTTTACCCCGAATTATTCATGACCTTTGAAAAATCCGGGGTGGGATAATTCTTTTCACCCGTTGGGTGAACTTCCTTTCAGCCTTGATTTTTTATTTTTTCTCTATGATGATCGGTTCAGGAAGCTCTTTTCTTCAGATGGGAGTGTGAATAATCCTAGTAAGATTATATTTTGACACTCCGCGTCTTTGCCGTTTTAACAATGTGCCGCTCCAAAACCTTTCATTTATTCATGTTTCAACATGGAAACAGCAACCCCGAAAATATTTCTATGGGACTCAGGATGCTTTGCAAATCTCATAAAAATTGGTGGTTCATGTTCATACAAAGTAGAGGTTTCGATATGTACGATTTCATATCCAGCTCTACGAAAAATCTTTTCTAACTGCTCTTTTGTGGTAGGATTGCAGTGAGCGCTTTTTTCAATCATCTCGCTGTATGTTTTTCCTTTCTTTAGCAATAAAACAATGTCTATAAGATAAGAATATATTTTAATAATTCTCTTAAATACTGAATTGGGCAGCAGGTTAAACAATTCAAGAGGATATCTCAGAAACGAAGGTCCGCGAAAAATGTAGTCATATTTTGTGGGGCAGGTATGAAAAACGATACTACCATTATTTTTCAGCCTGGCTCGAATTGAAGACAAAAGAGAACCAAGTTCATCATCATGCAAATGTTCAAAAATATCAAAACATATTGCTATGTCAATGGCCGGAATATTTAGTGATTTATCAGCGATATCGCCACATAAAAATGAAGTATTAATACGCTCTTCGTTAGCAAGCTGCTCAGCAATCTTCAATGCTTCCTTATCAAAATCAATACCAAACGTATTATATCCTTTTTTTGCGAACTCAATGGCAAATGTCCCTATCGAACAACCTATATCAGCGACTGTAATTTCAAAATTATCTGTATTTGGAATACAAACATACTGATCCACTAAATCAAATGCCAAACCGATTCTTGTTTTCCAATGATTATTAAATCTATTACGGTACTTCTCAGCTTGGATGAGTTGATACTCTTTTCCGTAGTTATACAACGTGTCTTTTATTATTTTAGCGATGTTGTCCTTTCCTTTCGTTGAAGTAGGAATGACTCCTGCGCTATTCTAATCAGCCGCCTTCTTTCTGTCAAGAGATTTTTGCCGCAAACG
Organism: bacterium; assembly: GCA_040752295.1. Classification (GTDB taxonomy): domain Bacteria; phylum UBP15; class UBA6099; order UBA6099; family JBFMBQ01; genus JBFMFE01. Next base: position 11,817 of record JBFMFE010000189.1, read on the forward strand.
CAATTCCGCATGAAAGAAAAAATGGGATAACTGGGGCAGGGTGCAATCCCGAAAAGTTGAATTGGTTTCAGGGGGGAAACTTCTGATAAGAGGCGCGGAGCGCTTTGGAGTGCGGAGATTTATCACCGCTTTGCCTTTGCCGGCGATTAATCGCCGGCATTGAAAGCGGCGCTGAAGCGCCGCAGTCCAAATCAGAAAAAGCTGCTCCAACAAAGGCTTTTTTGCCGTGGGGGACATTGTCGGGACAGGTTCTTCCGGAACAGATCAGGTTTACAATGCGTTTCAGAAACTGAAGAACACGCCCCGGGTGCGGCGCGAGCGCGTCGAGGTCGCCGCGGCGCATGCGGTCGGTGTTGTTGCCGGCTGGTTTTGCGCCCGACCGCTGAAGCGAGGGCGCCCGCTCTTATTTTTTCCGTACCGCGCCCTTCGTCAGCCGGCGCAGCGTCTTCGCGCCGCTAATGAAACGGTGCGGCAGCGCCGCGAGGATGCGGTACTTGAGCCGCCGCGCTCCGCGCGACGTGCCCGCGAACAGCCGGTAGTATTCCCTGTCTATCAGGGCCTCCACTTCGCTCCCCGTCAGGTGCCTCGTGCGCGGGATCAGCATCTCGCCGTCCTGCCAGTCGTACTCGACCAGCCCCTCTCTGATCATCTCGAAATAGGTGTCGGAAACGGGGATGCCTATGAACCGCACGACGCACGCGTTCAGCCGTGCGTGCGGATTTTCCAGCGTCAGCCTCCGCACGAACGCGAACGTGTTGCGCACGTCGTCGGCGTTTTCGTTCAGCACCCCCGCCATGAAACCCCCGCTCCACTTCATTCCGTACCTCTCGAAGACGCGCACCGTCTCGAGTGTGTCCTCCACGCGCAGCCCCTTTTTCAGGTACTTCAGCGTGTGGTCGTTCGCGCTCTCGAAGCCGCATGAGATTCCGGCGCAGCCCGCCTCCTTCATACGCTTCACCAGCTCATCCGTGATGCTGGCGACGCGGCTCTGGCATATCCACGGAAGGCGCAGTTCCTCGAGGGCGTCGCACATCTCGAAGACCCATTTTTTGTTGATCGTGAAGTTGTCCTCGCGGAAGTGGATGCCCTTCGTGCCGCAGGTGTTCATCATGAACTTTATTTCCTCGATCACCCTTTCCGGCTTGCGCGTCCTGTAGGAACCTTTCCAGAAGTACTTTGAGGAGCAGAACCTGCACGCCGCGGGGCAACCGCGGGACGCCGTGACCACGTCGGTCGGACCGCCGGGGTCGGCGTCGAAGTTGCGCATGTCGCGTCTGTAGTCGGCGATGTTGATCAGGCGGCGCGCCGGCGGCGCGAGCGCGTCGAGGTCGGCGTGGTGCATCCGGTCGGGGTTGTGCGTCGGCGTCGCGCCGTCCCGCCAGCTCACGCCGGGTATGCCCGCCGGGCTGCGCCCCGCCTCAAGGGCGTCGAGCAGTTCCTGGGTCGTGGTCTCGCCCTCGCCGCGCACGAGGAAGTCGAAGTGCTCTATGTGCTTTTCCGGGCGCACGGTCGCGTTGGGACCGCCGTACAGCGTCCGTATCCCGCGCTTTCTGAGCCGCGCGGACACCTCTCGCGCCTGCGGAAAATCGCAGAACGTGCCGCCGAATCCCACCACGTCGGGGTTCCGCTCCAGCGCCCATCGCTCCACCTCGTCGTTGCTCATGTTCTTGTTGCTCGCGTCCAGAAACGACACCTCGTGCGAAAGATTTCCGCACACGTACAGCATTCCGAGCGGCACGATGTCCTTCCCGCGGTACGTGGGAACGTACCTGAAATTTCTCACCAGATCGGAGTACTCCACCTGGTTGGGGTATATCAGGGCTATTCGCATTTCGTGGAAGTCGGCGTCCGCCGGTTGTACCTGTTCATCGCCTCGTCAATGCCGAGCCGTACCCACGTCTCCACCGCCTCCGCCGCCGTCGCGACTACGTCGCCGAGGCGCTCGCGCTCCTCTTTCGTGAACGGCGACAGCACGTAGTCCTCGAGCTGCTCGCCGCCGGCGTTCGCGCCGATGCCCACCCTCAGCCGCGGCGCCGTTTCCGCGCCGAACACGCGTATCAGCGACTCCATCCCCCTGTGACCGCCGTGTGAACCGCTCCTGCGGAACCTCAGCGCCCCGAACGGAAGCGCCGAATCGTCGTACACGACGAGAAGCCGGTTTTCCGGCTTGAGCATCTCGCCGCGCAGACCCGCAAGCGCCTCGCCGCTGCGGTTCATGAAAAGGAGCGGCTTCACGATCGCCGCCCTCGCGCCCTCGATCTCGACCTCGCGCACGCTCGCGGCGCGCGTCCGCTTCCCCGACACGGTACGGTTCCGCGCCGCAAGCTCGTCCGCGACCATGTAACCCATGTTGTGACGCGTCAGGCGGTATCTTCGACCCGGGTTTCCAAGCCCAACCACGTATATCATCGAAAACGACTTGCCAGCTGCCCCGGCTCCCGTCCCCTCCCCTGCCCTCTATCCCTCTCTTTCCCCGGACTATTCAAACAGCGTGTATAATTCGGGACCTCTCTACCTTCCGCTCTCCTCCCGCTTCAATCCCCGCAAATTGGAGCGCCGTATATCGGACGCACGGAATCGGCGGCGCGGCGAAGTCGCGTCTTCATTTCTTCTCGGTTTTCCTGTCCGGGGCTTCGGCTTTAGATTCTCTTTTCTTATCCGCCGCCTCCGCCTTCGCATGTTTCTTCTCCTCTTCCTCCCCTTCCTTCTTTTCCGCCTCCGCGCCTTCGGCAGGCGCCGCCTCCACAGCCTCCGCCGGTTTCTCCTCGACCTTCGCCGGCGCAACGACGCTCGCGATCACCTCGTCGGCTTCCGCCAGAACCGCTATCCCCTCGCCGAAGATCAGTTCGCGCACCGTCACCGCGTCGCCGATCCCGCATCCGCCGACGTCCACCTGAACGCTTTCCGGTATGTTGTCCGGCAGGCACTCCACGGCTATCTCGCTGACGTTCTGCTGTATGATTCCGCCGGTCCTCTTCACCAGTTCGGCGTTGAGAAGCTCAACGGGCACCTTCACCTCGACCTTTTTGTCGAGTGACACGCGCAGGAGGTCAACGTGGAGAAGTTCCCTCGAGATCGTCTCGTGCTGGATTTCCTTGAACATCGCGAGCTGGGGCTTGCCCGCCGCGCCGTCAACGGCGAGGGCGAGGATGGCGCGCTCGCCCCCCCGCGCCGCGAGCGCCCGTTCGACCTGGGCGAGGTCCAGCGTGAGCGTCACCGGGGCGCCGCCCTCGCCGTAGAGGACCGCCGGCAGCCCGCCGCTTCGTCTCAGCGCGCGCGCCGCGCCCTTGCCCCTTTCGCTCCGCGCCTCGGCGCGTATGTCAACCGTCTTCGTCTTCGCCTTCATCTCATCGCCCCCATGTAAAAGTCGTTTGACTTCCAGCCCTCCGGCGGCGCCGTGTATGGACACCGCAATATGGACGTGCTCATGCCGTAACAGTCATTTGACTTCCAGCCCGCCCGCGGCGCCGGCGAGAGGGTGAGGCGGCAACCATCCGGGACAGGATTGTGGTCGTTTGACTTCCAGCCCGCCGGCTGCGCCGGCGCAGCAGTCGTTCGACTTCCGGTATGCTCATCCTGCGAATTATTGAGGTTTGCGTAAGTAATGGAAAATCTCCCCTCCCTCAAATTGTCTGTTGACAGGCTGGAAGCCTGTCCCACAATTATAAGAGGATCCTTTTTAAGTGGGACAGGCATCTTGCCTGTCGGAAAAAGATCATCTTGTTTTCCTTCATTTTTGCAAACCTCAATAAGGCGGCGCGTTCGACACGCCGCACCGCGTCGTCCCGCCGTCATCTTCATCGTCACTGAATCCCATTTCCAATTCGTCTCTGAATGTGAACTTTCGCACATTCTTCGTCACGATGTATTGTGGATTCAGCCGCCTTGGACTGCGGCGAGTCATCGCCGCCTTCACTCCCGCGCGGAGCGCGGGAAACAAGGCGGTGTTTGCACTCCAGCCCGCTCGCCTTCTCGCGGGCGCTCGCAGACGTGTGCTCCTTCCACGGGGCTTCGCAGGCTACGCCCGGCGGAATACATTTGCCGCAGGCAAATCCGCCCGTCGCACGCTCGCCCGCACTCCAAGGCGTTTCGCGCATATTGATTTTCGCATGATCGGATTTGCATCGGACATAAATAAAATTCATCTGTCTTTAAAGCTTCCTCCGTGGAGCGGGAACCAAAAAGTACGAAAGTTCACTGAATTCCATTTCCGAAATCACGTTCGCGAGTCGTTTTCTCACCGCTGCGCCGCCGCCTTCCGAACCGCCCCCGCGCACCGGAGGCAGGTTTTACAGTCAATAAGAATAATGAAATTTCCCCCGCGGGTCAACCATCACTTCCCCCGACGTGCGCGCGCCGGCGCCCTTCCCTGCGCACCTGCGCTCCTGCAAACCGGTTTGAAGGGTTCCCTGACGCAAAAAACGGCGCCGACGTGAGCAGGAACACACGAGCGGGAAATGAAAAACAAGAACGCCTTCAGGAAGGCGTTCGGGTTGCTTTTCCGGTACAACGTACCGGCAAGCATTGCCTGCGAGCAATTGCTCTTGCTGTGAATTGCAGGGCAATCGCCGCTCAAGTACAATTAAGTGTATTTTATTCGTTTTATATTATTTGTCAAGGGAGGGAGAAAAATTAGGGTCCGCGACATAAAAGTGGGGTTGCAATTTTTTTTGAGGCATGGTATTGTGGATATATATCTACAATGAGAGGAGGAGCCATGAAAGCGATTCAGGAACTCGAAGCGAAAAGAGAGGAGGTTCTC
>JBFMFE010000190.1:0-7430 GCA_040752295.1 bacterium
CGCCCATAGCGAACGGGGGCATACTTTTACGCACAATAACATCCGCCGCGGAAGCTCGTTTTTACCCCGCCGTCAGGGGGGTCAAAAAGGACGCCGCCAGGGGGTCAATTCTACGCGCCGCGCAACAGACGGTAAATCCCATAAGCAGCCGGTACGATTTTCGGGTATTCCTGCTCGCGCTCGGACTCGTAGGTGACGAATTTAAAACGGCGCGGCATCACCTGCTCGCCAACCTCGATGGCGACAGCGCATTCAAGAACGGACGCCCGCGGACGGAGCAGGCGGCGTGACACGCGATGAATGAAACGATGAAATGGAATATTACGAAAGGATTCCTGGGCGGCGTCCTCATGCTTCTCGAAGAGGACGACAGACGGGGGCTTCTCAACTATGACGATATGATGGTCGAGCTGAAAGAGCTTCTGGCATACTCGCTCACACATGCGGACGCCCTCTATTCGGCGAAGGGACTGCGGCTTCTGTCACTCGCCGCGTTTTTCGGGATGCCGTTCGCTGGCGATGAGTTTGATTTCTCGCGGAACGCATGGCGGCGCGACAGGCTGTCGGATCGCGCTCTGAAATACCGGGCGACCGGGGACATCTCGAAGTGGTTTTCGGAAGGCAAAGGTCAGGATGAGACGATTTAACATAAAGCAGGAGGTTGGTATGCGAACGGAAAAACACGGTGACGTTACGACAACTCCGGACTACTGGGATTGCGAATGTGAAAACGACTATATCCATCCCAAAAGTGAAACGTCATGCGCAAAATGCGGAGCGGTAGTCGAGGAACAGCCCGACAGCAGAGTTGATGAGGTTCTGGTCTATTTAAAGCGGAGGGGGTGATTGCAATGCGGATTATCCTGCGGGACGGCGAAAGGTTCAGCGGTTCGCCGCTGAAAATCGTCGCACAGATGAAAGGCTCGACGATGTTCTCGGACGTGAAGACCATCCGCGATTACGTGGACATGGTACTTCGCAACGCGAAGATGGTTGAGAACATCGAACTGCTCGTCAAGGGAAACACGGACGATGAACTCGCGCGGTCGCTCATCGGCGAACTCATCTTGCATGGTCTTGCAAAGGAGGTATGAAGTGGAAGACCCGGTGAAGAAGGTCGTGGATTTCATAGAGAGCGAGAACGTGTTCGGGGTCATGGGGCAACTTCGGCGACTCGGCGTCCTGACGAAGGAAGACATCCGCAGAGCGATGGGTATGAAACGTCCCGAATTTATCGCGTTCATGAAGGAAAGAGCCGGAATCGCCGGGGCGGAAAATGATGCGGAGGGGGAACGGCGTGAAGAAGAAAAAGAAACGTGACAAGCAGCGCAACCTTCAAGACCTGAAACGGGACCTTAATCCCATCCTGACAATCGACGAGGCTCGCGGCGAATCTCTCTTTGTGATAGTGGATTTCTCTATTCCACGATGGAATCACGTCCGGCGCATACTTGCGAAGCGGCTGGCGAACAGAAACATCACGGCGGTCATCTACGCCGGGACACCGGGGCCGGACAGAACGGTCGTCCATAAGAAAAACATCCTTGAGATGCGCGACGCGCCGGAAGCGAAGTTCTGGGAGGCGTTCAAGGCGTTGGATTTTCTCTACAGAACCGCAGGCGGGACGGTTGAGATACGCAATTACGACGGCAAGAGCATGCGGGAAGCCGCCGCGATGATGAAGCGATTCAACCACGCGCTCGTGTGGGAAGGCTCCGAATGAGACCGGATAAATCTATGAGGGAGACGGAACGATGTGTGGTTTGACGGGGGTAATCCTCCAGGAGAAGCGACGGCGGAAGACGGAACGAGAGGAAATCGGCCGCGTTTTCACCGAGCTTCTTTTACTGAATCAGGCACGCGGGAAGGACGCCGCCGGTCTCGCCATGATTCGGCGCAACGGCACGTACTCGCTTTTCAAGCGTCCGGGACCCGCCGCGAAGCTGGTCATGGAAGACAAATATTCTGAAGTCATAGGGCGGCTCGATAACAAAACGACATGCATCCTCGGACACACCCGATGGAAAACGCGCGGCACGGAAGCGAATAGTTTTAACAACCAGCCCCTCAGGGCGGGGCGAGTAATCGGCTGTCACAATGGAACGATTCTAAACGCGGACCGACTCTTCAAGCGTTATCGCTTAACCCGCATCGGAGAAGTTGATAGCGAGTTCATCTTCCGGCTTGCGGACAAGAAGGAAAGCATCGAGGACTTCGAGGTTTGCATCAGGGACGTCCGTGGCGGCATGTCCGCCGTTTTCACGCGCACATCGGCGCCTGATACGGTACTGGTCATAAAGGGCAACAAGCCGCTGACCCTGTGGTATCACAAGGACTTCCGGGCGGTGTTATACTCGTCCGAAGAGTGGCCGCTCTTGCGGGTCGTCGGTGGAAGCCAGGACGTCATTCCTATAGAGGTCGTCCCGTACACGCTGTCGGTGTTCAACGTCGCCGACCTGCTGGACTTCCGGCAGCACGATTTGCACTTTCATGGAAGAACATGGAGTGATTCGATATGGAGATTCGACACCTGTTTGTCTACGGAACGCTCATGGAGGGCATGAGAAATCACGGCCGGTATTGCAGCAACGCCCTCACCATCGAACCCGCCGTCACGACCGGTCGGCTGTACCATTTACCTTACGGCTTCCCCGCCATGTTCGACCTGCCTGCCGCGCCTGCTTGCGCAGACAGGCTGCGGCGCAGGCATGGCGCCCCCGACGGTCAGGTCTTCGGCGAGGTCATGACCTTCCCGGACATCGAGGAGACGCTTCGGGCGCTGGATCACCTCGAAGGATACAATCCGGACAGTCTCAGTCACTACCTGCGGATATCGAAACCGGCTACGATCTTGCCGCGAATGGAAACGGTGGTCGCATGGTGTTATGTTTACACTGCAAATCGACTTGAAGAAATCGAGCGCGCCGGAGAGTTCATCCCCGGCGGCTGCTGGCGCACGTTCGTGAGGAATGGAGTTTCACAGCCGGTTCACGCGGGTGAAGTCCCCACTATAAACTACCCGCGGTAACCGCCGGTATTACTTTCACCATTCCCGACTTCCTCGCAGGACGACGTTCATTTGAACGTCATGCGTGTTGGCTTCCGGAGAGCGGTGGTCTGTGTAATCGGCTGTTTTGAAGGAGAATGAGAGGTCAAAGAGGGCGGTGATCTTGCCATTCAGTGTGAGGCCGAGGGATTCCTGCCGTGTTGGGCGGCTGCCGCGCTTGTTTGCGACGGCAAGGTCGAAGAGCAAAGAGGATTCGCCTAAAAACGGTACTTCAAGGGAGGACGTGTGACCGGTCTCTCTATCATGCGTGAGTGTGTCGTTCGTGTGGTTTCGGGTTGTCTTGTCGCGGCGCTCGATTTTCAGCTTCTTCCCCGCCCAGAACGGCTCGGCTGATATGGAGTATTTCATCCCGCTCGTGCGCACCCGCGTGAGCGTCTCGTTCCCGTCGAAGCTGGATTCCATGTCCGAGCGCATTCCCTCTCTGCCAATGCCGAGAACCATCTCGGGCAGCCAGCCGGGTTTGTGGTTCATCGTTATGTTCGTGAGGTCGGTCTTCTGCCCCTGTGTCGGACGGGCGGAGCGCATGAGGTTGAGACTCGCTTGGAAGTCGAGTTTTTCGGAAAGAACACTGCGGAGGTCGTAATTCGTCTGGTTCGTCGTTGTTGTTCCGGCGGCGTAGATGTCGCGCCTGCGGTTGTTCTGCGTGGAAAAGTTGAACTTTTTCGATGGATTCCATGCGAACGAGATTTTTTCGTTCCGTTCTCCATTGCTTTGCCCCTGCTGTGTGGACGTTGCGAAGGCGCCGGTGGCGAACGTGTCAGTGGCTGAGGTTTCGACAGCAGCAAACGTGTTGCCGAAGTTGTTCGTGCTGAGGTCGTATGTGACGGAGACGGCTGGATTGGGGGCGTATTTCAATTTGTAAGAGTCGGATTTCTTGCTGCTGTTCTGGCTCCGTGAGGCGCTGTTGTTTTCGGTCCTGCCGCGTGTGAACGAAAAGTCCGTCTGAAGCGTCTTCCAGGGCTTCGCGTTCAGCGTAACGACGTTCTCCATGTCACCCTGATACGAGACGTTTCCCTGTCTGAGATTTTCAGTCCGGTTCCGCCGCGCCTTGAACGACATCGAGTAAGCCTCGTTGAACGAGTACTGTAACGAGAGGTTCCTGTCTCTTTTTTCGTCGTCCACCTGACGGACTTCGAGGCTGTCGTACCGCTCGCTCACGTCATTGGAGAAATAAAAGTTGAAAGCTTTGCCTTTGTAGTCCACCGAAAACCCATCCCGGCGGCTGGTTGTGCGCAGGTCGGTTGCGCGGTCATCGAGGTTCTGAATGAAGGCTTTGTCGAGCTTGAAGCTCCACCTTTCGGACGGCGAGTACGAAAAACTGTGTTTTTCATCCCGCAACTGGTTCGTCGTCCCTCCGCCCATACGGAGAAAGTCCTTCCCGTAGCGTGTCGTGGCGTATGAGTGTTTGAGTTTGCCGAATTCGTTTTCGACCGATAGCAGGTAAGCGCTGTCCGATCTGACGTTCTCGCCGGAGTTGATCCGGTCTTGCTCGGTGAGGTATCGGTATCGCACCTCTATGACGTCGAGCGCGGTGAGGTTCAAGTCCTCTTTCTTCATCTTGAGATGTCCGTACTGGTAATCGAGAGTGTAGTCCTTCTCGCGTTCGAGCGGGAAGCCGTTTATACGAACTTCTTCGCTGCCCTCGATGATCGGCAGCTTCGTTTCGTCGAGGTAGTAAGGTCCTTTCGGGTCGAGGTCGGCCGATTGCGTGTCGGCGATGGTGAAGGTTTGTGTGGCGAATGCGCCAAGCTCGCGCTGCTTGTCGCCCGTGCTGCGGGCGTATTCGAAGCCTACGCTGGTTCTGCCGCCGATTAAAAACTTCCCGTCTATGCCCGACAGCGTCTGGTAGAAGTAATCCTCGTACACCTCGCCGTTTTGCTTTGGACGGTAGGTGATTGTCTGGTCCGCGAGATAGGTTAAACCGTATGATTTCACGCTGAATAGTTTGTTATCTCGTCCCTGGTTATCTGGTTTCTCGTCGCCCTCTCTCTCTTTTTTCACGTTGTTTTGTTGTTCAGGTTTTTCCCTGAAGCCTGAAGTCTGAAGCCTGAAGCCTGTAGTTTTCCCCGGCGCTGCGCCGCCCGAGGTGGTTACCTCGTACTCCACAACCACCCTATTGTTGCGCGTTATGGGGGCGGAGAACGTGATTTCGCCCTTCGAGTAATTGATCGTGTAACCGCCGCCGTTGTGGAGCAGGGTGCCGTCGAGATAGACCTTCTCGCTTCCAGGCAGAATGGAAGTAACATTTAGCGGATACGGACCCTCACTGCCGCCGCCGAAGAAGACTTTCTTTTTCTTCTCAGGCGGACGGGTGTTGTTTATCACGCTCAATGTGTGCCCGCCAATTGACAGGTCGAACGCCATGCCCGTCATCTCGTAGTCCTTCGTCTTTTTCTCCTTTTGGAACATGTCCTTGTACCGCTCGTAGTTCTGCATCCCGTAGAACGAATGCTGGCTCGCGCTGAAGGAGTTGTCCATGCTCGCGTCGCCGGTCTCAAGCTCCTTCATATCGATGGACGTCGAGCGCAGAAAAAATTTCGGGACGTAGTCCGGTATAGTCTCCGTCAAATCCAGACCCGTCTGTGAATATGAGTAGCCCGTCAGCTTCCCGCCGCCGAGCGCCGCTGATACGCTGCTGAATTCTTTCTTCTGCTCGAGTTGTTCTTTATTCTCATCGGTTTCTTCGGCATTTATCTCCTCAACTGCTGCTTCCAGTTCCTTGAGCCATGAGCCGTCTATCGAAGAGATTAATTCCTCCAGCGGTTTTTTGAGCCCCGTGCTCTTTCTTGAAAGTTGACGTTCAATGAGAAAAAGTTTTTTACGGACGATTGTGTCATCTTTTGATATGCAAAAGCGAGGAAATAACAAAAGAGAGATAGTGAAAAGGACTATCGGTGTAATATTTCGGCACGACATGCGTCGCATCTTATCGTGCTTTCAAAATCATTCTATTTTCAAAAATCCACTTTTCCCGTTGCCTTTTAAAACAAGAGCGTCCCTGCCAATCTCCTCAGGAGGAACAAAATCCCACCGGGCATTGTATAGTGTAGGATCAAGCCAGTAATCCTTATTGAGGTCCTTCTGTTTCGGGACATATACAATAGCATGATTAAAATAAAAAGGCATGGGCATCTGTTCTTCAAGGGGAATTAATGAACCGATGTTTACCAATGCAGGATATGCTTCCAGTTCCGCTGACCGGAGCATCGCGGTGAGGAGCACAATTTTTCCTTTACAATCACCCTGCATTGCCTTTAATATTTCTTCGGCTGGGCGCGGAATGAAAGCACCCTTTCCGAGTTCGTTCCCCAAATAGCGCAATGTATATGCAACATATTCATAAATGGATCGAATAACTTCAGACGTATTGCTGCCTTTATTTCCTATCTCTATTGAATAAAGTTTTCGTACTTCTGGAGGTAATTCGCTACCTGTTTTTACATTCGCTTTGATCAATTCTTTTGTTTTTTTCTTGATCCTCTCTGTTGCTTCCATTTTATCCTGGTATATCTCGTCGAACCATTCGATGATATCATCCCATCCATTCGTTGATGATACTACAACTTTTGCGAGCATATCCTGAATCATAACTTCGCCCGGATTTACCTTTAAAGCTGGCAGATTTTCTGTTTCCCAATGATGAATTCTCATTTTATCATCCTCTTGGACAACAGGCTTAATATTTAAGTTGTAGGTTTTATAATATAACTCTCTATCCCTTGGGATTGTAATGTTGAAGATTGATTTTTTCACGGGAACTACATCATCAAAAACAAGAACGTTCCAGAAATGATCTTTAATCATCGGTTTCTTTTGTTTTATCAGAATACTGTATTCAAAAACATCGCCTGGGTTTTCAACAGGCATCCTGATTGTCACTGTGTCCATGTAGAAAGATGATTCTATATTTTCGCCCTGTAAGGAATGGTGTATTCTGCTATCGCTCAGAACATTTTCCTTCGCATATCCTCCTTGACCATCAGGTATGCACCGATATATCTCCAGCACTTTTACTTCGTTATAATCCTTGTTATATGTAATGTCGAGTTCCTCGTACCTTTCCATTCCCTCTCCTGTGTTCACTTTAATCATCCGATGAGTAATCGTTTCCATCATATCATTGCCTATAACAACGTTTCTTTCGCTCAGTAACACTTCAGCACTTTCCAATGCACATATTGAGGATGAGGCTGGAAATAACAATAGTGTGAGAATAATAAACTTTGTCTGTCTCATATGTGAACTTTCGCACTTTTTCACAATGATATTTTAGCATAGACCTACTTGACATCATATATTTTTTGACTTATAATCTGTTAGTTAATACGCTAACAGATACAAGAACAAGGAGGCGGACCATGGC
>JBFMFE010000191.1:0-2358 GCA_040752295.1 bacterium
CGGGGTTCCTGGAGCGGTGCTTCACGGAACTGAAGCGTAAAGGTCACGTCGTGTTCGCGCCAAGGATGTACGACGAGCAAAAGGTGCGTTGGATAATCGAACGCGCCCGCGGCGCGAACGTCGCGCTCTCTCACGAACAGGCGGAACTGGTTTACGCCCGCGGCGGAGCGGACCTGCGGCATCTGGCGAACGAGATCGAGAAACTCGCCCTGTTCTGCGGCGGAAGAGAACCGTCGAACGAGGAGATCGGGCTTGTCGTCACGAGCTGCGAGGAGGAGTACATTTTCGACCTGACGGACGCCGTATTCAACGGAGACAGGGCAGCCGCCGCGTGCCTGCTGCGCCGCGCGACGGAGGGCGACAGGGACCCGCACAGGGTGGTCGCGGCGCTGGCGTCGCACCTTCGCACGGTGTGGCAGGCGCGCGCGCTCATCGAGGCGGGATACCTGGCGAAACTTCCGCGCGAGTACAAGACCGGAGGCGGACGCGCCGTCGTGGGCGACCTCCAGCGCGTGCCCGAGGACCTGATCGGGCGGATCGCGGAGAGCAGGGAGAGTTCGATCGCGGGAAAGTCGCCGTTCTTCGTTTACAAGTGCGCAAGGCAGGCGAGGAGACTTCCCATGAAGGTTCTGGAGCGCTGGGCGTACTACTGCGCGCAGGCAGACCGCGGGCTGAAGGGAATACGGCGCGGCGCCGGACCCGGCGACATCGTCCTCGAACGTCTCGTCGCAGACATGCTGAAGGAAACCGGCAGGCGTTCAACCTGATCTTTCAGGACCGGAAGAGAGCCTGTCCAGGAACTCAAATTCCGCCCCTTGACATGTGTGTTATAATGTAAGCATGAGAAACGAAAAAACCTTCCGACCCTATGACCCGAACCAGATGTGCCTGATGCCCCGGCGCCGTTTAAGCCACCTGTTGTCATCTTTTCAGCCTTGCGACCGGTTCAACCTCCCTTCCGCCGGGCGAGTTCATGGACAGGCTAAAAGACGCTCTGACCCCATTATTCCTCCAAAATTCAATTTTCAAGCTGACCCCATTATCCGTGCGTAAAGGGCGCAAACGTTGATTTACTGAAACTCGTTGTGGTATGCCTGACATATTTATATCTGACGCATTTTCCATGTTTTATTCGTCTGAATCATTTTCTTTTCCGATCCGGTATTTGGTGTCGCGGTTGACGATGAAATCGAGTTCCTCGCCGGCACATTTTGCGCGAAGCGCCATGGAGTGCGGCGAGCAATCGCCGCCTTGATTTTTCTTGATTTTTCGCGCTCCGCGCGAGAGTGAAGGCGGCAATGCTCTGCCGCCTGCCTGTGCCGCCTGCCTGGCTGGCAGACAGGTTGGCACCTGTCTGCGTGCGGGCACGCACAGGCAGGCGGCAGACAGGCACTCCAAGGAGATTCCTCAAAAACATTTCATTTCGCGTTCGCCTTCACTAATAATCATCCATGACACGGATCCGGCTCGTGCCGAAACTCAACAGGGTATTTTTGAATGCATTATCCGCCGTACGCTCAAACCACGACGCGGAACACCATTTATAATCCGCTGCCTTTTGAACAATCCCGTGATGCTCCGGGTTGAAATGAACGTATTTCAGTCTGGCGAAGTAGGATTTCTGATACGTGATATGCGAATCCCAATATTGATACCACACTTTTCTCCCCGCCGCGCCGTCCATCGCGTTAAGCCTTGTCGCCGTTATTCCATGAACATTGTATATAAATTCGCGCAAATTTCGGGTTCTTTCGGCGATATAGCACGAAATGATAATGATTGCTAAATACCGCCCATGCCTGCAATTCCCAGGCGTGCTCCGCAGCAAGCTGGATGAGAGTGTCATGGAGCAAGGACAGTTTATCGGGAGAATTGAAAAATTTTGCTTTTTTATATGTACCGGCTGTGACGATGTATGCACCGCCTTCGTTTAGACGGTGAACCGGAGCATGGGGCCAATGTTTATTCATAATGAAGCCTCCGGCTTGAAAGAAGGCGGCGATTGCTCGCCGCACTCCAAGGTTTCTGCGGCGCCGAAAAGTCCGAGGGAGCAGAATATGCGAGGTTCCCGGCGTTCGGCTTCTTCCCGGATCAGGGTTAATCCGTCATTTTTTCTTAGTGAAACAACGAGATCAGCGAGCGCTTCGTCGGAAATGCCCGTGCGTAATTGACGGCTCAGGAGGTCTATGGCGAGAGATGGCATCGGGTAGCGACAGATATCGTCAAACGCTCTTTTAATTTCTTCCGTGAGCAGGACGCTGTTTTCCTCTTTGAGTTTTTTTACTCAATCTGCCGCCAGCCGCGAAGGTTGAAGTATCCGACGCAGAAATCCGACCGCTCGGAGACGGCAAGGGTTTC
>JBFMFE010000192.1:0-15990 GCA_040752295.1 bacterium
GGAGATAGGCAAGGAGAAAAACTTCAAACTTCGCGCCCTCTACATGGGCGATCAGTCTATGGCTCTTACGCCACTGACCATTTTCGGCTCGGACATGACCGGTTTCACCGGTCAATTCCTTCTGAACGATTACACGATCATGTTCGGACTGGGCACGCGGAGCGGTGGATGGGACCCGGGGTTGAACGACAGGACTTTCATGTACGGTCTCGGTCTCGATTTTCCCATCCCCGGAAAATCAAGCTCCAAAGTCCAGCTTGCGCGCTTCACGTCGTACCAGGACGACGATTTCACGAGCGGGGATTTCTACCAGGAATCCTGCGGCTCCGGCATCTCCCTCGGCGAGTGGAGCGGAAGCTACGTCTGCGATCCGCCGGAGAGAAACGCCGTGACAGGTCTCTTCGTCATATACCCGGTCGCCCCCGGCATATTCATGAAAGGCGAGTATGCGCACAGCGCGTACTATCGCGACGCGTTCAACATGATGTACGACGAAGGCGAAGTTGATTTTTCCATAACGAAAAAGTACCAGGCGATGACGGGCTGGCGTCCCGTTCCAAAAATAGCCGATCAGGACGACGCGTTCTTTCTCAGCTTCGACTACAACAGGGGACCGATCTCGATTAGTTTTCTGGGATACGCCCACCTCGGAAGCAAGTTCGCAAGCAGGTACTTCGGTCTCCCGGGCTTCAGCATGTCAAGCCTCGGGTTGAGCGTCATCCCCATCCAGATACAGGGAATAGACCTGTTCTTCATATACGGGAACTACAACAAGATAGAAAACCATTACAAGTGGGAGTTCGCCGCCGCCAAAATCGAGGAAAACGAGCCGATGTACCTCGACTGGAGCCAGATGAGCTCGCCGATGCCCGTGAACATTTTCGACATGATAAACAACAGGACGAACGACGGCAGAATAAAAGCCCTGTTCCACCAGAACAAACTTCACTACTACATGACGGACAAAATAACGCTCACGGGAGAATATCTCTGGGCGAAGGGGAAGCTGGGTCCCGACTGCCTCGACGCCGACCTCGTCAACGTCGTTGACGACGCCGGAAACACGCTCGACCTGATCATAGGCGACGGCGTCGCGGACTGCTCCGACCCCGCGGGCGACGACAGACCCCTCGCCCTCAACTTCTCGCAGAAAAGCACCAACTTCAACCTCTTCTGGAGAACCTCGAAAAAGGCGGAATACTCGGTTGACTACAAGATCAGCGAGACACTCATCGGGCTGAACTTCGGCACCGGCGGCACGGCGGACACCGCCTCACAACTCATATACGAACTCGCGGACACGGGCACGGACTTCGAGATAAACCACAAGCTGAAATACAGGCTCACGGACATTTCCACCATCGAGCTGTGGTACAACACGAGGTACGACAGAGACCCCGTCTACGCGAAGCAGAAGTCGCTGAACAGGGAATACTACGGCTTCAGCTTCAGCATGGATTACTGATCCGGTTCTTCAGGTGAACTTTCTCACATTCTTCGTCACGATGGATTGCGGAGTCATCCGCCTGCCTGCCCTGTCTGCGCCTGCCTGTGCCGAGCACGGCAGACAGGCCGGCGGCGCAGGCACGGCGCTCGCAGACATGTGCCCCTTCTTCGTCGCACGCTCGCCCGCACTCCAAAGCGCTTCGCGCATATTGCAAATATGGAGTGCGGCGCTTCAGCGCCGCTTTCAATGCCGGCGATTAACACTACAGCGCAAGTTTTGCAAAAATGGAGGTTTTTTTTCTGACAGGCAAGATGCCTGTCCCACTGAAAAATGATATTTTTGAAATAGTGGAACAGGCTTCCAGATAGTGGGACAGGCTTCCAGCCTGTCAAAATTAAAAGTTGCGCTGTAATGTTAATCGCCTGCAAAGGCAAAGCGGTGATAAATCACCGCCTGTCTGTCTGTCTGACCTGTCGGACACGTCGGAGCTGTCCGGCGGCAGACAGGCGTGGAGCGGGAACCAAAAAGTACGAAAGTTCACTGCAATAAACAGACGGATTATTCAAACCATGCCGCTGGGATTTACACACTCCGCCTTCAGTGTCTCGCTCCGCCGAACGCTTCCACCGTATTTCATAAGAGACCATTTTTCCTTAATCACTCTTTTACTTTCTCAAAGCTTACCGTGGTTTCATCCCTGCGCTCGGCAATCACGGCGAGATCATGAATGTCCTCAAGAAGTTCCTCGTATTCCTTGATTGGAATGATCGTTGACGTCTTTCCCCCTTTTTCATCCACTATGTATTGCGTTTTTGACCTTCCCATGCCTTTTCCTCCTTGTTGTATCCAGGTTTCGGAACTCACGAATCTCTTCCGTCTTGATTTTATCATATTATAACCCGCTCAGCCCGTCGCTTCCGCCACCACCTTCCTGTACTCGCCCACGATCTTCTTCGCCTCCGCCGCGGATGCGCCCTCGGCGATGACGTGCACCAGCGGCTGAGCCGGATCGGGGCGTATCAGCGCCCACGATTTCTTCGACAGCGACAGCTTGATCCCGTCGGTCAAGTCCAGTTTCCTGTTTTTGAACCTGTCAACGAGAACCCGCATCAGCCTGCCCTTGGCGTCCCACGTGCACGAGACAGCGTCCTGCTCGATGTATATCTCCGGGATCGAGGCGTTGAGTTCGGCGGCGTCAATCCCGTGCAGCGCGGTCAGCTCGAGTATCTTGCTCAGGGACACCATGGCGTCGAACACGGGCTGGAACTCCGGGAACATGAACCCGCCCTTCGTGTCGCCGCCGAAGCAGATTTTCGGGTTGCCGAGCGTCTCCGCCATGAGCGACCGCGAATTCGCCTTCGTCATCACCACCCTGCCGCCGAGTTTTTTCACCGCCGCCTCCACGAGCAGCGGCGCGCGTATCTGCGTCGCGACGACGGGATCGGCGTACGCCCTGCCGACGAGGTTTACCATCAGCACGAGAAGCCTGTCGCCGAACGCGGCGCGCCCCGCCCCGTCAACAATGGATATCTTCTCCGACTCCCCGTCCACGAGTATCCCAAGGTCGGCGTTGAGCGACCTGACGATCGCCGACAGCTGCGCCAGCCCGGCGGGATCGAGCGCCGAGGGGCGCGGCGCGACGTTCGGGTCTATGAAGGCGTTCAGCGACACCACCTCGCAGCCGTACCCGCTCAGCACGGGCGGAAGCATCGTCGAGAGGCTCCCGTGCGAATAGTCAATCACGAGCTTGAACCTGCGCCCACGGATGGCGTCAACGTTCAGAAACCTCAGAAAATGCCTCGAATACGGCTCGAACGCGTTCGGGTCGTACTCGAGCTGCCCCACCTCCGACGAATCGGTTCGCCTGTAGTCCTGACGGAAAAACACCGCCTCAACCTTCCGCTCCACGTCCGTTCCGATGTTGATCCCGTCCCCGTTGAAGAACTCGATCAGGATCATCTCCGGCTCGTACGGCGATATGCGGACGTGGACGCCGCCCACGGCGTTCGAGGTGCGCACGAGGTGCCGCGTCAGCGGTATGGGCGCCATCCGCGCGTCCGTGACGTTCACCCCCACCGACATCAGCCCCGCGATGATCGAGCGCTTTATCACGCGCGCCAGCTTGTGCGGGCTTCGCGACGTTATCACCGTGCACCCCTTCGGAAGGCAGGCGCCGAACGCGCTCCCCAGACGCGCCGCGTACTCGGGCGTTATCTGTATGTTCCCGATCCCCTTGACCCCAAGCGCGCTGAACAGCGACCCCGGCCAGTTCTGCGCCCACACGATGCTCATGTTGATGCTCGACCCCGACTCGATGATCTTGTCGGGCCAGATTTTCACCTGCGGGCGTATGATGGACCCCTTCCCGACGTTGCAGTTGTCCCCGATGATCGCCCCGTCCTCAACCCGCGTCTCCTCCTCGATCACGTTGTTCTGGCAGACCATCGCCCCGGTCGCCGACGCCTTCCTCCCCAGGTACGTGTTGTTCCACAGTATGGAGCGCGCGACCGACGCCCCCTCCTCGAGTATGCAGTTGTCCCCGATGAACGAGACCTCGTGCACGATCGCGTCCCCCCTGATACGGCAGTTGCTCCCTATGACCGACGGGGCGTGTATGCTCGCGCTCGGGTGTATCTCCGTGTTCTCGCCGATCCACAGCCCGCGCTTGACACGCCTGCCGCCGATGACGACCCTGAGCCTCCCCGTGAGCGCGTCCTGGTGCACCTCACGGTACTGCTTCAGGTTGCCGATGTCGCACCAGTACCCGTCGAGCACGCACCCGAAAAGGGGACGCCCCTCGGCAAGAAGCGCGGGGAAAAGGTCCCTGCTGAAATCGCACGCCTTTCCCTCTTCGATGTACTTGAATACCTCCGGCTCGAGCACGTATATCCCCGTGTTCACCGTGTCGCTGAACACCTCCCCCCAGCCGGGCTTCTCGAGGAAGCGCACCACGCGCCCGTCGTCGTCTATGATCACCACCCCGTACTCGAGCGGCGTGTCAACCCTCGACAGCACGATCGTCGCCACAGCTCCCTTTTTCCTGTGCGCCTTCACCGCCTTCGCAAGCTCCATGTCCGTCATCGCGTCACCGCTCACGATCAGAAACGTGTCGTCGAGGTTCTTCTCCAGCAGTTTCACCGCCCCGGCGGTCCCCAGCGGCGATTCCTCGATGGAATACGTCAGCTCCACCCCGAAATCCTTCCCCGTCCCGAAGTACGCCTGTATCTCGTCCGCTAAAAAATGCAGCGTGGCGTACACCGTGACGATGTCCGATTCACGCAGCCTCTCTAAAATGTGCTCCATGATCGGCCTGTTGCACACCGGCATCAGGGGCTTCGGTTTGTTCAGCGTGAGCGGGCGCAGCCTCGTGCCTTCCCCGCCCGCCATCACCACCGCTTTCATTCTCCTTCACCTTCCTCCGCTCTGCCCGGCGCGTGAAAATCCGCGGGTCGAACCGCTCCGCCGCCTATTATACCCCGTCCCGCCGATTATTTCCGCCCCGCCTTGAACAACTTGACGATGAACCCCGTTGTTTCAAAAAGATCGCGATTTTTCATTCGATTTTTAGTGCAGAATATCATCAGCTTCAACTTTTGCTGAAACTCACTCATAGTGAATTCTTGTTTTTTCCTTTGCGTTATCATATAAATCTATAAATCAGGTTCAAACAAAAAATGGTATCAGATGTTTTTTATGATATGGGCGGCGAGCGCGGCGGCGTCGGTGAGGTTTGCCTCGGATATGTTCTGAGCCACGTCCGTTTTCCAGTGCCAGTTCGGCAGCGTGCCGTCGTCGTTGAAAGCCATGATGGACATGCCGTTGAAGCCGCGGACGAGCGGCGCGCAGAGGTCCGTGAGCATTGTGCTGAAATCGCGCGCGAGGGGCGGCCTGCCGGTGGACGGCAGGGGGAAGTTCCCGGCGATGGCGATCATTTCGGGGTCGCACTTCCTGCGGACGATCATCCCTTCGCGTGTGGTGTACGAGAGGCTGGCGGTTCCCACGTGGTCAATGTTGAGGAACCGCGTGGTCTCGGGGTCGAACCTGTTCTTGCGCAGGAAGTTGACCATGCCGAAGAGTCCGGATTCCTCGCTTCCGGTTGCGACGAAGACGACGCGTTTTCCGTGCGGAGGGGCGTTTTTCAGGAGTTCGGCGGCGCCGAGCATGGCGGCGACGCCGGAGGCGTTGTCCACTGCCCCGTGTGTGTGCCGCCCGGCGATCTCGCGGTGGATGAGAAGGGCGGCGGTGAAAGCCATGTACGCCGCGGCGGGGAGGGCGAGCCAGAACGGGATTCGCGTCCCTGCCGCCGTGCCGGCGGCGCCGAGCGCGAAGGTCCATGCGATCGCCGCGATGGTCGTCAGAAACGTGCTGCGGAAGCCTTTGACGAGCGCGGGGTGGAAGAAGAGAGCGGAGCGCGACGAGTCGAGGTGCGCGGAGACGATGACGGTGCGGGAGATTTCGCCGTCCGGGACGAGCGCGCCGGCGGCGTTATGGCTTGCGCGTTTGGGGAAGAGCCTCGCGAGGGTTTCGAGCGTGGAGTTTTCGGTGAGGTAGAAGAGGATTCCGAGGGCGGAGAGCGCGAGCGCCGCCGCCGGGGCGGCGGTCACGAGGAGCGCGGCGGCGAGAAACAGCGTGTAGATGGTCATATAGAGAAAGGAGTAGGTCGGGAGGGCTTTGAACTCGGTCATCTGCGCCGGGATGCCCATCTGTTCGAGCGTGCGTTTGACGTAGAGCGCGGCTTTGCGTTCGTTTTCGGACGCGGAGGGGCGGGGTCCTATGGTCTCGGAGAGGTGTCTGACGTGGACGATGAGAGACATGTGTTCGGGCGCGGGTCAGTTCGGCGCGGTTGAGCGCGGCGGGCGTGGATGGACGGCGTTGACGCGCAGGTCGTGAGGACCGCCGAGGGTCATTCGAACTCGATCTCCCTGGGGATTTTATACGGCGCGAGGAATTCCCTCGCGTGTTTCTGGAGGCGGGTTTTGTCCGGTTCGGCGCCGGGCTTGAGTTTTACCCGCGCTGCGACGCGTTCGCCCATCAGCGAGTCCGGGACGCCGTGCACCTCGCAGGCGTCCACGGAGTCGTGAAGGAGCAGGATTTTTTCGACTTCCGCGGGATAGACGTTCAGTCCGCCGACTATGATCATCCGTTTTTTCCTGCCGGTTATATACATGAAGCCGTCGCGGTCCGTTTTTCCGAGGTCTCCGGTGTGGAACCAGCCGTCGCGGAGGTATCGTTCGGTTTCGGTCTGCCTGTTCAGGTAGCCTTTCATGACGTTTCTGCCGCGGACGCAGATTTCGCCCGCGGCGCCTGCGGGGAGGGGCGCGCCGGATTCGTCGGCGATTTTCACTTCGATCCCGTCCAGGGGCGGACCTATCGAGCCGATCTTCCGGATTCCCCGCGCGATGGGGTTGACGGACGTGACGGGACCGCATTCGGTTATGCCGTAGCCTTCGAAGACGGTCGTCGAGAAGGTTTTCTCGAAGTCCTCTATCGCCTCCGGCTCGAAGGGCGCGCCGCCGGGGATCGGGGCTTTCAGACTGGAGAGGTCGTGGGGCGCGCCGCGGAATTTGGCGAGGAGGCGCTTGAAAATGGCGGGCACAGCGGGGAAGACGGAGACGGCGTCGTCGGTGAGCGATTTCATCGCGCGGTCTTCGGAGAAGGTTTCGTGCAGAATAGTGAGGGCGCCCTGGCGGACGGGGAGGTTCATGCACGTGGTGGCGGAGAACGCGTGGTAGAGCGGGATGATGGTGAGGAAGGCGTCCCGTTCGTGGACGTCGGCGACGGCGGCGCATTTTTCGGAGTCGAATTCGAGGTTGTCGTGAGTAAGGCAGGCGCCGATGGGGAAGCCGTCAACGGCGTTTGTGTAGAGTATCGCCGCCGTTTCGTACCCGTCCACTTCCACGGGGCATTCCGGCTCGAAGCCGCGCATGGCGTCGTGGATGGTTTTTTTTGCGGGGTCGCCGAGGCTGTCGGCAAAGAGCAGGGGCACGTGTTTTTTTCGCGCGACCACGGCGGGCGATCTTTCGGTGAGCGGGTGCGTGATCATGAGCGATGGGGGCGCGTCGTCGGTGATGTAGTCTATTTCGGCTGCCGTGTAGAGCGGGTTGATGGGGAGGACGGTCGCGCCGGCGGCGAGGGCGGCGTAGTAGGAGATCACGAATTCCGGGACGTTGGGCATGGCGAGAGCGACAATGGACTGGTTTTCGATGCGCATGTTGCGGAAGGCGGCGGCGAGGCGCCCCGCGGCGGCGGCGAGTTCGGAGTACGTGAGAACGCGGTCGTAGAAGCGGACGGCTGCGTTGTCGGGGAACCGACGGGCGGAGTTCCACAGGTTTCCGGCGAGATTCATTCCGAAAATTGTATGGTAAAATGACAGGCGGGTAAATAGAAGTGGATGCCCTGAACGAATGTGTCGTCAACTGCGTGGAGAAGACGCGCCGCAACATTGACGTGTTAAGGCCCGGTTTTCCGCGCTACCCGCACACCGTGAGGGACGGGAAAACGTGGAACACCTCCGGGGACGAAGAGTGGGAAAGGCTGGAGGACGGCTACTGGACGCCGGGTTTCTGGGTGGGGATTCTGTGGCTTTGCCACGCCCTTACGGGTGAGGCGGGATTCGCGGCGGAGGCGGTGAGGTGGATGGAGCCGCTCGCGCCCCGGAGCGCCGTGACGAGCGTTCACGACCTGGGGTTCCTCTTTTTTCCGTCCGCTGTTCTGGGTTACGAAATAACGGGTGAGAAACGGCTTAGAGAGATCGCCGTCGCCGCCGCGCGGTCGCTCCTCGTGCGTTTTCAGCCGGAGATGGGGATGCTGAACGTACACGACTCGCCCCGGTTCCGGCGGGTCGCGGCGGTTGACACGATGATGAACCTTCCGCTGTTGTGGTGGGCGTGGCGCGAGACAGGAGAGGGCGCGTTCCGTGAAGCCGCCGCCTGCCACGCGGCGAACACGTGGCGGCTGCTCGTGCGCGACGACCGGTCCACCGCCCACGTGGCGAGGTTCCACGAGGACGGGCGCGACGTGCTCGGTCTTGAATCTTGGCAGGGGCTGGGTCCGGACTCATGCTGGTCGCGCGGGCACGCGTGGGCGGTGGCGGGCTTCGCGCACGCCTTCAGGTACACGGGAGACGAAGCGCACCTCGAACGGGTCGAGGAGCTTTTCGGGTACTATCGTAAGAACGCGCCGGAGGACGGCGTTCCTTTCTGGGATTTCGACGATCTCCCCGCGCCCGGGCGCGTGAGGGACGCCTCGGCGGCTGCGATTGTCGCGCACGGACTTCTGACCGCGTCCGCGGCGGGCGGAAGGCGGCTCGGGGACGAGGCGGAAAAAATTCTTCATGCGCTCGCCGGCGGTTACGCCGCCCCTCCCGGCAACCCCGGGTTTATCGCCCGCGTGTGTTTCCACAAGCCCGCCGGCGTTGACACCGACTGTTCGGCTGTGTTCGCGGACTATTATTTTCTGAGCGCGCTGTATCTGCGGTTGAGAGGAGCGCCGGGGTCTGCCGGAAAAGCGCAAAACCGCGTATAGTTGGACGGGCTTCCAGCCTGTCAATCCGCCGTGGAGGTCAGTCCGTGAAATCCGACGGCTTGATGTTGGAGATGAACTCTTTGAATTTCTGTATTTCCTCGTCGTCGGGGTCTTTGCCCACGATGGCGGCTTCGTTGAGGATTCTGCTGGTGACGAAGATGGGGGACTGCGTTCTGAGGGAGAGGGCGATTGCGTCGCTTGGGCGCGCGTCAACCTCGAGGACTTCGCCGTTTCCCGTCTGCGTGAGTATTATCCGCGCGTGAAAGGTGCCCTCCACTATGTCGTGTATGATGATTTTCTCGAGCTGTATGTTGAACGTTTCGAGAAAGGATTTCATGAGGTCGTGCGACATGGGGCGGGGGACGGGTATTTTTTCAAGGGCGATCTCGATCTGTGTGGCTTCGAACATGCCGATCCATATCGGCAGGAAGCGCGGGGCGCTCTTGTCTTTCAACAGAACGACCGGGACCTTGTTAAACACGTCGAACCGGACGCAGTGAACTTCGACTTCGACGTCTTCCATGTCGGTCATCTCATCGCGCAGATTCAGAACAATTATATTTCCGTACGCGGGGCATTTCAAGTGTCAAGGGCGATGTCCTGCGACTCCGCGAACTCGCAGAGGGATTCCCTGAGGTCGTGGAGCGCGGAGAAAAAGCCGGCGGTGTCCTTCGGGACGATCTCGCACACGACGGTCCAGGGCGAGACCCTGTTCTCCCTGACGCTCTGCCGCAGCAGGAAGAACCCCTGGAGCGCCTGGAGCAGCAGGTAGGAGCGGTAATCGTCGAAATCCTTTATGTCCGGCTGGAACGCGAAGGCGCGGATGACGTCAATGCGCGCTCCGTTCCGGAGGATCGCGTAGTAGCCCCTGTCGTACGCGACGAAACGGGTGACCGGCTCGGACACGTTTCTGATTTCATCGAGGCAGTCGGCGAATGCGTTCATTGCGGCGGGAAATTCTAATTTGATTCCCGCTAAATTATAATGGGAAAACCGGGGGCGCGGGTCCCTCGCCGGCGGTTCCCGCCGGGGACGGGGTTATGATCATCGGCGGGCGGCGGCGGTTCGTTGCGGACGATCTCGACGCGAAGCCGGGGACGAGACGGGTGGCGATACAGGCGACGGGGGATTGAAATGAGCGCGGAGGGAATGCCCGTTGTGGCGATAGTAGGACGACCCAACGTCGGGAAATCAGCGCTTTTCAACCGCCTGATGGGGCGCCGCATCTCGATCGTAGCGGACACGCCGGGCGTGACGCGCGACAGGATACAGGGACTGTGCACGAGGGGGAGGACGCCGTTTCTGCTTCTTGACGGCGGGGGTTTTGCGCCGGAGGCGAGGCGCGAGCTTGAGAGAGCGGTGGAGAAGCAGATCGCCCGCTCCATCGCGATGGCGGACCTGATAGTTTTCGTGGTTGACGCCGGGGATGGTCTTGTCCCGGAAGATCGGCGCGTGGCGGAGGTCCTGCGGCGCGAGGGCAAGCCGGTCGTGGTGGCGGCGAACAAAGCTGACGCGGCGGGGGGCGAGGGCGCGGCGGGGGAGTTTTTCGGGCTTGGGCTTGGAGAGCCTCTCGCCGTTTCCGCGATACACGGGACGAACGCGGATGAGCTTCTGGAGAGGATAGCGGAGGGGCTGGGCGGCGAACGGGCGGCGGCGCGGAGCGGTTCCCCGGCGCGGGTGTGCATAGTGGGGCGCCCGAACGTGGGAAAATCATCGCTTGTCAACGCGATTCTCGGCGAGGAGCGCTGCGTTGTGTCGCGCGAGCCGGGGACGACGCGGGACGCGGTGGACGCGGCGTTCAGCTTCGAGGGGCGCGATTACGTCATCGTGGACACCGCGGGAATGAAGAAGAAGAGAACCTCGATGAGCGGGCTTGAGTACTACGGTTTCAACAGGGCGCGCAGGGCGATAAGGGCGGCGTCCATCGCCGTTCTTCTTCTGGACGCGGAGGAAGGGATCGTGGACGGCGACAAGAAGATAGCGGCATACGTCAGGGAACGGGGAAAGGCGCTGATAATAGGCGTGAACAGGATAGACCTGATCGAAAACCCCGATTTCGACCGTTTTCTCGGGCATTTAGCCGTGGAGGCGCCTTTTCTCAGGTACACGCCGGTGGTGTTTCTTTCCGCGCTGACGGGTGTGGGATTGAGGGAGCTTCTCAGCGAGGTGGGCAGCGTGCGGGAGAAGATGGAGATCGAGTTTCCGGCGGTCGAACTGGAGGAGACGATGTACGGGATTTTAGAGATGTTTCCTCCTGCTTCCGCGGGCGGGGGAAGGGGCGTCGCCTACGGTGTGAGGCAGGTGAGGAAGTCGCCGCTGGTGATCGCGCTCGACGTGAACCGCCGGGAGTGTTTTCCCGCGACGTACGTTGCGATGCTCGAAAACCGGTTCGTGGAGATAAACGAGCTTTACGGCGCGCCGCTCAGGATAGTCGTCAGGGAGGTGGGGGGAGGGAAGAGAGGGAGGGGCGGGAGTCGGGCGAGGTGATGGGGCGCAAACGCTTGTTATCCCGGCGCCGGAAATTTTTTATGTCGTGTTGCAAAAAGAGTTGTAAAAGGCTAAAAAATAAAAGAACCCGAATATGGTTAACTATATTTACAGCCTGATTATTTTTTTGTCCTCTTTCGTGGTTGTTCTTTTTTTAACGCCGTTTTTTATCAGGCTCGCGCGAAAACACGGCGTTATGGATGAACCGGGTCCGAGGCGCGTCAACGTGGTCCCCGTCGCCAGACTGGGGGGTCCGGCGCTTTTCATCGCCTTCGCGGCTTCCACGCTGCCTTTTCACCGGGAGACCGGTAATTTGCCCGCCATACTCGCAGGCGCCCTGATAATCGTTCTGGCGGGTGTCGCCGATGACTTTTTCGGCGTGAGCGCGTTCGTGAAACTCGCGGCGCAGACGGCAGCCGCGGCGCTCGTTTACATGTTCGGTGTACGCATCAGTTACGTGACCAACCCGGCGGAGACGGGCGCCATGATCTACCTGCCCGCCGCCGTGTCCTTCGTCGTGACGGTCGTCTGGCTCGTCGGCATAACGAACACACTCAACTTCATTGACGGGCTGGACGGACTCGCGGCGGGCGTTACGTGCATCGCGTCGCTCACTCTTTTTCTCGCCGCGCTCGAGAGAGGGCAGCCGGACATAGCGTACTGCACCATGTCGCTGACCGGGCTGAGCGCGGGGTTCCTGAGGTGGAACTTCTATCCCGCCAAGACGTTCATGGGCGATTCCGGGGCGATGTTTCTGGGTTTCACCCTGGCGGCAATCGCCGTCGAGGGGGCTTTCAAGAGCACCGTCGGACTGACGTTTCTCGTTCCCGTCCTCGTTTTAGGCATCCCGATTTTCGATCTGTGGTTCGCCGTGGTGAGGAGGCTGAAGAACCGCAGACCCGTCATGACGGCGCCCGACAGGGAACACGTTCACCACCGTATGATTGACGCGGGGCTGGAGCACCGCGCCGCGGTGATAATTTTCTACTGCGTGACGCTTGCGCTCGGGGTGATTTCGCTGATTCTGATACGTGCGTGGGGGCGCGCGCTGTTTCTGGTCGCGGGCATCGCCGCGCTTGTCCCCGCCCTGATCCTGTGCGGCAGGTTCATGAAGGGGCGTGCCGGATGAAGCTGAAGGTCTGCACCGTGTTCGGGACCCGTCCCGAGTGCATCAAGATGGCGCCTGTGGTGCTGAGGCTGGAAGCCGCGGGCGAGGTGGAGCAGACGGTGGTGGTGACGGGACAGCACAGGGAGATGCTCGACCAGATGCTCGAGATATTCGAGATCACCCCGAACCATGACCTTGAGATAATGGAGGCGCGCCAGAGTCTGACGAGGGTCACCGTCAAGACGCTCGAGAGCCTCGAGGGCGTCCTCCGCTCCGTGCGCCCGGACGTCGTGCTCGTTCACGGCGACACGACCACGTCGTTCGCCGGCGCGCTCGCCGCCTATTATTCGCGGACGCCCGTCGGACACGTCGAAGCCGGGCTGAGGACCGGCGACCCCTACAATCCCTACCCCGAGGAGATGAACAGGAGACTCATTGACCACCTGTCGGAACTGCTTCTCGCGCCGACCGCAGGGGCGAGTGACGCCCTGATCGCCGAAAACCTCGACCCAGGGAAGATATACGTTACCGGCAACACGGTGGTTGACGCGCTGCTCATCGCCGTCCGGAAGGCGAGACCCGACCCCGGCGTGCCGGAAATCCCCGAAGAATGCCGGATGATACTGGTCGAGGCGCACCGAAGGGAGAACTGGGGGGAACCGCTCCGTGGCATTTGCGAGGCGCTCAAAGAGATCACCGCCGCCTACCGGGACGCTCACGTCGTCTTTCCGGTGCATCTCAATCCGGTCGTGAGGGAGACGGTTTTCGATTCGCTCAACGGCGCCGAAAGGATACACCTGCTCGAGCCGCAGTCGTATCTTTCGTTCGTTCACCTGATGAACCGCTCATACATGATACTGACCGATTCTGGCGGCATACAGGAGGAGGCGCCGTCGCTGAGAAAGCCGGTCGTCGTTCTGAGGACGAAGACGGAGCGACCCGAGGCGCTCGAGGCGAAGACGGCCGTGCTGGCGGGGACGGAAAAACGGGGGATCGTCGAGCACGTGAGCCGCCTTATGGACGACGAGGCGGGCTACGAAGAGATGACACGCGGCAGAAACCCGTACGGAGACGGTCGCGCCGCGGAGCGTTCGGTCGGAGCGGTGCTGCATCGGTTCGGCGTCGGCGGCGGGCGTCCCGACGATTTTGCCGGGTGAGGGCGCGCCGCGAATCCGCGCGGGGGCGCCGCCGCTGCACGGGGGGCGGTCCCGTGGAGAACCGCCGCCGGGCGAAACGCGCGGGGAGGAAAAGCGTGAGAAGGGCGTTGCGCAGGGCGTTCCGGGCGGCGCTCGTCGTCGCGGCGGTGGAATGTTCACTGAACATGCTCGTGCACGTGAAGTCGCTTTACGTCCGGGACAGGCTGGTCGGGACATCGTATATATGGACTAAAGCGCCGCGGGCGGGCTGGGAGGCGGACATGAAGGTGATGGAGGCGCTCGGTTTCGACTGCGTTCGGATCAGCGCGTACTGGGACAGGATGGCGCCGGAGGAAGGGAAGATCGTTTTCGACGAGATGGACGAGGTGGTCCGGCTTCTCACGAGGTACGATTTCCGCATGATAATAACGACCGGTCCGGTGCGCTCGCTGGATTACCCGGAGTTTTTCATTCCCTCGTGGGCTGGGACGGACAACAAAGGATTCTACGGGAGCGAGCGCGCGCGCCGCGCCGGGCTTGATTTCGTCCGCGCGGTGGTCAGCCGCTACCAGTCAAACCCGAACGTGATCGCCTGGCAGTTCGACAACGAGCCTACCTTGAGATTCTGGGGCTACCGCGGGATGCCCTACTGGTACATCCGCGAGGGAGTGAGCGCGATTCGCGCGCTCGACCCCGACCGCCCGGTCATAATCACGCATTTCAGCGGCGATATTCACGGCAACCCCGTCGCCACCTCGCTCGTGAGCGACGTCGCCGCACCGCACGTTTACGTCCAGTTGTTCGGGCGCAGCCTCTACCCGATGCCGTGGGCGGCGATGGGCGCGGCGAACCTCATCGCGCTCGCGGAGTGGAAACCCGTGTGGGTTCCGGAATTTCAGGCTGAAGACTGGGGGGCGGACTTCACCCCCGCGCTTCTTAAGTACCTTTTCTACGTCTCGTGGCGGCAGGGGATGGACGGCGTGCTGTTCTGGGAATACGGCGGCTGGACGTACGAAAAGCATTCCCGCGATCTCCTTCCGGTGGTGAGGCAGTTGACCGCCCACTGGAAACAGGGCAAGGACAGGGTCGAGGCGCTTTTCATCGCGCTCGATATAGCGGCGGCGGTTTTTGCGCTGGCGCTCTTTTACCGCACGGGGCGGCGCCGGCGGACCGGCGCGCGGAATGGGTGAATCGCGGCCGGCGGAACGTTTGAATAGTGAGACTGTTTACTGAAATGAAGTCCGGTCTTGAAAGAAATCTAAAATCTAAAATGACCAATGCAGAATGTAGATGTTCAAATCTTTTGTTCTACATTCTGAGTTCTACATTCTACATTCATCATTCTCTTTTTCTTTCTCTTTCGCTCACGTCGCTTCGGATCGGTAAATAGTTGCTGAATAGCGAGGGGGAGGCGGGCGCGGATTCGACCGGGTTTTCGCCGTTTGCCGTAAAGTTCAGCGAGCTGGGCTTGCGCATTTTTGGCAAGGGCGAGATGGACATGCTTTACTCTCTTACGCTCAGTGAAGATGGAAACCGCTGGCTCCATCCTCCGGGATGGAGCCACTTATGGCTACATGACTGAGCATGGAGCCGGCAAATCGGAGAATTTCGGGTACATGACGGGATTCTTCTGTAAATTTTTTTCTTTCGTGCCCGTGAGCGCACCCGAAAAGAAAGAAAAGAATTCGGGCACGGGCAGGGGCAGGGGCACGGGCAGGGGCACATTGATTCGGAAATTCAACGTCGAAAAATGCGAAAGTACCCTTGATGGAGGGGGGCAATGATGCCTGACGCGAGGTCGAAGTATTCACATTCGCCGGTTTCGAGGTTCGTCAAGCCGCGCCGGTTCTGGAGACCGGGGGATGAATGCCGGGCGCGCGCGTGGGGGCATGGCGGGGCGGCGGTGACGGTGAGCGGGGGGAAGGGCGGCGCGCTCGTTGTGGATTTCGGCAGGGAGGTCGGCGGGTACCTGCGGGTCGGGTGGGGGAGGGTGCGGGGCGGCGCCGTGCGGTTCTATTTCTCGGAGTGTCTGGAGGAGCTTGAGCCGGCGGGCGACATGGTGTGGGAACCCGTGCTGGAGCGCACCGCCGCGTTCTGCCGTCACGTTTACAGGGGGCGCGGCGGGGAGCCGTGGCGCGCCTCGCGCCTCAGAGGCGGGTTCAGGTACGTTCTCGTGAAGCCCGGCGCCGGGACGACCGCGGTCATGCGGGACGTGGACGTCGAGGCGGATTTCTACGTTCCCGAGCGGGGGATGTATCCGGGCCGCTTCGAGTGTTCCGACGAGGGGC
>JBFMFE010000193.1:0-4323 GCA_040752295.1 bacterium
ATCTGGAGCTGCTCGTTGAAGTACTCGACCCTGCCTTCGAGCCTGGCGATTGACCCCGGCGGGAACGAGCCGTGCACCTTTTCGCCGTCGTCCCAGCAGACACCGCGGATGGCGCCCGTTCTGTCCGCGAGCTGGAGCACGGCGTACTTTCCCTGTCTGCTGCGGAAGTCGTAAAGCTGCACCTGTTCCACCTGAAAGAAGGACGAGACCGGGTCGCCCTCTTTCAGGTCGGCGATGAGTTGTTTAGGCACGGTTCGGGGTTCCTTTCTTTTTCTGATATTCGCCGAGCTCCTTCATCACTCTCTGCCAGGTGGAGAAGCGGCTTACGAGAGTCCTGTGGAACCGTGGGTGTTTTCTTTTTAACACGCTCTCGTCAACCGTCATTTTAGAGAGGCGCTCGAGGAGGAGGTCCCTGTACCATTCCCTTTCCCTCTTCAGGCGGTTGGCGCGACCCTTCCGCAGGACCTCGTTGTAGTCGAAGCCGAGCATCTCGACCGCCTTCCTCCAGCTTCCGATATAGTTGCTCGCCGCCGCGACGAGCGGCGAGTACTTTTCCTTCATGTAGGCGTAGCTTATGTCGTCCTCGCGTTTCGCCGCCTCGGCGATTTCCTCGAGGACTTTGTCAATTGACCACTTTCTCACCTTTTCGGACCGGCGCCGCCTGGAGACGGCTCTTATCTCGTCGTGGTCCAGCCCCGCCGCTTTCAGCACCGCGCCCCAGCTTCCGAAATACGAAATCGCCGCGCCCACCAGCGCGCTGTCAATCTCCTTCACGTGGGAGCAGGTGAGGTCCTCGCCGAGGCTTTCGAGCATGAGGATGCGCTTTATGATGATTTCTTCATTCCATTTTGCTTTTGCCATTTCCTCATCGTCCGCCTGATGACGCTCTGGAGTTCCGTGTAGGAGAAGGGTTTCGCCAGAAGCAGGTCGGCGCCTTTCTTTTTCGCTTCCCTCCTCATCTCGTCAGTCTGGTAGGCGGTCATTATGATGACCGGAATGGAGGGGTTGACGTCCTTGATCATCTCCAGCAGGTAAAGCCCGTGCATTCTCGGCATCCGGTAGTCCGTGATGACGAGGTCGTAGTCGCTGCCCTCCATCTCGGCGAGCGCCTCGCCGTAGTTCATGGCGCAGCCGACCGTGTGCCCGTCCATCTCGAAAAGCATGCTGAGCACGTCGAGTACGTCCCTGTCGTCGTCCACGAGAAGGATTTTCATCATTTTCCCCGTCACGTTCGTTTTACCCTTCATTGCGCCCCGTCAAACCTTAATGGCACGGGCGCATGCGCCGGCAGCCGCTGCGTAGTCCTTCAAAGCCGTTTTTCCCGCGGCGCCGCGGTCGCTCCGGTTCATTCCACGTTCGTGTAGTAGCTGAAATCGCCGCGCCGTATGACTATCACGGGGTTATTTCTCTCGGAAGCGACGACGACTGCCTCGCGGAAATCCCCGACGTCCGCGATTTCCTTCGCGCCGATCTGGGTGATGACGTCGCCCGGCTCGATGCCCGTCCGGTCGGCGAACCCCCCTGGTTCGACGCGGGTTACGACCACCCCGCGGCGCGTTCTGAGCGAGTACCTCATGATTTCGACGCTTCCGATGGCGCCGACCCTGACTCCCAGAAGCCTCAGGGCGATACGGTCCGCCTGTTCGATGGGAAGCGCGGCTGCCTCGAACGCCGCCTCCAGCGCCTCTCCTCCGCGGTAAATCCTCAACGCCACCCTCTCTCCCACGAGAAGCGTGGACGTCTTGTCGTAATAATCCTCCACCGATGACACCGGCGCGCCGTTCACACTGGAGATTATGTCCCCCGGCTCGACCCCCGCCTCCGCGGCTGGGCTGTCGGCGAGCACGTCGGCGACTAAAACCCCGCGCCGGTGCTCGTACCCGAAGCGT
Organism: bacterium; assembly: GCA_040752295.1. Taxonomy (GTDB): domain Bacteria; phylum UBP15; class UBA6099; order UBA6099; family JBFMBQ01; genus JBFMFE01. The sequence continues at coordinate 1,890 of JBFMFE010000193.1, forward strand.
TCGGCAAGCTCGGGCGTCAGTTCCTGCGCCCGCAGTCCGATCCAGGCTTTCTTCACCGCGCCGTACTTGAGGAGATCGCTCACCGCGCGCTTTGCCTTGTTTACGGGTATGGCGAAACCGATCCCATTCGCCTGTGCGAATATCGCCGTGTTGATCCCCACGACCTCTCCGGCGATGTTGACGAGCGGACCCCCGCTGTTGCCGGGGTTGATCGAGGCGTCGGTCTGGATGAAGTCCGAGTAGACCCTGTCCCTGTCAACCTTTATGGAGCGCTTGAGAGCGCTGACCACGCCGGTCGTGACGGTGTGCTCGAGACCGAAGGGGTTGCCGATGGCTATGACGGTCTCGCCGATCATCAGGGTGTCGGAGTCGCCGACCGTCGCCGCCGCAAGCGGCCTGTCAACGTCTATCTTGATTATGGCGAGGTCGAACTTCGGGTCGGCGCCGACGAGCTTCGCCTCGAATTCCCTGTTGTCGGGCAGCGTCACGTTTATCTTCGACGCGCGCATAATGACGTGCTCGTTCGTCAGTATGTAGCCCTTCTCATCTATGACCACTCCCGACCCGAGCGACTGCCGCGTGTAGTCGCGCGTGGGAAACCTGTCGAAAAAATCCTCGAAAAATTCGTCGAAGAAACCGTCCCGGAACCGGCGGAACGGCGAGAGCGTTTCCCGCACCACCTGCTCGGTGCTGATGTTGACCACCGCCGGACTCGCCTTCTCTATCGCCTCCACAACGGGCGTCCTGCGCGCGCCGGCGACGCCCGACGCCGCCTCGAGAACCACGCCGCCGTTCCCGTCCCTCTGACGCGCCGTCGTGAAAACCACGAGCGACACCGCAAGGAAAAAAACGGAAGCGGCAAAAAGAATCCCGGCTCTCGTGGGAACCGAACCCTTTGTATCCGTCATCATCCCGGAGAGACAGCCTTTATCATGATATCAGGTTCAGTGCGTGGAGCTTTTTCCCGCCGGCTGTTTTCCCAGCGCGTCTTTCAGGAGTTTTACGAGGTCTTCGGCTTCCGTGTCGCCCTTCGCGGCGGCATCGAGCGCCGAGGCGAGGGCTTCCTCGAGCCTGCCGAGTTTCGCAAGCGCCACGGCTTTGTTGCGGCGATAGACCGGCTCGTCGGGTCGTACCGCAATCGCTCGGTCGAAATCTCTCAACGCCTCTTCATACCTGCCCTGGCGCACGAGCATCACGCCGTGGTTGTTCACGTTGTTGGACTCGTCGCCCATGCGGGACTTCGGGGGCTGAACCGGCTCGGGCGCGGGTTCCGCCCGTCTCCTGCCCGCCCGTGCGGACGGGTCGGATGCGGCGTGCGGGACAACCGGCGCCGGCGCGGGGGTTTTTTTCGTTTGCGCGGCAGTGGTTTCACCCTTCCCCACCCCGTCCAGCCGCGCGAGTATCTCTCCGACGAGGTCGCCGGTCGTTTCTCGGACTGCGGGTTTCGCCTGCCGCGCCGGGGCGGGAACCCGTGCGGGAACGGCGGGTTCCGGCGCTCCCGCGCTCTCCGCCGTCTTCGTAGGGACAGGGGCGGAAGGCGTCGCCGGCGGATGCGCGGGAGGCGCGGGCGCGGCTGACGGGGCGGCACGTTCTTCGTGCGCGGGCGGCGGCGTCTCTACGGGTTTCATACGTCCCGGCTCCGCCTTGAGAGGTTCGGGTTTTTCGACCTTTCCCGCGGGGGGTCCGGCGTGGGGCGGCTCGGCGACAAGTTCGGCGAGCTTTTCCCTTTCCGCGGCAGGCTCTTTCACGGTCGGTTCGGCGGACGGCATGGGCGCGGGCGGTTTTTCGACCGCGGGCTTCGCCGCTTCGGCTGGGGCGGCTTCGGACTTGAGTGGTGTCTCCGCGGTGGACGGTGGTTCCGGTTTGAGGGGTCTGTGCCGTGCCGCGGGCGTTTTTTTGGGCGCTTTTTCAATTGTTTCATGCCCGGCGTGAGGTTTTTCAACGGCTGCGGCGGCAGGTTTTTCCGTGGTTTCCGGCGCTGGGGGAGGTTTTACCGCAGGCTGCCGCGGGGCGGGTTCAGGGAGGCGAGCGACGGGCGGAATCGCCACTTTTTGCTTCTTATCAGCCTTTTTTTCAGCGTCCGGCGTCTTCTTCTCGCTCGCGCCTCCCAGCTCATCCAGCTTCATCAGAAGCTCTTCGAGGAGGTAGTCCGCGTAGCTCGTACCCTCGGGTAGTTCGGGCTTGCCCTCTTCCGGGCGCGGCTCCTCCTTCAGGGCTTTGCGCGGGGGTTTCAGGGTTTCTTTTGTTTTTTCGGGCTGCTGCGCCGGCTTTTCAGTCTGAACCTGCGGCTGTTCAGGCTTGAGCGGAGGGGGGGTTTTAACGGCGGGCTGTGCGGCGGGCGGCGCGGATTCCGCAGCCGGCGGCGGAGTTGTTTTTTGTTCCTGCGGCGCGGGTTTTAAAAGGATTTCTTCGTGCGGCTTTTCGGGGGTTATTT
>JBFMFE010000194.1:0-6044 GCA_040752295.1 bacterium
AAAGGTTTTCCTCCCTATCCATTGTTCCATAATGCGACAAACTCGTTTCCCCTTCCGTTTTTACCCACAGTATTTCCTGAAGAACCTCCTTTTTTAAGTGGGACAGGCATCTTGCCTGTCTGAAAAAAAAACCTCCATTTTTGCAAAACTTGCGTTCTTTTTTCAACGGGTATTTTCAACTTCTCCAAAAGCGGATATTATTTTCACTCTGTGAGCCGCGGGGCGCGGTCTCCTGACCGCGCCGCGTTGTCGCGGGCTTCCCGTCTGCGGCGCGCGGACGTACCGCGCCGGTCCGGCGGCATTGTGCGCCGTTGTAAACGTTTCAGGGCGAGGGTCGCCGCGGCATGAAGCGATGAAGGAAGAAACGGAAAAACTCCGCGTCGAGGCGCTCGAGGCGCTGCGGGCGGCGCGCACGCCCGGCGACCTCGCGGCGCTGAAGACACTTTACCTCGGTAAAAGAGGAAAGGTCGCGGCGTTTTTCGCGAGCCTGCGGGAACTGTCCCCGGAAGAGCGCCCCGCAGCCGGACAGGCGCTGAACGCGCTCAAGTCCGCGCTGAAAACAGCCCTCGACGAGAGGATGGAATCCCTCGAGCGGGAGAGCCTCGACGCGGCTGCCGCCGGGAGCCTGGACGTCACTCTGCCCGGCTCGAGACGCCGCACCGGAAGGGTTCATCCGCTCACACTCGTCATGCGGCGGATAATTGACATATTCATCGGCATGGGCTTCGACGTCGTGGAGGGACCCGAAATAGAAACCGATTTTTTCAATTTCGAGGCGCTGAACATTCACAAGGACCACCCCGCGAGGGACGAGCAGGATTCGTTCTACCTGACGGACGCGCTTCTGCTGCGCACGCAGACCTCGCCCGTGCAGATACGCGTCATGCGCGAGCGCGGAGCGTTCCCGATCCAGGTGATAGCCCCCGGGCGCACGTTCAGGCGCGACACGATAGACGCCAGCCATGCGCCGGTCTTTCACCAGGTCGAAGGGCTGATGGTGGACCGCCGCATCACGATGGGGCACCTCAAAGCCGTTCTCGAGCGGTTCGCACTCGAGATGTTCGGCGCGGAGACGCGGACGCGGTTCCGTCCCGACTTTTTCCCGTTCACGGAGCCGAGCGCGGAGGTCGCCGTCTCCTGCATCATCTGCGGCGGAGGGGGGTGCTCCGTGTGCTCGCGCACGGGGTGGCTCGAGATACTCGGAGCGGGGATGGTGCATCCCCGCGTTCTCAAAAACGGCGGGTTGAACCCGAAGGAGTGCACGGGTTTCGCTTTCGGCATGGGCGTCGAGCGCATCGCAATGCTCAAGTACTCGATTGACGACATAAGGCTGTTTTACGAGGGCGACGTGCGATTCCTGAGGCAGTTCTGACGCGATGACGCGCGGCGTGCCGCATTCGGGCGTTTTGTGTGGATTTTTCCGCGGACGGCGGTCGCGTCCGGGCGCGGAGGCGGGGCGATGAGGGTTCCGATGGGCTGGCTGAAGGAATTCGTCGAGTTCGACCTCGACGCGCGTGAACTCGCCCGCCGGATGACGATGGCGGGGCTGGAAGTGTCCGAACTCGCAGCCGAAAGGTTCGGCTTCGACAACGCCTTCGTCGGTGTGGTCACCTCCTCGGAAAGGTTGCCCGGCAGGGACGATTTCGTCGTTCTTTCCATATCAACGGGCGAACGGAGCCTGAAGGTGGTGACGAACCTGACGGCGTTCCGCGGGGGCGACGCGCTCCCGGTCGCCGCGCCGGGCTTCGTTTTCCCCGACGGGACGGTTCTCGAGCCGAAGAGGATGTACGGCGTGCTGTCCGACGGAAAAATACTCGCCGAGGCGGACCTCGAGATTTCCGGGCGGGACGACGTGGTGGCGGCGCTGCCGCGGGGCGCGGCGGCGGGGGCGAACGTCGCAGACGTCCTCGGGATTACCGAACTGGTGCTCAAGTTCGATCTCACCTCGAACCGCGGCGACTGCCAGTCGGTCTTCGGAATCGCGCGCGAAGCCGCCGCCGTCCTCGGCGCCACGCTCCGAAAATCCCCGTACGCCGTTTCACCGGACTTCGCGCCCGGCGGCGGGGACTTCGAGGTGCGGCTGCGCGACCCGGCTCTCTGCCCCAGATACACGGGCAGGCTAATCGAGGGAGTTACAACGGGACAATCGCCGCCGTGGATGCGCCGCAGGCTGATCGCCTGCGGCATGAGACCCATAAGCAACATCGTGGACGTGACGAATTACGTTCTGCTCGAGACGGGACAGCCGCTCCACGCCTTCGACATGGACACGCTCGAGGGCGGAAGGATAGTCGTGAGGCGCGCCGGGAGGGGCGAGCGGCTCGTGACGATAGACGGCGTGGACAGGGCGCTGCCGCCGGAAACGCTCGTCATCGCAGACGCCCGCCGACCCGTCGCAGTCGCGGGCGTGATGGGCGGCGCCGATACGGCGGTCTCCGACGCCACAAGGCGAATCCTCCTCGAATCCGCGTTCTTCGACCCCGTCGGCATAAGGCGCACGTCGCGCCGCCTCGATCTCAGAACCGAGTCGTCCGTGAGATTCGAGAAGGTCGTTGACCCGCTCCGCGTCGCCGACGCTTCCAACAGGGCGGCGCGCGTCATAAAGGACAACGGCTGGGGCGCGCCGCTTCAGCCCATGCGCGACGTTTTCCCGCGCGTGCCGAAGGAAACGACCGTCAGGACGGCGGCGAAGAAAATAAATTTCATACTCGGCACGGCGATAGAACCGGCGGCGATGGAAACGCTCCTGAAAAACGCCTCTTTTTCCGTTGAGAGGACGGGCGGCGCGATGAAGGTGCGAGTCCCCTCCCACAGGCGCGACGTCTCCATCCCCGAGGACGTCGCCGAGGAGGTGGCGAGGCTTTACGGATACGACCGCATCCCCTCCGAGCTGCCCGAAGTCAGAACCCACAGGGCGTCCATGGCGCCCGGCTTCCACGTCCGCGACAGGCTCCACGCGCTGATGGTGGAGGCGGGACTCGACGAGACGTACTCGTTCGGATTCACGAACGTGAACGAACTGAAGTCGGTTTACGGCGAAGGCGGCGTCCCGCGCGCCGTGGCGATCATCAACCCGCTCACTGAGGATTTCACGCACCTGCGCGGCTCGCTCGTCCCGGGGCTGCTCCGCGCGTGCAGGGGCAACTTCGCACGGGGCGTCGAGGACGTTTTCCTCTTCGAACTCGGGAGAATCTACTTCTACGCGCCGGACGGCGCGCCGTCGGAAAGGGATTCGCTCGCGTTCGCCGCATCCGGCTGCCACTGGCGTCCGACGACGCGCTCCGCGCCCTCGCCTCCGCCCGCGGATTTCTACTACGCCAGGGGCATAGTGGAAAGCGTGCTCGACAGGATAACGGCGGCGCAACCGCGGTTCGAACCTGCCACTTCCCCGCTGTATCACCCGGGACGCTCGGCGGAGGCGATGGTCGGCGGCGTGAAAGTAGCCGAGTTCGGCGAGGTGCACCCGTCGGTTCTGAACCGGCTGGAGATAAAGAGGGTCGTCTGCGCCGGCGTATTCGAGCCGGACGCGCTCGCGGGGCTGATGGGAGAGGAAAGGAGACACGCGCCGGTCTCGCGTTTCCCCGCCGTGACGCGCGACCTGTCGGTGATCGTCGGGGACGACGTGGCGGCGGCGCGGGCGGGCGAGGCGATAAGGGCGGCGGCAGGAGAATGGCTCGAGGAGCTGGAGGTCGTGGACGTTTACCGGTCGGACGCCGTGGGCGAGGGGATGAAGAGCGTGACGTTCACGATGAGGTTCCGCCACCGGGAGCGGACGCTCGGCGACGAGGAGGTGAACGAGCGGATGGAAGCGGTCGTCCGCGCCCTCGCCGAGCGCGTCGGAGGAATCGTCAGGGAAAAACATCGGGTCTGACGCCGTGTCGAAACCGGCGCCGGCGCGGGTTACATGAACGTACGGGACGGAACCGCAGACGACGAGAAACACATGTCGCATGCGCTCGAGCTTGCCGCCGGGGGCGGAGGGCGCGTGTCGCCCAATCCGATGGTCGGCGCCGTGATAGTGAGCGGCGGGCGGGTCGTTGGAACCGGGCGCCACGAGCGCGCGGGAGGACCGCACGCGGAAATAGTCGCGGTGAGGAACGCGAAAGGTTCGGCGGCGGGGGCGGCGCTCTACGTCAACCTCGAGCCGTGCGTTCACGAAGGGCGGACGCCTCCGTGCGCGCCGGAGGTCGTCCGGGCGCGGTTCTCTCGCGTCGTGATCGGCATGAAAGACCCGAACCCGCTCGTGAACGGGCGCGGGATACGCTTCCTGCGCGCGCGCGGGATCGAGGTGAAGACCGGCGTTCTCAGACGCGAGTGTTCGAGGCTCAACGAGGTCTACGTCAAGCACATCACAACTGGTATGCCTTTCGTCATTCTCAAGGCAGCCTGCACGCTCGACGGCAGGATCGCCGCTCGCGCCGGCGCGTCGAAATGGATTACCTCCGCCGTCAGCAGGCGGGACGCCCACGCGCTGAGGCGCGACGCCGACGCCGTTCTCGCAGGCGTCGGGACGGTCATCGCCGACGATCCGCGGCTCACATGCCGCCTCCCGGGCGAAAGAGCCGTCCCTTTCAGGGTCATACTCGATTCGAGACTGCGTATTCCGCCCGGGAGCAGAGTGGTGAAACTGGGCGCGCGTGACGGAAGGACGATTGTCTTCGCCGTCCGGGGCGCGCCGGCGCGCCGCGCCGGGGAACTCGAACGCAGAGGCTGCCGGGTCGTTTTCGTCAGCGCCGGCGCGGACGGGAGGGTCTCGGTTCCGCACGTTCTGAAGGAGCTGTACCGCATGGGGGTCTGCTCGCTCCTCGTGGAGGGCGGCGGCGAGGTCAACGCGTCGTTCATCGCCGCGAAGGCGGTTGACAAGGTGGTCGTGTACTGCGCGCCGATGGTGGTGGGCGGCGCGCGCAGCCCCGGTTTCGTCGGCGGCAGCGGCGTGCCGGCGCTGTCGAAAGCCTTCCGCCTGCGGTTCGAGAAGGTTGAGCGGCTCGGTCCCGACGTTCGCATCGAGGCGTACCCCGAAACGGGGCGGTCGGAGGGGCGTTGCAACTTCTCTGTGAAGGACGTATAATTTATCCAGAATTATTCATGCTGTTTGAATAATTCGGGAAGAAATCGCAAGAATGCTGAAGATTCGAGGCAGAGGGCTGACACCGGACGGGAGCGTACTTAGCAGGTACGTGACCGACGGTGGAAGCCCGATAACGAAGAAGATTTGGCATTATTGCGATTTCCCCGGATGAATAATCCGGGTTAATTCAAATCCGCGCTGCGGGTGATTGAATATGACGATAATAAATCCACCCAAGGAGTTGAGGGAAATACTCGGCGACGCGGGAACGGACGCGCTTGTCGCGCTCATAAACCGGGCGAACGAGAAACAGAAGGAAGACGTTCTTGTTTACGTTGGCGAGAAATTCGAGGGGAAACTGGCGGTCCTCGAGGAAAAATTCGAGAGGCGTCTCGCGGAGGAACTCGCGAAAGTAAGAGTGGAAATCGCGGAATTAAGATCGGAAATCTCCGCGGTCAAATCAGACGTCGAGGTAAAAATAGCGCAGGCCAAATCAGACCTCGAGGTAAAAATAGCGCAGTCGAAAACGGAACTTATAAGGTGGATGTTCATATTCTGGGCGGGTCAGGTAATCGTCCTCACGGGTCTGCTTTTCGCCTTTTTCAAGTAGGGTCGTCGAAAAAACGATTTAGAAACGGAAAACGCGGAAAAAAAAGAATAACGAATATCCAGATCAGATGCCGGGGCATATTACTCGGAGCAATAAATACTTCACAATATTGCTATTCCCCTGAAGGCGGGAATTCATATAAGACCCAACTTACCCCCGAAAGATTGAGAAAAGGAGGCTTTGCATCTGATATTTTTATCTTTTTTTGCTTTCAAATGTTGTCTCTAATTTGAAAAATGAAATTTTAATAAATGTATTGACATACCTTGCCAAATCATATATAATTTCAAAGAACACGGGTAGTCTCTAATATGTTCATTAAACGAAACAAGACAAAAATCAGGGGAAAAACCTACGGGGCGACCC
>JBFMFE010000195.1:0-5121 GCA_040752295.1 bacterium
GCGCTTGGATCGAAAACAATCATGAACTTGAGAAAATCATAGCTCTCATGCGGAATCTTTCACGACATGTTGCGCGCTGTGAGAAAATTGTGCGAAAATGATGTCCGAGAAGTGCGGAAAGTAGGATAAAGGAAAACAAGGTGATCTTTTTCAGACAGGCAAGATGCCTGTCCCACTTAAAAAAGGAGGTTCTTCAGGAAATACTGTGGGTAAAAACGGAAGGGGAAACGAGTTTGTCGCATTATGGAACAATGGATAGGGAGGAAAACCTTTGTAAATAAAGCGTTTTTTAACGCATTGTCTCATTGCCTTTCAAATTGTTTCTTGATGGTCTGCTTCCTTTTTCATCTGTCTGATCAAGGGGTTACCCACACAAATTCCTGAAGCGCCTAAAAGGATTCTCCTGTAATTGTGGGACGATTTCACCGACGCCGGAACGCTCATCGGTTTGCCGTTCCACTTAAAAAGGATTCTCCTGTAATTGTGGGACAGGCTTCCAGCCTGTCAACCGGCAATTTGAGAGAGAGGAGATTTTCCATTACTTATCAAACCTCAATAAAATGAACTGCTCCGCCCCGCCGGACGTGTCATCAAATACGGATGCCGAACGTGGAAGCTTCACGAGGCATTCATCCCCGCCCGTCTTCACTTTCCCGGCGAAACCCATGCTGGGATTGAGCATCACCGCCGTCGTGGACACGCCTGGCGGCGGAGGCTAAAATTCACGCGTACCGGATGAGGCGGGATCGCAGACTTCGGCTCACAAAGCGCGTTTTTCTGACGCTGTTTATTCTTTCGCTCGCACTCGCGCCGCGCGTTCACATGCTTTTCACCGTGGACAGGTACACGGACGCGGACGAGTCCATAGTGGGGCTGATGGCGATGCACGTCGCCCGGGGCGAGCCGCCGCCGGTTTTCTTCTATGGACAGCACTACGGCGGCGGGCACGTCATCGAGGCGCTCGCCGCCGCGCCGCTCTTCAGGTGGTTCGGCGCGAGCGCGGCGTTCGTCCAGGCGGTCCCGGCGCTGTTTTCCGCCGGCGTCGTCCTGATAGTGTTCTTTCTCGTTTCGAGAACGTCCGGCGGCGGCGCGGGCTTTCTCTGCGCGCTCGCCGTCTGTTTCTCGACCCCCTTCCTCAAGTCCTCGCTCAAAGCCGACGGGTACGTCGAAACGGTTTTTCTCGGTATCGCGGCGCTCTATTTCCACCACAGGATGCGCGCTGCCGGCGGCGGGAGGGAGGGGGGCGCGTGGGCGTGCCTGCTGGGTCTCGCGCTCGGTCTCGCCTGGTGGAGCTACGATTTCGGACTCGCGTACCTCGCCGCGCTCGCCCTCGCGTCCGCGCTCGAGAGAAACTTCCCCTCGTTCAGGCGGGTTCTCATCATCGCGCTTTTCTTCATCGCCGGCGCCTCGCCGCTGATCTACGACAACCTCACCTCGGACTTCGCGAACGTAAGGCACCTTCTCAACGGCATGGAGTACGGCGCGCCGTTCGCCGCGCATTTCTACGGTTCGCTGAAGGCGTTCGCCGGGCACGACTTCGCCGCGTTTCTCACGCGCGACAGCGTCCACAACTTCGCCGGAGAGGTCCCCCCCGCGGCGCGCGTCTACGCCTTTCTCGCCCTCGCGGGATTCGCCGTCTCATTCGCCGGGCGGCGCTCGCTCGCCCTCCCGCTGTCTTTCCACGTCACTCCCGTCGTTTTCGCGATCCTGTACCTGTCCTCGCCCTTCAGCGGCGTTTCGCCGCGGTACCTTCTCCCCCTCGAGCCTTTTCTTTCCGCCGGCGCGGCTGCCGCGGCGGCGCTGCTTCTGAGCAGCCGCCGCGCGTTCGCGAAACTCCTCGGCACGGCGGCTCTGGCTGCTCTTGCGGCGGTTTTAGCGTCCGGCGCCGCGTCCGTCTTCAACGACGATTCCATCACGGAAGGGAACGTGAAAACCGATCCGCGCTCGCTCATCCGGGCGATTGATTTTCTCGATTCGCGGAACCTGAACTGCGTGTACACGACGTATTTCATAAAGTGGCGGCTGATATTCGAGAGCCGGGAACGCATCACCGCCCTCGACGTGCTCTCGGAACAGAAACCGGAATCGTACCTGAGATACGAGACCGCCGGCTGTGATCCCGGCGCCTCTTTCGCGTTCGTCTTCCACAGGGAAAGCCCGTACACGGTGAGCGTTCTGTCCGGGTTGAGGGGAGAAGGAGCGAATTACCTGATACACTACACAACAGACCACATGATCATATACCCCGCCCGCGCCGTCAGTCGTTGAGGGGGCTTTCCGGCGGGGGGGGAACGAGGCGTTATGAGAATCGTATTCATGGGCACACCGGAGTTTGCCCGGCGAAGCCTCGAGGCGCTCATCGGCGCGGGGTTCGAGGTCGCGCTCGTCGTCACGCAGCCGGACCGCCCCGCCGGTCGAGGGCGGGCGCCGTCCGCGCCGCCGGTCGGGAAATACGCACGCGAAAAAGGACTTGCGGTCATACAGCCCGAAAAGCCGGCTCTCGCGCTCGAAGACCTCGCCGCGGCAGAGCCGGACTGCATCGTCGTGGTCGCATACGGGCACATTCTGCCCGGGCGCGTTCTCGAAATCCCGCGCCTCGGGTGCGTCAACCTCCACGCGTCGCTTCTCCCCGCCTACCGCGGCGCCGCGCCCATACAATGGGCGATCATACGCGGCGAGACCGTCACCGGCGTGACCACCATACTCATGGACGAGGGAATGGACACCGGACCCGTTCTCATGAGGCGCGAGGCGCACATCAGCCCGGAGGACACCGCGGGGACGCTGGGCGACAGGCTCGCCGCCGCGGGCGCGTCGCTCCTCGCGGACACGGCGGCGGGACTGCGCGACGGCGTCATAACGCCCGAACCCCAGGACCACTCGAAGGCGACGTACTGCGCTCCCCTCAGAAAGGAGGACGGGCATATAGACTGGCGGCGGAGCGCCGCGGAGATCGCGAACCTCGCGCGCGGGTGCGACCCCTGGCCGTCGGCGTTCACGTTCCACCGGGGAAAAATGCTCAAAATCTGGAAGGCCGAGCCGCGCGGGGACACGCGCGAAGGCGTCCCGCCCGGCGCCGTCGTCGAGGCTGGTCCGGGAGGCGTCCTTGTCGCCGCGGGCGCCGGAACCGTTCTGATCCGCGAGGTTCAGCTCGAAGGCAGAAGGCGCATGACCGTGGAACCGTTCCTGAGGGGATACAGGCTCACCGCGGGGGAACGGCTCACCGCATCGAAAAACAGCGGACGGAATTACCGGCGGGAGCGATAAATACCAGACGTGCGTAAAATGGATTCCCGCGCCGGCTCAGGCGTTCAGGTTCACCGCCGCGTTCGTGATCACGTCCAGCCCCCGCTCGGCGGTTTTCGCCTTCAGGATGACCGTGTCGCCGCCTTCGTTCCACATCTCCGTGACGATGGTCTCGCCGGGGAAGACGTGGCTTGAGAAGCGCACCCGTATGCTTTTGAATTTCGCGGGATCGTTTCCGCAGAATTCGGCGAGGACGGCGCGCCCGACGTGCCCGAACGTGCAAAGCCCGTGGAGTATGGGTTTGTCGAAACCGCCCATTGCGGCGAATCCCGGGTCGGCGTGAAGCGGGTTGAGGTCGCCGGAGAGCCGGTACAGGAGCGCCTGCTGTGGCAGCGTCTTCATTTCGACCACCTTGTCCGGGGGGCGCTCCGGCGGGATGTTTCCCGGTTTGGGACCGCTCTCGCCGCCGAACCCGCCCTCGCCACGCAGAAAGAGCGAGAACGTGTTGAAGAACACCTCCTCGCCCTTCTCGTTCGTGGTGACGGCGTCGAGCAGAACAAGCGCGCCTTTCCCCTTGTCGTATATCGCCGCGATCTTCGGCTTGCTGGTGAGGGTCCCTTTCACGGGAATCGGGTGTTTCCTGATTTCGAGGTACTGCTCGCCGTGAAGGAGCATCATGGGATTGAACTTCAGACCGGGGACACCCATGACGCTCATGAGCGACTTGAACGGCGGCACGACCCCGTATGTCGGCAGCGCCTTGAGTCCGTTTTCGTAGGTGAACATGAGCGTCTCTTTTTCCGTCGGAGGGACGCCGGCGCCCACGCCGAGCGCGTAGAGCACGACGTCCTTCTCGCTGTAGCTGAACTCGAGCGGCTTGATCTCCGCGGACAACGCCTTCTGCACGTCTATCGGCATCGTTTCTCCCCCTTTCATTATCCACCGGATAATCGTCCGGTTTCTTTTTCCGTGGAACTTTACCACAGAACCCTCCCCGTTGAAAAGCGGCGCGCGGAAGGCGCGGAAAAACTTCTTTAATCTTTGATCCCGATGTGGTACCATATCCATAATCCATAGAGCCGGTTTGAGAGACGGCGGACGAAATGGCCAAGAGAAGGTACACGCGAGAGATCGCCGACTGGGTCTGCGGCGTGCGGTACGAAGACATCCCGCCCGTCGTGATCGCCGAGGCGAAGAACCAGATGCTGAGCGTGCTCGGTGCGGTGCACGCCGGTGCGCTGTCGGAGGCTGCGCTGAAGGTGGAGCGCAGCCTGCGCAGCTTCTGCGGCGGCGCAGACTGCACGTACCTGCCCGGGGGCGGGCGGGGGGGCGTTCAGAGCGTACTGCTGTCCAACCTCGCGCACAGCATCGCCCTCGACTACGACGATTACATGATCGCCGGACACACGGGTCACTCCTCCGTGCTCGTGCCTCTCGCCCTCGCCGAGACGCTCGAAGCGAGCGGAAGGGAGGCGCTCGTCGCGCAGGTCATAGCGAACGAGGTGGGCGCGCGGATAGGGGCGGCGGTGCTGGTGGGACCGCTCAACGGTCAGATGTGGACGTTCATACACGCAGCGGCGGCGGCGTGCGCCGCGGCGCGGCTGATGAAGCTGGACCGCGCGCAGACGCTCTCGGCGCTCGGCATCGCGCTCGCGCAGCCCGGGTACGGTCTCATGCCCGGATTCATGGGTTCGGAGGCGAAACTGCTCACGGCGGGAAGCGCCGCCGCGGCGGGCGTGCTCGCCGCGCGCTTCGCCGCCGAGGGCATGAAGGGACACCCAGACATACTCGAATCGTCGAGGGGCTTCGTCGAGGCGTTCTCGCACGTCCCGCTCCTGCCGATACTCTCCGGGCTGGGATTCACCTGGCTCTCCT
>JBFMFE010000196.1:0-20569 GCA_040752295.1 bacterium
CCCTCGGCTACCCGGCGGAGGAACCCGTCGTCGAACCTTCCGCCGGTTCGACGAAATACTATAAGGATGAACTGGGCGTGCTTCATGTTCCGAAGAAAGGACTCGCCGAAGTCGTTCATTTCAACCGCTATGGTGGAAGGTAAGCGCCGCCGCCGTTCGCGCGGGGACGCCGGCTCGAACGCGGTCCCGTCTCCGCCGCCGGGCGCGGTCTCCGGGGATCGCCGACGCGGCGGGCTGCCTTTCAGGAGCGGAGCAGGACATGTGTAACGTTGGAATGGTGGTGGCGCGGCGCGAGAACCTCGCCCTGCTGGAGCGCACGAAGCTGAAAAGGGCGGAGTTCGTCGTGTTCGAGCGCGGAGACAGGGAATCGCTCCGCGAGTACGTTTCCGGGCGCGGCATCGCCTTCAGCGCGCACTGCCCCCTCTTCATACCCGGCGAGTATCCCGAGAACCCGCTGCTCGCGTGCATCATTGACATTGACGAGGAGAGGCGGAGGCGCGCCGTCGCGCTCGTGCGCGAGACCATGGAGGACGGCGCCGCGATGGGCGCAGAGTACGCCGTGGCGCACATACAGCGACCGGTTCACTTCAGCGGCGACAACCTGAAAGGGATAACCGCGCGCGACGTCATGGACGTCGCCGGGACGAGCTGCGCCGAACTGGCGGATTTGAGCCGCGAGACCGGCATCCCGGTGCTCATAGAGAACCTCTTCGACAACCCGCTGTTTCACTCCGCCGGTTCGTACCTCGAGCTGCTGCGGGATTTTCCCTCGCTCGGGTTCTGCCTCGACATCGGTCACCTCGGCGTTGACTCGCGGAACTTCGGGTTCGATTTCATGGAATTCGTGCGCCTGCTCGCTCCGCACACGAGGGCGGCGCACCTTCAGAACTCCAACGCCTCCGAAAAGGGCTACCGTACGCGCCACTGGAAGGCGCCCGTGCATCCATCGCAGAGACCCGAGGACGGCTGGCTGGACGTGCCGGCGATCATGAGAACCCTGCTCGAAAGCAATATCGAGTGCAGGTTCAACTTCGAGGGATGGATGGATTACTATCCCTCAAGGGAAACCGCCATCGAGGGCATCCGGTGGGCGTCGGGTCTGTACGAGGAAATAAGAAACGAACTGATGAGGAAAACGGAGGCGGACGCGGACGGCAGACGCGGCGCTGCAACGGACTCGAGCGCATGACCGACCTGACGATATCCATCGTGAACCACAACAACCGCGGGCTGCTCGACCGCTGCCTGCGCTCGATCTACGAAACAACCGAAGGATTGAACTTCGAGGTATTCGTCGTTGACAACCGCTCTCAGGACGGAAGCCCCGGAATGGTCATGGAAAAATACCCTCAGGTCAGGCTGATCGTCAACACGGAGCCGAAAGGTTTTTCGGAAAACCACAACACTGTCCTGCGGGCGATGAACGGGAGATACGTCCTGCTGCTGAACGAGGACACGGAAGTCCTGCCCGGCTCAATCGAAACGATGTACCGTTACCTCGAGCGCCGCACCGAGGCGGGCGTAGTCGGATGCAGGCTGCTCAACGCGGACGGAACGGTCCAGGAGTCATGCTTCAGGCTGCCGTCGCTGACGGTGCTTTTTCTCGACGCCTTCGTGCCGGACCGGCTGCTCCCGCGCCGGGACGCCGTCGCGGGACGCGGGCGCCGGCGCCGGGACATCGAACGCGAAGTTCCCTACATGATAGGCGCGTGCCTGATGCTCCCCCGAAAGGTCATCGAAACCGTCGGGCTGCTCGACGAACGGTTCTTCGTCTTCGACGAGGACGCCGACCTCTGCCTGAGGGTGGCGCGGGCGGGCTGGAAGGTGGTGTTCCTCCCGGACGCCGAAATCATCCACCACGGCGGGGCAAGCATTCAGAGGGACGAGGAGGCGGCGGTTCACAACTACTGCCGCAGCATGAGCCTCTTTTTCCGGAAGCATTACGGAAGCTGGAGCCTTCCGCCGCTGTGGCTGCTCATGGTAATCGGCGCGATGAACCGCGTCGCCGCGTGGTCGGCGGTAAAACTTTTAAGACCCCGGAAAAAAAACCTGTGCTCGCGGAAGATCGCCCGGAACGCGCGCATCATCGCCTGGCACATCGGTCTCGGGAGGGGAAAGCGGACGTAAAGCGGCAGATGTGCTGGGAATTTTAGATTCATCGTTCATCTTTTCTTTCCGGCTCCATGCTCCGTCATGGAGCCTTACCCTTCATCATTCTCTTCTTCTTTCTCTTTCGCTCACGTCACTTCAGATCGGTAAATAGTTACGTTTCATCATGGTTTTTTTTCGATTCGGGTCCTATCACGCGGGACAGGATGCTTCCCCGCCTGTTCTCGAAAAACTGCTCGAGCCGGCGGGTGAACAGGTCCACCTTGTCGCTGTAGAAGCGTGTCGTTCCCTTCCGGTACTCGTCCATGCCGTGCCTGGGAATGTAATATTTCAGCGCGAAGAGGTTGAGCAGAGTGAGCTGGAAGCAGCGCGGCTGCATCCCGCGGTCGGTCGCGGTTCCCTTGACGTTTTCCCGGTCGAGGATTCCCCTGTTGAAAAGCACCTGCCCGGTCGTCGTACCGGGCGGCGGTTCCGGCGCTCCCCGGACGAGTCCGAATTTGTGCTTCCAGTCAATGTCCGTCGGGAATTCGTAATCATAGACGGGGTTTGTGAAGTTCATGCCGAAGCGGGCGTACATTTTCCGTATCTCGTCAATCACCGTTTCCATCTGCGTCGGGAAGAGGGAGCTGTTCTTGTTCGAGCCGTCGGCGACCTCGGCGATGCCGTTGTCCATGCAGTACACAAGCGTTCTTATGTGCATCGAGAGGTGGCACATCCCGCAGGAGGTGAGAACGAAGAAACCGTGCTTTCGGACGTTTTTGAGGTAGTCCGCGTACGTAACCATTTTATACAGCCTGTCCACGTCCAGTATTACGTGAACGAACCTGTCATTCCCGTAAATCTCCATCAGTTTTTCGATGTTCCGCGCGCTGTTGCCGACGTTCTTCAATCCCGAATGGCTGCACGTGACAAGGTGTATCCTGTCGAATTTTTCCGCCATGAGCGCGGCGGTCGCCGTGGAATCCGTTCCGCCCGAATATTTAATGGCGATCTGCTTCATGAGCCTGTTTTCCTCCCCGTAGGCTTTTCAGAAGAACCCTTATCAGGCAGTACGATATGAAGTACATGAACTGCGCCCACCACGCCATCGCGTTGATGAACATCAGGCGCAGGCGGTACGGCAGCAGCACCGCGAACGCGCAGATAAAGAAGGGAATGAGCCATCTCATCTATCCCGCTCCATCGCCGTTTTCATAAGACCGCCGGAGCGAAACCTTTCGCGCGCCGCCCGAAGCCGCCGTTTTCAGCCCGCAGGCGTCCGGGAACGTGCGCTCGGCGGGCGGAAAGCTCACTCTTATTTTAACGCGTCACGGCGGATTTT
This sequence comes from bacterium, assembly GCA_040752295.1. Classification (GTDB taxonomy): domain Bacteria; phylum UBP15; class UBA6099; order UBA6099; family JBFMBQ01; genus JBFMFE01. Next base: position 3,431 of record JBFMFE010000196.1, read on the forward strand.
TCAGGTGCGGGGACCGCGGAGGGAAATTCCGCGGCGCCGCCGCGGCGCTCCACGGGTTTTCCCGGATTAATAATCCGGTCCCGGGGACTTTCCGCCCGGGGATCGCAGCTTCATCCATGCTATAATAATCGTGATCGATCCGGGGGTGATCGGGAACCCGTGAAAGCGGTCGTTCAGAGGGTCGTCGAGGCGAGCGTCGAGGCGGACGGGAGGGAAACCGGCAGGATCGGGCGCGGTCTCCTGATCTTCCTCGGCGTGGCGGAGGGCGACGACGAAAAGGACGCCGAACGCCTCGCGGGGAAGATCGTCAACCTGCGGGTTTTCGAAAACGAGGAAGGGAAAATGCACTACTCGGTCAAAGACCTCGGACTGAAGCTTCTCGCCATATCGCAATTCACGCTCCTGGGCAACTGCGAGAGGGGGAACCGCCCCGACTTCACGCGCGCCGCGGCGCCACGCGACGCCGAAAGGCTCTACGAACGGTTCAAGGAGATCGCTTCCGCGGAAGTCCCGACCGAGTCGGGCGTCTTCGGCGCGAAGATGAAGATCGCCGCCGTGAACGACGGACCGGTCACGATCATACTGAACTCAAGAAAGGACAGGCGCGACTGACGTCCGCGCGGGATTTTCAGATCGCGTTCCTCGCGTACGATTCCTTCGTTCCCTTTTCGAGTTTCATCGCGCCGGGCGCGAAGGGGGACTGGATGTATTTCCCGGCGGCGAGGGCGGCTTCCTTGATCTGCGTCTTCCGGGCGGCGTCGTAGTGGCTCACCGCTTTTTCCCTCTCCCCGAGCATGTCGTACGCCTGCCCGAGGCGAACGTGCGTCCATGCTTCGCGGTCGTGATCGGGATCGTGTTTGAAGACCTCGTCGAGGTTTTCGACTGCCTTGCCGAACTCGCCCGCTCCGAGGTACGCCTTTCCCAGAAAGTAGTAGTTCGTCGCGAAAGGATACCTGTCCGTCGCTTTATTCCGTGCGAGCGCGGCGGCGTTTTCGAGGTGTCGCGCGGCGGCGGCGTAGTCTTCGGATTCGTTGCAGTAGATTTCCCCGATGCGGCGCAGGAGCGTCGCGGACCCGGGCGCCATAGCCGCCGCCCGCTCGAACCGTTCCGCCGCTTCAGCCGGCTTCCCTTCACGCAGAATGCGCTCCCCTTCGCGAAATAGCTCGAACGCCTTGTAGTCCTGAGTCTCCCTGTGCGGGTTCTCAGCGAACGATTGCAGAACCGGCGCGGGCGCCTTCCCGAACTCGGCTTTCAGGTCGAACCCGGTGTACCTGCCGTCGCACGCCGGCGTCGGGAGCGGCGCGGCGATCCAGAACCGCCTGTCCGTTGGAGAGAAGATCACGCTCTGCGCCGTCTTGGGGTTGCAGATGCTCTGGTGGCAGAATGAATCCACGTCGCCCGTCTCCCAGTTGTATCTGTCGCGGAAGATTCCGATGAGCGTCTCGAGGTCGAGCGGCGCAGCGGCTTGTTCCGCGAGGAGCGCTCCGAGGCGCTCGAACCTGCCGCCCGTGTTGCTTCTCCCGTAGAAGGTGAACGGGTACTGCATCGGCTTCATGTCCGGGTGTACGAAGTGGTTCGTCGCGTGGAGAAGCCCGTTTTCCGGCTTGCGCGCCTCGCACCGTTCGGACGTGCACTCGAGGAGCGCGGCGTCCCCCGATTTCCCGTCCGCGATCATGAAATTGTTCCCGACGGTGCGCGGCGAGCCTTCGATCATCCCGACGGCTTCGTCGAGCGTCGCGGCGTGCTGCACGACGCGGCGAAGCATTATGAACGTCGGGACGCCTTCGACTCGCGGGACGTTCGAGAACGATACGTTTACCGTGACCGACAGCCCCTCGAGATTCATAGCCGTGACGACGCAGACGAAGGGCGCGGGCGCGATGTTCACGAGGGGATATCCCTTCTCCGGCTCGATGAAAAAAATTATGTTCTGCGCGGCGATGAGGTCGGGAGGGTCCCAGTCGAGGTTCCTGCCGTGGAACGTCAGCCCGTCCTTCGTTGCCGGCGGCGCCGCCGCAAACGCGGAACAGTACATCTGCGCCAGGTTCTCTATCACGTCGTACCCGGCGTTCAGGTAGAGTATCTCCCTGTACTTCACGCCCGCCCCTTTCGCGATCCCCTTCATTTCCTGTACGTACTCGCCGGGTATGAGTTTCTCCAACCTGCTTATGAAGGAAGTGTACGCCATGTCCTTGAGCATCATCACCGTCGAGTCGTTCGCTTCCATCCCGCCGTACTCGGAGATCATCTCCCTCAACTCGTCGTCTATCGCCTCGAGCGCGTACCTGATTTCGTCCTTCAGAAGCGCGCCGCGCTGGCAGCCGATCTCGTATGGTGTTCCCTTAAGGTGCACCGTTACGAAGCCGTTTCGTTCCTCGCGCCACGCCTCGCCGAAGTACGTTCTGCCGCCTTCGACCCGCAGTTCGGGCGCCTTCTCCTCTTGAGCGCGCGCGATATTGAGAGCCGCACAAGCGGTGATGAAAAAGAGCAGTAACGTTCTCATGGACGTTTTTATCATTTTTTCATCCTCCACGCCGGCAAACGAAAGGCAAACGCGTTCCTAACGGCTTTGAGCGGCTGCGAGTCGTCATTTTCACCGCGACTTTCCGGTTCGCTCCAATACAGGTTATCCGCTCCCCACGACGGCTCTCCGGCGCAACCAGGATAAGACCACGTTTTATTCATGCCGCTTGAATAATCCGGGAAGACTCATTCGGTTTTAAAGACTCGTGAATAACTTAAAAAATAAAGACATGATTGCAACGATGACGATGATCTGACCTGCCCAGAAAATAAACATCCATTTGATGATGTCGGCGTGGACTTCCGTGATTCTTTTGTCGAGCCTCGCCTCAACCTCCGTGATTCTGTTGTCGAGCTTCGCCACTTCCTCCGTGATTCTTTTGTCGAGCCTCGCCTCAACCTCCGTTATTCTGTTGTCGAGTTTCGCCACTTCCTCCGTGAGTCTCCGCTCGTACTTTTCGCCGGAGAGCGTGATGACGTCTTCCGTCGTCTTTCTGTTCGCGAGATTGATCAGCTCGATGAGCGAGTCCGAAGCTTCGTCGCCGAGCTTGTCTCTGAGGGGTTTCGGTACGGCGATTATTTCCATGAACCAGTCCTGCTTTTTCTTTTCAAATTTGATTTTACGGTTTGATCAACGCCCTGTCAACATAAGAAAAATGGTGACAATTCAGACTGATTACGTCGGTTCACCGTCAGCGTCCCATGAACTCCATTATACCCCCGGCGATGCCCTCGGCGAGCTTCCCCCGGAAACTCTCCTGCGCGAGGAGCGCGGCTTCCGCGGGGTTTGTGAGGTACGCGCCCTCGACGAGGACCGCCGGGCGGCGCGTCTGCCTTATCACCGCGAACGACGCGAAAACGGTCTCGCCCGGTCCGCGCCCGTCGCCGCTCCCGATGCGCCGGACGATCGCCTCGGCGAGCCGGCGGCTTATGGGATCGTACCAGTAAACCTCCGCGCCACTCCTCGACTTGTCGGTGTCCCCGTTGAGATGTATGGACACGAAGAGGTCGGCGCCTGCGGCGTCGGCGAACTCCACCCTGCGCGTCAGGTCCATCATCGCGTCCGTGTTTCCCTCGCGCGTCATCATCACCCTGATCCCCGCCTCTTCGAGAACGCGCCTTGTCCGCCGGGCGACGTCGAGAACGAGGTCCGCCTCGTGCAGCTTCCCGTCCGGGCTGTGCGCGCCCTCGCGGTAGCCTTTCCTGTGCGGGGGCGGTTCGCCGTGACCGGGGTCGAGCACGACCAGCGGCGGCACGGCGAAACCCGTCTTCACATCGAGCGCGAACTTCGAGCCGCTCATTTCGGCGGAGTACCCCGTCGGCGCGCCGAAAGCGTAAACGACGCCGGAAAGCGTGGAGGACGGCACGTCGCATTGAAGGTCGGCGCCCGGCGTCGTATAACTCACGGCGAAGAACTCGTCAGGCAGCCCCTCGCATTCGATGCCGTAGAGTCTGAACCAGACCAGCCCCGGTTCCACCGAGGCGCGCGCCGCGAATGGAACGGGGCGCTCGATGCCGAATTCGAGACGCCGCGAGCGGTCGCCGCTGAAGTGCTCCACGCTCAGGACCGCGCTCGGGCGGGGCGGCGCCTCCTCCGCGCCAAGAGGTCGGAGCGCCTCGTCGTACACCCACCCCCACTCCCACGGCGAAAGCTCCACGCGCAGCCAGTGGAAAACGGCGTCCGTGATCCTCACCGCCGTGCCCTTCACCGCCTCCCCCCACCGCGTCGCGTCCCTCTTCGCCTGGAGACCGCCGTAGGGCGTGTTCCTCACAGTCGCGGCTTCGGCGATGACGACGCCGTAAACAGGCGCGCCGGCAGCGACACGGAAATCCTCGCCGAAGCCCGGAGGAACCGCCGCCGGCGCGGGCGCCTCCCGCGCCAGCCAGCCCGCGACCCAGCCCTCGACCCCGTTGCGAAGCGCCACCCTGTACCACCCGTCCTTCTCTTCCAACGCCCTGACGCGCTGCCCCCGGAAAAGGCGCGCGTCAATCTCACCGGCGCCCGGCTCGCGGGAAAGAACGGTCTCGCCCGTCGTCACCTCGAGTATTTTTTCGAGAGCCGCCGCGGGGGCGGCGCACATAAGAACGGCTGCGATGAAAAACGCCGCTTTCCTCATGGTCCAGACGATGATTATACAACGGAGGGCGGCGGCGCGGCGAGGGAAAAACCCGCAACGCGGCGTTTCGCCGGGTCGGATTGCGGCGGCTCGACAACTCTCCGGATTACGTCAACGGCTCTCAGATCATCTTCAACGACCGGGATACGTGGTCGTAGCAGCTTGAGTTTTTTCCCCTTTCGCTGATTATGATTGCGCGGTTGACCATGTCGTGAACGCCGCCGACTTCAACGTTCATCCCGTGGTATTCCATGAGCTGAGTGAGCTGGCGCTTGCAGTTTGCGCATGGGGAGGCGACGTACGCCGCGCCGGTCGCCTTGATCTGCTCGAGTTTTTTCCTGCCGGAGACGTTCATTCTGAACTCACGGATGGTGTCCATCGCCGAGAGTCCGCCGCCGCCGCCGCAGCACCAGTTCTCCGCGCCGGAGGGAAGCATTTCCCGGAAATCGGCGCAGGTCGCTTTCATAATGATCCGCGGCTCCCCGCTGATGCCGCAGCTTCTGCCGAAGTTGCACGGGTCGTGATACGTTGCCGGTTTGGCGTTGCGGGACCTGTCAAACTCCAATTTTCCCTGTTTTATGACGTCCGCTGTAAACTGCAGGCAGTTTATGATTTTGAATGGAAGGTCTCCCCACCATCTCTGCTTTTCCATCATGAATTTCATGATGCGGTGGGCGTGGCCGCATTCCCCCATCATCAGCACATTGCAGCCCAGTCTCCGTGCTTCCTCGACGTACTGCTTGTTCTCCGCTTTCATGGCGGCGTCGTCCCCCGTGAAAAGACCGTAATTCGCGCCGTCGAAATGTGTCGAACTGGTGGTCCACTCGACGCCGAGAACGTAAAACACCTTTGCGATGCCCATCAGCGCCTCGGGATTCACCAGCACGTCGCCCGACGGGGGAACGAAAAAGACTTCCGAGCCTTTCTTGTCTATTGGGATAGGGACGTCAATGCCGCAGTCTTCCTTGATTTCGCCTTCCAGAAACTTGACCGTGTCTATAAAACCCTCCGGCGTGCATCCGTCCGTGTTGCCGGTGGAAAGAGAGATGTTCGTCACGTCAATGAGCCTCTGGGGTGTGAGTCCGAGTTTGTGAAGAATCGCCCGCCCCTTCCTTGTGGACACCGAGTGGTCTATCCCCATCGGACAGAACAGCGCGCACCGACGGCACCCGGTGCACTCATAGAACATCTCCGACCAGTCCTTCATCGCGACGTCGCTCACGCGCCCGTTCCCGGTAATCGCGTTCGCTATCCTTCCGGTGAGCGTGAAATTGCGCCTGTAAACCTTCCGCAGCAGGTCGGTTCTGAGTACCGGGTTGTACCGTGAGTCCGCCTTTCCCTGGTAAACCGGGCAGACCCCGGCGCAGGTGCCGCATCGGGCGCATATCTCCATCGCCACGCGAAGCGGCGCGGGTCCGTTCCTGATGCTGCCGATTTCTCTTATTACGACTTCGCCTGCTTCCCGTCCTTCTTTTGCGGCTTTCATTCCGATTTACCTCCTTTGCAGTGCGGTCTGCGTGAAGAAAATTCCACCGAAGTGCAGCAGCTTGGAATAAGGCATGTATATGAACAGTGCCTGTCCGAGAAGAAAATGAAGAAGAAACCAGCCGTTCTGGGGAGGCGGCGAAGGGCGGAGCGCGACAAGGGACGCAAAGTACGACCTTGTCAGTTCGAGATCGAAATGACCGACGAACCGCATGGCGTTGCCGGTCATCAGGATGCCAAGAAGCAACAACAGAACGAACCAGTCGCCGGACTCGGTTATCTCACGCACCCGCCGTATGGTCAGACGCCTGAACGCAAGAAATAAAAGCGCCGCCATGATCATGATTCCGGCGGCGCCGCCCACAGCCGCCGACATCGAATCCGCGTTTATCCCCAGCGCGTTCCACAGCCCCGGAAAGTCCGTAACCACACGGACGTGTCCGATAAGGATAAGCGCAAGCATGGCGTGGAATATCCACGCGCCCGTCCACAGCGCCTTGTCTCCCCTGAACAGACCGGGAAACAAAAAAGCGGCTTTCAAAACGCCCAGGAACTCCGCTCCGGGTTCGGGCGCCGGGAACAGCGTCATCTTCGGAATGGGCAGCTTTCGCCATGTCATGAGGCGGTACGTCAGCCCTCCGACGAAGACCGTTAAAGTTACCGGCGGGAGGAGGATGCCGACGGCATATCCCAGCGTGTCCATTTCAATGTCTCCTTTCCGGTTTGAAATCCGACATTCACCGCAAACCCCCGGCGGAATACTTAAATGCATCCCGGCGGACGCGGCAGTCCCGCGAGCCTGTACGCGCCCCGCACCACACCGCACGGGAAATACTCGCAGATGCGCTTCATGCTCAGTCCGGTAGCCCTGTGGATGGCGTAAACCGGCGGTCCGGTCCCGTGTCTCATGTAGTATTCCCTGACGAACTCGATCACCCTCCAGTGCCCTTCATGGAGCGGACCTATCTCGTTTCTGCGGGCTAGTTCCTCCGCCGTCTCCCTGCTCCAGCTCGAAATTTCCGACAGGAATCCGTCGGCGCCCACGCCGGCGTGCGTCCGGACGTTCGTCAGCTCTTCCATCAGGATTTCCCTCCTTATACCCGCGCTTTTGTCTTGACGTTCCGCTCACGTCCGGATAAAATGAGAAACAACACCGTCATGGGCGGAAACGCCTGTGACGCAACTTAACGGGGCTGGACTGATGGTTTGGCGCCTGAAGTCCAGCCTTTTTTACCTTGTTTCTTGAACGTCAGTCAGTTGCCCGACTGAACGCCATATCGAAAAGACCGGCATCCATCGCGGTCTTTGAGAAATTCCTCGAGGTCCCTGAGATTAAAGGGATGCCGAATCCTCACTGTTCCGGGAAAGGAAATGGAAAGCCGCCGTGTCGGCGTCGCGAGGATTATCGTGTTGCCGGCAATCCTTGGATCGTTGGCAAGATGATGGCACAGTTCGCGGCACTTTTCCTCCTGCATGGCGCAGTCAACCACAACGTAATCGGGACGGAAACGGTCAATTAAAAAGGAGCATTCGTACTCGCAGCTCGCGAATTGAAGACGGAACCTCCCCCCCTCGTTATTTCCGCCGAGTTGAGATTTCAAATCGTCGTTGTCGGTAATCACAAGCACCTCGAACGGTTTCCCGAGATGATACCGGAAGTATGCGCACTTGTCGCATGAGCTTGCACAGGACATCCCGTTGAAACCCACGTCCTTTGAAAGGTGGCTCATTTCGAAGCATTTCAATGCTTTTGCACGGTAAACAAGGCATTTCCCGCACGGTTCATTTATTCCGGTCTCTTTTGAGAAATATTCCCAGCAGTAAAGGAGTCCGCCCGATGGCGGCGGAGGGTTCTGTCGCGGCGCCGTCGTCAACCCGGACTGATTGTGGAACGCGATTACATCCTCATGAAGAACACGATAATGCCCTCCGGCGGTACGCACGGCGGGAATCTTTCCGCGTTTTATCCATTTCAGAACCGTATCGGGCGTTACCGATAACAAACATGACGCCTGCCCTGTTGATAAGTACTGCGTTTTTGACCCGATAGATTGCGCCATGCGCTTACACCGAAGCTGTCGGCTTTTATCCATTTTATGGATTTTATGTATTTTGTCAAACACCGAAAAAATATTTTAAAATAAGCATTTTGACGATATTCGGTGAATGGACGGAAAAAATCCTTCTTAACATTATTTTTAACTTTAATTCAATGGATAACGATTGATTTGTGCCGTTTTTATAGTAACCATAACACACTCCGTCGGAACAGCAGTACTCGTACGAACAATAGTATTCGCCGTCAGGGTCATAGCTGTAATGAACCGCGTTGATAAAGTATTCCGAGCCGATCCGCAGCGGTTTCAGCGGTTTGAAACCGTGGCCGGCGCCTATAAAAAGGAATTGAAACTGTTTGTCGTCAACTACGGCGGTCCATACCATGTCGCTTCGCGCGTCGCCCACGTTCGCCCTTACCCACGTGACGCCCTGCGACATTTGAAGTGAATCGGCGGAAACTCCGCGCGCGTTTACAACCTTCACCGCGTTGTGATAATATCGCCATGCATAAAACGAAGGGAGGCGTATCATGGCTCTTGTCTTTGAAAAGAAAAACGGCATCGCGTACCTGACGCTCAACCGCCCGGAAGTGCACAACTCGCTTGACCCGGAAACCATAGTCGAGCTGGCAGCGGCGTGGGAGGAATACAGGGACGACAGAAGCCTGCGCGTCGCGATAATCACCGGCGCGGGCGACAAGTCGTTCTGCGCCGGCGCCGACCTCGGCAAACTCATCCCCCTCATCACCGGCGCGCGCGAGCCTGAGACCGACGCCGACAGGGCGGTGAGGAACGATCCCATGCTTCCCCAGAAGGCGCTGCTGCGCGATTTCGAGCTTTACAAGCCGGTGATCGCCGCGGTCAACGGGCACGCCATCGCCGGCGGCATGGAACTGTGCCAGGCGACCGACATAAGGATCGCCGCCGAAAACGCGACGTTCGGACTCCAGGAGGTCAAGTGGGCGATCTTCCCGATGGGAGGCTCGACGGTGCGGCTGCCCCGGCAGATTCCCTATGCGGCGGCGATGGAGATACTCCTCACGGGCGAGCGCGTGGACGCGCGCGAGGCGCACCGCCTCGGATTCGTCAACCGCGTCGTCCCGCTGAACGGACTGATGGACGAGGCGCAGACGGTGGCGCGGCGGATATGCGACTGCGGTCCGCTCGCCGTGCAGGCGATCAAGAAGGCCGTCGTCATCAACACCGGACGCCCGCTGAAGGAAGGGCTTCAGAAGGAACTCGAGATCGGGCTGCCGGTCTTCTCGACAAAAGACGCGCGCGAGGGTCCGCGGGCTTTCAAGGAAAAGCGCAAACCCGACTACACCGGCGAGTGACGACGGCGTTCCGCCGCCGCCGCGCGGAATGAACCGCGTCGGCTCCCCTCCGCGGCTTTTCACCCCACGACGATGCTCACGAGCCTGTTGGGGACGTACACCCTGTTGACGATCCGCCCGTCCGACGTGTACTTCCTTATTCTGGCGCTGGCGAGGGCTGCCTCGAAGGCTTCGTCCTCGCCCGCGCCCTTCGGTAGCCTCAGCCTGTCGCGCACCTTCCCGTTGACCTGAACGGCGATCTCGACGGTTTCCTCGACCGTCAGTTCCTCGTCCCACCGGGGCCAGGGCTGAAGAGAAACGAAGCCTTCGTTTCCGAACTCGCGCCACAGTTCCTCCGAGACGTGAGGCGCGAAGAGCGAAAGCATCATCAGAAAGTGGTCCGCGGCGTACTTCAGCGACGGCAGCGCGCCCGGTCCCGTCCCTTTCTCTTTTACGAACCCGCTGAAGGCGTTGAGGAACTCCATAAGCGCGCTGACCGCGGTGTTGTGATGCATCCTCACGCCGACGTCTCCGGTGACTTTTTTGAGCGTTTTGTGGACGAGGCGTTTGATTTCGAGGTCAATCGCGCCCGCCGGGGGCGAAGCCTCTCTCCACTTCTCCGCCAGGGGCAGAAGCGCGCGCCACGTCCGTTTGAGGAACCTGTGGCTGCCCTCGATGCCCCTGTCGCTCCACTCGAGGTCCTTCTCCGGCGGCGAGGCGAAGAGTATGAAAAGGCGGCAGGTGTCGGCGCCGTATTTTTCGATCATCTCATCGGGGTCAACGATGTTGCCCAGCGACTTGGACATCTTCGCCCCGTCCTTTATGACCATTCCCTGGCAGAGCAGCTTTCTGAACGGCTCGGAGTGTTCCGTGAGACCGAGGTCGCGCATGACCCTCGTGAAGAAACGCGAGTAGAACAGGTGGAGTATTGCGTGCTCGATGCCCCCTATGTACTGGTCAACGGGCATCCAGTACCTCGCCTGCTCCTTGTCGAACGGGAGGGCGCGGCAGCGCGGGGACGTGAAGCGGAAATAGTACCATGAGCTGTCAACGAATGTGTCCATCGTGTCGGTCTCCCGGCGCGCGGCGCCCCCGCACTTCGGGCACGCGGCGGCGGCGAACGTCTTCGAGGTCGCAAGCGGGTTGCCCCGCCCGGTGAATTCCACGTCCGTCGGGAACTCGACCGGCAGGTCTTTCTCGGGCACGGGAACCACGCCGCAATCGTCGCAGTAGATTATCGGGATGATGGTTCCCCAGTACCGCTGCCGCGAGACGAGCCAGTCGCGGAGCTTGTACTGCACCGACTCCTCTCCGATCCCCTTTTCCTCGAGGCATCGCGTCACCCTTTCGATTCCCTCGACGTTGTGAAGCCCGGAGAAGGCGCCTGAGTTCACCATGGTACCCTCGCCCTCGTAAGCGCGCGTCATCGCGGCGGGGTCGAGGCTTTCGCCGGGCGGGACGATGACGACCCTGACGGCGATGCCGTACTTGCGGGCGAACTCGAAGTCGCGCTGGTCGTGAGCGGGCACCGCCATTATCATTCCCGTGCCGTACTCCATCAGGACGAAGTTGGCGGTGAAGATGGGAATCGGCTCACCGGTGAGTGGGTTGATCGCGTCCCTGCCGATGTAAACGCCTTCCTTCTCGCGGTCCTCGGCGGTGCGAAGAAACCGGTCTTCGATCACGACGCGGTTGACGAACGCGGCTACGGGTTTTTCGTAATCCGTGCCCTTCACGAGTTCCATGACCTTCGGATGCTCGGGTGCGAAGACCATGAACGTGGCGCCGTACAGCGTGTCCGGGCGGGTGGTGAAGACGGGCAGTGTTTCGCCCGTGTCCTTGAGCCTGAAGTTCACCGTCGCGCCGCGGCTTTTGCCGATCCAGTTTTTCTGCATGACACGCACGCGCTCCGGCCAGCCGTCGAGTGCGTCGAGACCGGCGAGGAGTTCCTCGGCGTACTGCGTTATGCGCAGGAACCACTGTTCGAGGCTTCGCACCTCGACTTTTGTGTCGCACCTCCAGCACGCGCCGGCGACGACCTGCTCGTTGGCAAGGACGGTCTCGCACCGCGGACACCAGTTGATCGGCGCTTCCCTGCGGTATGCCAGCCCTCTTTCGTACATCCTGAGGAATAACCACTGGTTCCAGCGGTAGTACTCGGGGTCGCAGGTTGACAGCTTCCTGCTCCAGTCGTAGCTCCATCCCATGCGCCTCTGCTGCTTTTCCATCCCGGCGATGCACTGAAGCGTCCAGTCCCGCGGGTTCACGTTGTTCTCGATGGCTGCGTTCTCGGCGGGCAGCCCGAGGGCATCGTACCCCATGGGGTACAGCACGTCGAAGCCCTGCATCCGCAGAAGCCGCGCGACGGCGTCGCCGATGGTGTAGTTGCGCACGTGCCCCATGTGTATTTTGCCCGATGGGTAGGGATACATCTCGAGAAGGTAGTACTTCTCCCCGCCGCCGCCGTTTCCGCGCTCGAACGCCCCGCTCTCTTCCCAGCGCTTCTGCCACCCGGTCTCTATCGCCGTGAAATCGTAATCCCGCAACTGTCTTCACCTCGCTGCACGGTTGTCATCCGGTAAACGCCCCGCGTGGAACGGCGCGCCCGCCCTGCCCTGCCCTGCCGTCGGGCGTGCGGCGGACGGGCGGGGCGCATTCCTCAGTCTCACCGGTCTCCATCGCCAGCGCGCCGTTCCCCGCCGGACGGCGCCACATTCCGCATGACCCTCTTATTATCCATCCGCAATATCCTAACCCGGCATGGCCAGAAACAAAAGGATTAAAAGCGAATGTAGAATGAAGAATTACCAATGTAGAATGTAGAAGTCAGAATAAAACCGGTTTCAAGAGTATTGCAGTTTCTGTTTTTCATTCTACATTCGAAATTCGATATTTTAGATTCATCATTCTCTTTAAAATCTTCGCCATTTTGCACAGAAGTTCATTTGTAAGATAATAAGCGGGGAATATCAAGGTTCAACCTTCCCCGTCCCGCTCCGCGCGGGCGGTGCGGGCGGCGGGGGTTCCTCCGCCGCCTCGGCGCGCGCCTTCGGCTCGAAAAAGAAATAATCAAGCAGTATCTTCGCCGCCGCCACCGCCGGGATGGAAAGCACCATGCCGCCAAGCCCGGCGAACTTGCCCCCGGCGAGCAGGGCGAGTATGACGGTGACGGGATGAAGCCCCACTTCCGTCCCGATTATGCGCGGGACGAACACGACGTTCTCGACGATCTGCACGATCAGGATGGCGATCAGGACGTAAATAAACTTCCCGTAGAACAGCCCTATGATCAGCGCCGGCACGGCGCCGACGACCGGACCGACGTACGGGACGAACTCGCAAACGCCGCAGATGATCCCCAGCACTATCGAGTACTTCAGACGGACCGCGCTCAGTGCGATGCACGACCCCACCCCCACCACCAGGCATAGTTTGAGACGGCTGCGGATGAACCCGCCGAATGCACGGTCTATCCGCGTGACGAGCTTCTCCACGTCGGCGCGCCTGTCCGGGGGAAACAGCGAAATGAAAACCTCCCTGAACCTGTGCGTGTCCTTGAGTATGTAAAACGTGGTCAGCGGTATGATGATGAACGCGTAGAGACGCGTGAACACGTCGAACACCCTGTCTATCGAATTTTTCAGCAGCGCGCCGCTTGCGTTCTGCACTCCCTCGAGTATCTGGTTCGGAACCTCCCTCGTACCCCCCGGGATGTTGGTCCTCGCCAGCCACCTCTCGAACCTGCCCACCTGGCTCTGTACGTCGCTCACGTACCGCGGGAAGTCGTCGGTGAAGGTGTTGATCTGCGTCAACAGCGGAGGGATCAGAAGCACGAGGGCGGCGGCGAGAAGCGCGCCCAAAACGACGAACACGACCACAACCGCGAGCGTCCGCGGCACGTTCCGCTTCTCTATCAGGCTGACCGGTCCGCCGATCAGGTACGCCACGGCGATGGAGATCAGAAAATACTCCCATATCTCCCTCGTGCGGTACATGAACCATGCCGCCGCGGCGAGCACGGAGACCATCATGAGGATGGCGACCGGCGAGCGGGTCCTCGCTATGTCCGAAATCCGCGCTCCCATTCCGTCCTTCCGTACCGCGGAAACGCCGCGTAACGCTCCGGAAATCTCTTCCGGATCAGCCCTGAAGTCTATTATATAAACCCCTGTCCCGTCAATTTACACACGATGATCGAAGGGTAAAAAATCACCGGAAGTGATGTCAAACGTGTTCACAAAAGACACCGGAGCGGCTGGAGGAAAAAGCCGCTGACCGGGAAAATTAATGCCTGCCGCCATTCCCGGTTATTTCCGAGACGTTCAAACGGCGCGAATAATGAGGTTTAAAGAAGAAGGCCGAAAACATTTATTCAACTCAACGCCCGACCCCGTTCTTTTTCACGCACAATACTGTATATCATATTGCAACGCCGGACGGCGCCTTCTCGAACTTGACAGTATGATACGTTACGGATATTCATATCGTGAGAAAGCACCCTCAATCTGAGAGGTGAGCATGGTGAAGCCTTTTCTGCTGCCGGGCGGAATCAAAAGCATCATGGTCTTCTTCCTGCTTGTCTCGGTGAACGCCGCCGTGAGCGCCGGGGAAGAAGCCGGCGTGGAAAATACGGTGGAATTGACCGTTCTTATGTCGAAATTCTCTTCCGGAGGCGCCGGCTCTTCGTTCGAGACGACGAAACTGGCTGATAAACTGCTCCGCCTGCTGGAGGAAAAATACGGGCTGCACATCAAACCGGAGATGGTAGAGATGGATGCCGCGTACGCGGACAGGGCAGTGGAGAAACTGGCAAAGGAATTCAAAGAAAGAGGAGACATAGCCTTCGTCTGGACGCAGGACTATTATTATATGAAGGAAGCCGGGATTCCCGTCCGCCCCTTGATTGCCCTTGAGATTGACGGCAGCCCCCTTCTCCGGGAATGTTTTTACGCGAGGAAGGACGGCGCGTATAAAAAACTCTCCGACATTCGCGGCGCCGTCATAAGCAGCGGCGGCATGTATTCATACCTGCACATTCGGCGCGTGCTCTTCGAGAGCGGAATTGACGAACCGCTCCGGTCTTTCTTCGGGAGAAACGTGAGAATAGCTAACGCCGTAAGCGGTATCTTTGCCCTCGCTCTCGGCGAAGTGGACGCCGTGTTCTCACACGAATTCGCCCTCGGAGCGGCGCGGCTCGCGGACACCTCGGTATCAAAGAAGGTGAAGAAGCTTCACTGCTCAACCGAGGGATTGCTCATTGAGCCTTTCATCGTCGCAAAGGAAGGAAAGAAAGACAGGGCGATTGAAAGATTCCGGAACCTCATCCTGAATTCGCACAAAGACAAAGACTTCAAAAAATTCTTTGACATGTTCAGGAAAATAACGGACTTCAGGTTCGTCGTCCCCGATGCAGACGCCATTGAAAAGCAGAAGAGAATTCTTGACGAGTGGCGAAAAAGAGGCTGGAATAATGAGGCGTTGGAATATGACGTGGACGGCAGGGAGTGACATACAGCCACAAAGACGGTTCCTGCGCAAAAAGTCGGTTTCCCCGGGATCGCCGAGCGCCGGCCCGGCAAAAAACGTCGAAAACATGCGGCTTTTCAAAGGCGAAAAATCATGAAAGCTCACAATACGGAGCTTTCGCGCCGGAATCAAAGATGGCTGATGCCGATTACGTGGCGCTTCGCCGTTCTCATAACGATATTGGTTCTGCTGTCCTCGATATTCGCGGCCGTGATAAATGACTGGTGCATTAACCGCGCCTTCCACCAGGAGAAACAGCGGAGGCTGGGGATGCTTGCGGACACGGTGATAGACTCAATTAAAGAGGCATGGTCCCTTATGCAAATGCAGGAGATGGAGCGGATCATCGAGGGCATGTGCGAGCGGGAACCGGACGTGGAGGATCTGGTTATAACGGCGTGCAGATCGAGGTGCCGTGAACCCGGCGAAGAAATAATTGTTATCTACAGATACCGTGACAAAGCCCGCAGTGCGCCTTATCACGTGAAGAAACTCCGGATGCAGGAAGACCTGAAATACGTCACAGGAGAATACAGTTTGACGTTGAGGGACGAAATATTGGTGAGGATTCACGTCGGCTACAGCGCCGAGGGCGTTCTTGCCGCCGAAAGGGCGAGAGTAATCAGCGGTCTTGCCGGAAACATCGCTAATGGAGTCGGAGAGCCTATTTCGCGGTACGATTTCGCCAGGGCAATATATTCCGCCGAGCATATCATCGGGAACAACCCCGACATCAAGCGCTTACAATTGATCAATATTAACGGGAAATTGATATATGACAGCCTGGATAAAAATGCCCTGGGCAAAAACGTTCCGCGGAAAGATTTGGAAGCCGCCTTCATACCCGGCGGTTCCAAAGACGTGATAGTTCACGAGGAAGGAACGGGACCTAATAAAGTCCTGAAGATAAGCGCGCTCATAAAACACGAGGAACGTACGCTGGGAGTCGCCCGGCTGGTATATTCCATGAGAAGCATGTACATCGAGGACATAAAACGCCGGGCGCTTGTCTCCGTTGTGTGGCTTCTATTCGCCGGAGTCGGTTTTGCGGCGTGTGCGATAGTCTCGAAGCGGCTCACGGTGCAAATACGTCAGTTGTCGGACATTGCGCTTGAGGTTGGAAAGGGCGACCTGGAAGTGCGACCCCACGTCCGTACCCATGCGCGCGAGATCCATCAGCTGGCGGAGGCGTTCAACAAGATGATCGCGGGGCTGAAAGAGCGCAACGTGGTCAAAGAAACCTTCAGCCGTTACGTCACCCGGCAGGTGGCAGAGGAGATCTTGAGAGCGCCGGAAAAGATCGCGCCGGGCGGCGCCAGGCAGGAAGTGACCGTTGTTTTCTCGGACATCCGCGGATTCACCGCCTACTCCGAAAGGCACTCACCGGAGCAGGTGCTTTCGCAGCTTAATGAATATCTCTCTGCGATGATAGACGTCATATTCAGGTACGAGGGCACCCTTGACAAGTTCATAGGCGATTCGATAATGGCAGTATTCGGATCGCCAATCCCTCACGGTGATGACCCGCTGCGGGCCGCCAGAACAGCTCTCGAGATGCAGGAGCGGCTGGCCGGGTTGAATGAAAAATGGAGCAGGGAGGGAAAGGAACGGTTGAAAATCGGCATCGGAATCAACACCGGCGAAGCCATCGTCGGCAACATCGGCGACGAAAGGCGGCTGGAATACACCGTCATCGGAGACAACGTAAACCTCGCTTCGCGCATCGAAGGGTTGACAAAAAGCTATAATTGCGGCGTCATGATAAGTGCGGGCACCTATGAGACTATTAAAGAAATGGTGAACGTGAGGAGTCTCGGCGCGGCGGCGGTCAAAGGAAAATCGCAGGCAATAGAAATATACGAGCTTCTCGGACTGAAAACGTCCGATAATTCTAACGGGAGCAATAAATAGCCGATACCGGCGCATATCACCCCGGCGTCGTCTTGTGTGCGCCCGCTCGATTCCCGGATGCTCCATGTTTCTTATGAATTCATTCTTGTCCAAAATAAGATTTTTTAGACAGCCGAATTCAGGTAAAAATCATGGGCAATCATTCAAAAACCGCTCCGTTCCCTCGCAAAAAGGGCTTTCGGAGGCATTTTTTTGTTTGCGGTCATT
>JBFMFE010000197.1:0-7878 GCA_040752295.1 bacterium
GCGGCTCAGAAGTTGATCAGCAGTTCGCCCCTTACGCGGTTCAGGATCATCGGGTCCACGCCCTGCTGCATGTACTCGACCCTGAAAGTGGAATCCTCGTTGACCGGCTTGGTGATCGAGAACGCGCCGAATGCCGGATAGTCGTATCCTTCGAGGTCCACCGTGGCGTTCGCCGGGTGCACGCCACCCGCGAAGTCGCCGTAAATCGCCTTCGCCGCGAGCGTCACGTCGCCGAGCACGGTGTGGCTCGCCTCGAGACCGAAGCCCTTGAATCCCGCAGGGAAGACGTTCCTTCCGGACTCGAAGCTGTACATCTGACCCTGCTGGTTCCCGCAGATGTCAAGCCCTGTCGGGCAGGAAGCGTCGTACTCGGTAAACGGGCTTCCGTCCATGCTCGTGAGCGTCGGCGCAGCGGGCAGGTCGGCATACGAAAGCGTGACCTTGGAGATGTCCGTCTCGTACACGTCCAGCCCCACCGCGTAGCTGTAGTCGTCGGTGTTGGCGCCGGGACTGACACCGAAAGAAGTGTCGGTGATCGTCAGGTACTCCGCCTTCAGTCCGGTGAGGAACCGGCTGTTCTTGAGCAGGTTGGCGTTGATGTCCGCCCCCCAGCCCTTCTCGTCGTCGTACCCGTTGCCGAGGTAGTTGACTCCGACCAGCACGTCGTCCAGGTCAATGTCGAGCCTGCCGGCGAAGAGGACGTCCTTCTGCGCGGAGCCCAGACCGGACAATCCGATGCCTATCTGTCCGGTGTCAAGGAGCATGCCCGTTCCGGTCAACTGCACCCTGTCCTTGCCGACGGCGGCGGTGATGCCGGCGACGGACTCAAGACCCGTGTTGTCCAGAAGCATCCCGTACGGACCGAACACAACCTTCTGGTAGCCGGACGTAACGGTGAGCAGGTCGAGTTCCTTCGCGGACTCGGTGAAGTCGAGCTTCACGTAGGCGTGCTCGATGTCGAGGTCGGAGCTGTTCACGGGGACCGGTCCCGTGTCTATCATGTTCACGATGTACTGCTTCAGACCGATGGAGAAGTCGGCGTTGTCACCCACCTCGCCCGTGAACTGGAGGTACGGAACCAATTCGTAGCCCGCGTTGAGGTCAACGGAGGCGCCAGCAGCGTAGACTCCGGCGGGGTCGTACATCCGTGTGAAGTAGCTGGTGGCGAAGTTCGCGGCGTTCAGCTCGGAATTGGGGATGTCAATCCTCTGGCGGATGCTGCCCGTGACGTTCAGGTTGAAGAACGCCTTGTCCATGCGGTCCTCGAGGACGGCGATCTTCTCGGCGTTTTCGTCCACCTTGACCTTCAGGGCGGCAAGCTCGTCCTTGAATTCGGCGGCGAGCTTCTTGACGATGTCCTTCACCTCGTCGAGGTCCTGCGCCTCCTCGACCGTCTCCGCCTTGCCCGGAGCGCAATCCTCCTTCGTGCAGTACTCGTTTTCGAGCTTGTCCAGGAGGCGCTGCACGACCATCGCGTACTCATAGCGCGTCAGCGACCTCTGCCCGCCGAAGGTCCCGTCGGGGTAACCCTCGATGATCCCTTCGTCAACGAGTTTCTGCACGGCGTCCGCCGCCCAGTGCCCGCTCGGCACGTCCACGAGGGTCTTGCCGAACGCCGTTCCGGCGACGAACAAAGCGATAAAAACCGCTAAGAAAGCTGTCTTTTTCATACACAACCTCCCTGGAATTTAAACGATGCGCGTGTCAGAGAACGATTCGAGCGAAAGTTTCCTTGTTTCCTTTCCTCTCTCTTCATCCTCTGCTCCTGAAGAGTCGGCTTTTGTACCGGGCTTTCCAGGTTTTCACCCCCTTTTGTGCCGGATTAATACAAAAGCAATACATAATCCCAAACAATACATTATATTTTCTATGAATACTCTGCATTTTTCAACTGAAAACGACATTAATTAATGATGATTTAAATAGATTTTAAAAGCATTGGTATTTTATTTTTACTTCATGACTCAAAACTGCTTTTTTTGCCTGATTTACGAAAAAATGCGCTTTTTTAAAAAAATTCCTCACTTTTTGTGAACCTTAGTGTATCACTTCATAAATTCGCTAACGTATTTTCAGAGGCGAAGCCTCCCTGGACTGCGGCGAGCCATCGCCGCCTTCATCTCCGATAGTCAAGGCGGTGTTCACACACCGCACTCCAAGGCGCTTCGCGCAGAATACGTTAGAGTATTTACGAAATAGTGCACTTAGCACTCCTGGGTTCCCGCTCCACGCCTGTCTGCCGCCTGCCTGGCTGGCAGACAGGTTGGCACCTGTCTGCGTGCGGGCACGCACAGGCAGGCGGCAGACAGGCCGCGGAACAAAACGGCGCGGCAGGCAGGCGTACCGCGCCGAAGAGGGTTTTTGCTCAGGAATCATAATTCGCCTATGATAATATGATGCGCCACCGTTGAAAGCCGCGCGGGGAAGATGGAGAGAAACCCGCGACGGGACCGACGGAAGGCGATGACGCGGGGGACACCGGAAACGGAGAGGATCGAGATGAAGAGCGATTTGGTTAAGAAGGGCGTTGAAAGGGCGCCGCACCGCTCGCTTCTGCGCGCGCTCGGGCTGACGGACGATGAGATAAGCCGCCCGTTCGTCGGCGTCGCCAATTCATGGAACGAGATCGTGCCGGGTCACGTCCACCTGAACGCGATGGCGGCGGCGGTGAAAGCGGGAGTGAGGGCGGCGGGCGGAACGCCGTTCGAGTTTTCCACCATCGGGATGTGCGACGGAATCGCCATGAACCATCCCGGTATGAGGTACTCTCTTGCGAGCAGGGAGTTGATCGCCGATTCGGTGGAGGTGATGGCGGAGGCTCATGCGTTCGACGCGATGGTGTTCATCAGCGGGTGCGACAAGATCACGCCGGGGATGATGATGGCGATGGCGCGGCTGGACCTTCCGTCGGTCATCGTCACGGGCGGACCGATGCTGCCCGGGCGGCTGGGAGAGCGCGCGCTCGACGTGATTGACGTGTTCGAGGCGGTCGGGGGACTCAGGTCCGGGGCGATCACCGCCGGGGAGCTGAAGGAAATCGAGGAGAGCGCGTGTCCCGGGTGCGGGTCGTGCGCGGGGATGTTCACCGCCAACTCGATGGCGTGCATCGCCGAGGCGCTGGGGATCGCGCTGCCGGGCAACGGGACGATACCCGCGGTGCACTCGGAGCGCGTCATGCTGGCGAGGCGGGCGGGCGAGCAGGCGATGAAGCTGCTCGAGGGAGCGCTCACGCCGCGGAAGATACTCACGGAAAAGGCTTTCGCGAACGCCGTGGCGGTTGACATGGCGCTCGGATGCTCGACGAACACGGTGCTTCACCTGCTTGCGCTGGCGAATGAGTGCGGGGCGGGCGTGACGCTGAGGACGTTCGACGAGATAAGCGGGCGCACGCCGAACCTCTGCCGCATACGTCCCGGCGGCGGGCATTACGTTGTGGACCTTTACGAGGCGGGGGGGGTTGCGGCGGTGATGAAGGAACTGCTGGACGCGGGGCTGATCGAGGGGAGAGCGGCAACGGTGACGGGCAGGAGCGTGAGGGAGAACCTGAGGTCTGCGCGGAGGGTTGGGGAGGAGGTGATCCGCCCCGCCGGGAATCCATATTCGGCGGCGGGTGGTCTGTCGGTGCTTTACGGGAACCTTGCGCCGGACGGGGCGGTTGTGAAGACCAGCGCGGTGGCGGCGGGCATGCTTAAGACGCGTGGTCGGGCGCGTGTGTTCGATTCCGAGGAGTCCGCGTGCGGCGCGATACTCGGGGGACGGATCGAGCCGGGCGACTGCATCGTGATTCGGTACGAGGGACCGAAAGGCGGTCCCGGGATGCGCGAGATGCTTACGCCGACCTCCGCGGTGGCGGGGATGGGGCTGTCTGAGAAGGTGTCGCTTGTGACGGACGGGCGTTTTTCGGGAGGGACGCGTGGGGCTGCGGTGGGGCACGTATCGCCCGAAGCCGCCGCGGGCGGACCGATCGCGCTCGTTCGGGACGGCGACGCCGTGACGATAGACATACCGGCAAAGAAGATCGCGCTCGAAGTGGATGAGTCGGAACTGAAGAGGCGCGCGGAAAGTAGCGAGCCGCCGCCGCGCAAGGATGCGGGCGGGTTCCTGCGCAGGTACGCTGCGCTCGTGGGTCCGGCGAGCGGCGGCGCGGTTCTTGCGCCGCCGGCGCGGGAATAAGCGCCGTCCGACCAGTCCGACTGATCTGACCCCGAAGGAACGCCCGGACGCGCGACCCGGCGGGCGGCGGCGCGTCCGTTATTCTTCGTCAAGGGACTCCTCGTCGCCGTTCGACGTCGAGGGTTTTCCGTCGTTTTCCATGATTCCGAGCATCTTTTTTATGGTCTGGCAGTCCTTTTCGAGGTTTTTTTCGTAGGCTTTTCCGAGCACCTGTTCGGCGATCTTGCCCACGACCGGGACTTTGACCTTGATGACCATTTCGAGATCGCGGACGGTCTCAGGCGTTCCGTCCTGTTTGATTCGTTCCCTGTAAACGGATTTGCCCTTGCAGAAGAAGACGTCCCTGTGGTGCTCCGGTATGACGGTCCAGACGTGCACGCCGGAGTCGAAGTCGTATTCCGAGTCGTCAACGCACCTGAGCATCTCCGGTTTCAGGACGCCTCTCAGGGCGGGCGGAATATGCGCGGAAAGCTCGATGCGGCGCTTCGTTTTGAGAACGTTCCCCTTCTGTTCCCTCCAGAATTCCCTGTACTGTTTCATTTCCGGAAACTTGTCGAGGTTTTCGAACCGCTTCTCCCTTGCCTCCTGCACTTTTTCGAGCGGGGCGTTGAACCTGTGGGTCACCTTGATTTTCAAAATCTCTCACCTCTCCGCGAGTATTTCCTCCGGTTTGAAGGCGCCGCCGCGCAGGGCGCCGTTCGCCGGACAGCCGCGCGGCTTCGCGCCACATCCCGCGGCGGCGTCCGCGCCGGGGAAAAATTATAATCATAAAAACGGATATAATCCAGTTCCGTGAAAGCCGCCTGTTGGGATGATCCCGTTTTTCCCGCTCGCGCCGGTCCGCGCGCCGCGCCCGCGTGTTGACGCGATCACGCCGTTTCCCGCTCCGCGCGCCCTGCCCTTTTTTCCCATTCCACCTGCTTTCCGACGCCTTCCTCGATGGACACGGAGGGTTCGTAGCCGAGTATGCGGCGCGCTTTCGCGACGTCGGCGGCGGTGTGCCGGACGTCGCCCTTCTGAGAGTGGACGTACTCTATGGCGGGTTTGACCCGGTGGCCGGACTCAAGTATCGAGATGACCCTGTTAAGGGAGACGCGCGAGCCGCCGCCGACGTTGAGAGCCTCGCCCTCTGCGCCGGATTCCATCGCGGAGACGGTCGCCGCGACCGCGTCGTCAACGAATGTGAAGTCCCGCGTCTGTGCGCCGTCGCCGTAGACCTGGAAGGGGGCGCCGTCGAGTGCGGCGCGGATGAGCCGGGAGAAAGCCATGTCCGGTCTCTGACGCGGTCCGTAAACTGTGAAGTAGCGGAGCATTACGGCGGGGACGCCGTGGTTTTTCCAGTAGAGGCGGCAGAGGTTTTCCGCGGCGAGCTTCGTGACGCCGTAGGGAGACACCGGGAGGGGGACGGCGTCCTCGCGCGTGGGGAGGGATTCGGCGTCGCCGTAGATTGAGGAGGAGGAAGCGAAGACGAATTTTTTCAGAGGGGCGTCCCTGAATTCCTCGAGCAGGAGCTGCGTGGCGAGAACGTTGCGCTCGGCGTACGCCTGGAAACCTGTTCCCCAGCTCGCGCGCACTCCCGGCTGCGCGGCGAGGTGGAAGACCGCCTCGACGCCGCCGGCTTTTTCTTTCCATGCCGCGGCGTTCCTTATATCGCCCTCGATGAACGTGAACCCGGCGTTTTTCAAAAGGGGCTGGAGATTCGCCCGTTTCCGTTCAACGGAGTAATAATCGGTGAGACAGTCAATTCCGAGTACGTCGTGGTCCGCCGCGAGGAGTTTTTCGCAGAGGTGGGAACCTATGAAACCGGCGGCGCCGGTAACGAGTATCTTCAAATTTCCCGCATCACCACCGGGGTCGCAGGATAAGCCGCCGCCGGCGGCGCGGCGGCGCATCCGCTCCGACCGGGCGCGGGCCGCCGCGAACGTGAAAGCGGCTGTTTACTGTTCGTCTTTCGTCTTCCTGGCGATGCGTTCCCTTGCGCTCTCGATGATCTGAGAGGTTCGCTCTCTGGTTGATCCGAACGCCCCGGTGACCTGGTCTTTCGCCTCTTCCATCGCATCGCGCGCGCGGTTGAGCGCATCGCCCGCCCTCGATGAGAGGTCGGACACCTTCTCCTTGATCCTGCCGCGCGTTTCCGCCCCGGACTGCGGGGCGTAGAGGAGCGCCGTCACCGCTCCCACCACGGCGCCGGTCAGGAACCCGAGCGCCAGGCTCAGGAAGCTTCCGCGGCGCTTCTCCGGGGGGCGCTCCACGGTCGTCTTTTCCTCGCTCACTCTTGATCACCTCGACAATTCCCGGTATCGAAGATTCGGGTTCACTAAAGTGTACAATCGGCGCGGAAACACTGTCAACATGAAATCGCCGCGTTCACGGCGCGCGGTTCGCGCGCGTCCGCGTTCATCGCCGGGCGGCCTGACGCTCATCGGGGTCCGACGCCGAGGGCGTGCCTGCCCCCGGGCAGAAAGTTCACTCCGTAAAAAGTGAAGATGAGAAAGAGGAACCCGAGGATAAGAAAGACGTTGGTGCGGCGTCCCTGCCAGCCTCCGACGAAACGGAGGTGAAGGTAGATCGCGTAGATCAGCCAGGTCGCGAGCGAGAAGTTGAGTTTGGGGTCGCGCCAGTCCCAGAGGATTCCCCATGCCGAATGCGCCCAGATCATCCCGGAAACCATGCCGAGCGTTATGAGCGGAAAGCCCAGAGAGACGAGCCTGTAGCACAGGAGGTCTATGCTTTCGAGCGGGGGGAAGAGGTTGTGAGCCTTCGCCACGGGTTTTTTCTTGAGCAGCCGTTCCTGGATGAGGTACGCGACGGCGGCGAGGAACGAGAGCGTGAAGAACGCGTAGCTGAGGAAGAATATCGCGACGTGCGCGGGGAACATCACGCTTTGAAGCGCCGGTTCGGCGGGTGCGGGG
This sequence comes from bacterium, assembly GCA_040752295.1. Lineage (GTDB taxonomy): Bacteria > UBP15 > UBA6099 > UBA6099 > JBFMBQ01 > JBFMFE01. The sequence goes on from JBFMFE010000197.1 coordinate 7,086, forward strand.
GTTGTCGGGTGGAACGCCCCGAAGAGCATACCGGCGAAGAGCGCCGGCGCGGCGAAAAGCCCGAGCGCCCTTGTCGCGAGGCGCTTTTCGAGCGCGAGGTAGACCGCCGCCACGATGAAGGCGAAAAGCGCGACGGTCTCGAAGGGTCCGACGAAAGGCAGGCTCCGCGTCTCCTCCGCCCTCAGCCCGATGACGGCGGCGTTGAGCGCGCATCCGGCGAGAAGGACCTTCCACGCGTTTTTCTCGAAGAACCCGTACCTCCACAGCGCGGCGAGGGCGTAGAAGAGCGACGCCGCTCCGTAAAGCGCGATGCAGACGGCAAGCGCGTATTTCATTTCCCTTCCTCCGGTTCGCCGAGGTCGAACAGCGCCGTGAGCGTTTCCGCGTGGCTCGCGCCGTTCCGTTCGCCCGTGAGCTGCTTGAGGCGCGTCGTGGGGGCATGGAGAATCTTGTTCACGATCCCGTGCGTGATCTTTTCGATCAGTTCGCGCTCTTCCTCCGGGAGGGAATTCAGCTTCGACGAGTATTTTTCGAGTTCTTTCTCTCGTATTTCGTGGAGGAGTTCGCGGAACCGCGTCAGGACCGGGACGACCTCGAGCGCGCTCATCCAGCGCTGGAAGCGCAGGACGGATTCTTCCACGATCCTTTCGACGCTTCCTATCTCCCTGCGCCGCTTGCGGACGTTGTTTTCGACCACCTGTTTCAGGTCGTCTATATCGTAGAGGAAGCAGTTGTTGACGGAGGCGCAGCGCGGGTCGAAGTCACGCGGCACGGCGATGTCAACGATGAAGAC
>JBFMFE010000198.1:0-8779 GCA_040752295.1 bacterium
CATGGTCCGCCTCCTTGTTCTTGTATCTGTTAGCGTATTAACTAACAGATTATAAGTCAAAAAATATATGATGTCAAGTAGGTCTATGCTAAAATATCATTGTGAAAAAGTGCGAAAGTTCACATGGCTGATTGTTCAAGAAAAATTGCCCAATCTAATCTCGCGTGTCGAAGCACTACTTGAGAATGCTCGGTAGCTTCCAATGCACATGACCGTCTCTTGGGATATCTTGATATTGAGCTGTTCTCACCGGAAGATATGCATGATTGTCGAACGCCCGGAAAATCCTTTAAATTCGGGCAAATCCCCGATTGCATATTTCCTCCGGTCTTGTCAGTAATCATACGTTTTTACGAAACCGTGGGGCTGTTTCGCACTCGCCCGGCGCGATGCGTCCCGCTTCCGCCGGCGAGCGGCAGCGCGATTGTAAACCGGCTGCCTTTTCCCTCATCGGTGTGAACGAAGATTTTACCCCCGTGGCGCTCCACTATGCGGTATGTTATGGACAGTCCCAGTCCCGTCCCCCCCCTCTTTGTCGTGAAAAACGGGTCGAATATCCTCTCGAGATCGTCGCGGCGGATGCCCGTCCCGGTGTCGCTCACCGTGATTCCCACCGACCCCCGCGGGATTTCGCGCCCGCCGGGTCCCACCGCCACCGCCACGCGCATAAGCCCGCCGTCGGGCATGGACTGCGCCGCGTTCAGCGCGACGTTCAGAAGCGCCTGGAGTATCTCCCTGCGGTTCCCCCGCACGACCGCCGACCCGTCCCCGAAGTCCTTCTCGATTCTCACGTTCTTCATCGCCTTGTGGAACGAAACCATGCGCAGGGCTTCCTCGACGGTCTCGTTCACCTCCACCTCTTCCTCCTGCGACCCCGCCGGGCGCGCGAAGTCCATAAGCTCGCGTATCGTCCCGTCTATGTATCCCGCCTCTTTCTCTATCTCGTCCAGAAACCGTGAAAATTCCTTCCCGCTCGCGCCGGACTTCAGGAGCTGCACGTACCCAGAAATCGCCGCCAGCGGATTGCCGATCTCATGCGCCACGCCGGCGGCAAGCTCGCCCACCGCCGCCAGCTTCCCCGACTCTATAAGCTGCTTCTGGCCCTCGCGTATCTCCTCCTCCCGCGCCACAAGGGCTTCCGTCATACGGTTGAAACTCTCCGTCAACTCGCCGATCTCATCGTCCACCCGTGTGGGAATCCTGCGGCGCAGATCGCCCGCCTCCACGCGTCTCACGCCGTTCATCAGTTCGGCGATGGGACGCACGATGCGCCGAGCAATGCGCACGCTCATCAGCGCCGAGACCGAAAACGCCGCGACGGTTATCGCGGCGATCAGCAGTACGCCCGTGTTCCGCACCGAGGCTATGCGGCTGCGCGGGTAGGCGACGATGACCTCCGGCTTGCCCGCGGACAGCGGCGCCGCGCGGGTGACGTTCCGCCGCATGATTTCACCGAGCGCTGTCCCGCCGAATTCCACGTCGCGCTCACCGCCGCCGACCCCAGCGGAGCTTGCCAGCAGCCTGCCCCTGTGCGCGAGCGCAACGTCCACCCCAGTTATCTTCCTGATCCGCCTGGCGAAGTCGTCGTTCAGCTTGTACCCGGTCCGCAGATACCCCGCCACCGCGCCGCTCTCGTCCCTGATCGGCGACACGGCGACCACCGCCGCCGTGTTCGGGTACATCGTCTCCACGCCGACCGCCTGGGTTCCGGTCCTCTCGCATTCCCGGAACGCGGCGCTCAGAAACATCGGCTCCGGCAGAACGCGCGCCTCGCCCTTCTCCCTGTCCTCGTGCGCGAACACCACGCCGGAGGCGTCCGCCACGGCGATGAAGTCAACCGGCACACTCTTCATCTCGCGGCGCAGGACCCCGCTCAGCCCCGCGCCCCCGCCCCTCGCCGCCGCACGCCCCACACTGTAGTTCTCCGAAATCAGCTTCGAATACAGCGCCGCGCTCGCGATCTCCTCCCCGACAAGGTTGTTCACGACGCGCGACGCCTGCCCCAGTTCCCGCTCGACGTTCCGCGTCAGAAACCCGGTTATGAGAAAGTAGTACACGACCCCCGACGCCCCCGTCGCCACGAGAAGCGTCAGCGCGTGCGATGCGGCTATCCTTTTAAATATGCTCGCCCGCCTCATGAAAATATCTCCTGTATAACCGGGCGTATATCCCCGTCTCGTTCAGGTAGTCCAGAACCCTGCCCACGGCTTCGGCGACGCCCTCGTCGCCGCCGCCCGCGCAGATGCGGCGCCACCCCTTCCCCCTGCCCGAGTAGAAGTACGGCGTCCCTTCGCCGCCCGCGCAGGCGTCCTCGCCCGCGCCGGCGAAATAAACGTCCGCGCTCTCCCCCGAGGCGTCGTCCCTCCCGCCGATCGTCACGTTGCTCTTCACGCCGAGTATGCGCGCGATCTCGCCGGCGAGGTCAACGTTGAAACCCGCGGGCGCGCCCGTGTCTCCGTCCACGTATTGAAACGGCGGCTCGCTCGGCGACAGCGCGACGTGGAGCACCCCGCTCTCCCGCGCCTGCCTCAACCGCGGGGTCTGCGGTACGCCGTCGAGCACGCGGGCGGATATCTTCCCGAGTATTTCCTGCGACAGAGTCAGACCGCCCGCCGGCAGGCCGCGCCCCGGCGCGCCCCGCGCCTCGTCCCGCCGCGCGCACCCGACGGCGCCGAACGCCACAACGGCAGCGGCGAGCGCCGCGGCAAGCGCCGCCCTCGTCACCGCAGCCTCCGCCTCATCAGCGCCTTGAACCACGTCCTGTCCCGCAGCCAGTCGAAATCCCGGTCCTTTTCGAGGCGGACCTGCACGTCCTTACCGCCCGTCTCTATGGCTTTCTCAAGAGCCGACCGCACTCCCTCCTCCTCCATCCTGTGACTGTGAACGACCGCTATTTTGTACCAGCCTTCGGCAAATCCGGGGTCAAGCTCCACCACCCGGCGGAATTCGCCAAGCGCGCTCTCAAGCTCGCCGTTCTCGAAGTGAACCATTCCCGAAACGTAGTGATAGTCCGGCTCCGCGCCCTTCAGCCTCACCGCCGCCCGCAGGTGCTCCTGCGCGCCGTCCAGTACCCTCAGAAAGAACATCGTGTAGCCGAGCAGAAAGTGCGCTTCGGGATTTTCCGGCGCCTCGCCGACCGCCTTCTGAAGATGTTTCAACGCCGTCTCGAACCGCGTCTCCTCGAGGTTGATCCTCCCCAGCAGCAACAGCGGAGCGACGTACGACGGGTCAGCGCCTGCCGCTTTTTCAAGGCTCGCCCCCGCCTCAGCGCCCGACCCCGATTCGTAAAGCGCGCGCCCCATGCAGAACTCCGTGTACGCCTCCTTCGAGCCGGTCCCCAGCAGTTCGCGCATGTCGTTCTTCAATTTCCGCCCGAGTTCCTTCTCCAGCCGCGACCTCAACTCCCTCTGGGCGTCGAAAACCGTGAACGGCGAAAGCCTGAACTGCAGGTTGCTCACCAGCTCCCCGGTCTCCATGTCTATGATCGAGCCCCTGAACCTCAGCGACGACCGGTCCGCGTCGTAGTCGCCCTCCACGATGACGCCGGCGCCGAGTTCCTCCCGTATCCTGTCCTTCACTTCAAGCGGGGACGCCGTGTAGGGCGGGTAACCCAGGCGCGCGAGCCTGCGGACGACGACCGCGCGCTCGACCGCCGAAAACCCCTCCGCCCCGCGCAAAAGCGCGATCACGTACTCGGCGAGGGCGGGTCCCACCCATTCGTACCCCTTCGCCTGCCGCGGCGTGAAGTCGAAGACGACCACGCGCCTCTCCGCCCCCTCCGCGCAGGCGATGAGAGCCGACGCCATAACGACAAGCGCCGCGGCGTGACGCAGCAGCTTCGTCATCGCGCGCATTCCTCTGCCAGACGTTCGATCTCCCCAAGCGCCGGCGCCGCCGCCCCCGAGGGGTCCCACCTCACCCGGAAACACCGCGAACCGGAAACAAGTCCGCAGGCGAGGTCCATGCACGCCGCATAGTGCCCGCGCGTAACGGGCGACCTCGTCAGCCCCATGAGCAGTGCCGCCGCCGCCGGATGGTCCACGGATTCGACTCTCTCCCCGCCGCCGGACGCTTCGAGGAAAAATATCGCCCGCGGCGCCGCCGTGCGCCCCACCCGTTCTCCGCGGGATTCGGCGGCGGCGGCGCGGTAAAACGACGGAAACGCCGCCGGGACGAACCCAAGGCTCTCCATCCGAGTCAGAGCCGGCGCGCTCAGACGCCCGAAATTCACCGCCTCACAGGTAAAATGTACCACCGCGCGACCGGAACTTACACTCGCGGGCAGGTTGTCGTCGGCGATGAACTCCCAGCCCCTCTCAAGAAAAAACCTCACAAGCGACGATTTTCCAGTGTCGTTCACTCCCGCGAACACCGCCGCCGAATCCCCCGTTCCCGCCGCGCCGGCGTGAAAAAAATACACGCCCTCGCGCATGAGCGCCGCGCGCGCGAAAACCGCGACGCTCCGCATGACGACCCTCACGGCTTCTCCGTCGTCACCCACCGCCTCGGCGAGCATCCATTCCCACCCGGGACCTGCCTCGAGTTTCAACCCGTCGAAATTCACCTCATGCCCGGAGCCGAACCGCTCCCTCATGCCCGCCGCGCCGTCCCCTCCGCGCAGCAGTATTAGCAGCCCGTCGGACGGCGGCGCCGCCGCCCGTTCCACCATCGCGGGCGCCCCGAACTGCGCCTCCACGGCGCGCCTGACAAGCCCCGGCGCGTCCGTGAACACCGCCATCGCCCGCCCCAGAACGCCGAACTTCACCAGCGATGTCTCTTCCATGCCGCGATCAGTCGGCTCAAACATCCCCGTCAGGCGCAAATCCTCATGTTCCCGTTCCATCAGGGGTCAGTGCTTCATGCCTCCGCGGCACCGGGTTCCGTTGACGACGGGGAAAAGGCGTGTCGTATCTGTGGTGCGTCCGTCCCTGAAATTTCCTGCTCTCTTCGCCGCTCTCTTTCAGCGGGCGTCACCCCACGGCGTCCGCGGCGCCGGCGAAACACGAAGGTCCCTTGTACACGTCTTTTATCGTCCCGTAGCGCGTCAACTGGGGTCTGCTGTAGACCTTCTTTCCCGCGGCGGCGCCGGTGCGTTCTTCCGCCTCTTTTTCCCTTTCGGGCGCGCTTTCAGACATTTGCGCCGACCCTCCCTTTGAGAAAGATTTTCGAAAGCCTGCACGCCTCCCGCGGCGCGGCGTGGACGTCGCCCTGCTCGGCGTACGCTAACCCCGGACAGGGACAGCACTCGGGAAGCAGTTCGCAGCCCGCGCACTCGAAATCCCGCACGCGGTAGTCCCTGATTTCCTTCAACACGGGCGAATCCCGCCAGATTTCGCTGAAGGGCTGCCTTTTTATGTTTCCCGCGGAGCGCTCCACGAGCGAGCACGGGTAAACCTCTCCGTTCGATTCGATGTAGCAGCTGCTGCGCCCCATCGTGCACCAGCTTATGATCGGCTGCTCGGCGCCGAAGGTTTCAGCGTCGAAATGCGCGTCCATGCCGACGATGAGTTCCCACGGCACGGGAAGCCGCGCGAGCGCCTCGTCGCTCAGACGCAGGCGCGTCGGAGCATCGCCGCCGCCCTCCCCGGGCGTGATTATCGCGTTGAACTGGTGTTGAATCCCAAGCTCTCGGCACAGACGCGCGATCTGCGGGGCGCACGTGCGGTTCCGACCCATGAGAACCGTCACCGCGGCTACGTTTATCCCGCGCGCCTTCATCCGCCGGACGGCTTCCACCGTCCTCTCGAACGAACCCTCCACGCCCGTCACGCCGTCGTGAGTGCGCGCGTCCCCGGCGTAAAGACTCACCGCCACCGCGCGTATCTTCTTCCGGTTCCGCTCCATCAGGTCCAGCGCCGCGCCGCCGATGAGCGTCGCGTTCGTCTGTACGCTGTATATGAAATCGCCCGCGAAGAAGATTTCGAGCACTTCCATGATGTCCGGTCGCGTGAAAAGCTCGCCCCCCGTGAGGTTTATGTGCACCGCCCCTGTTTTCCTCAACTCCGGCAGCAGCGCCGCCACGTCCCCCGCGGTGATCTCGCCGCCGCCCGCGGTCTCCGCCGCGTGTCGGACCTTGCAGTGAACGCACGTCAGATTGCACTCGTGAGTCAGCTCGATCTGAACCTTTATGAGCCTGCTCTCAAGCCCGAGTTGCCGGAAAATGTCGTACCTGTCCTTCTGTATCATGGTTCGAGCGCGCGTACCAGACCCTCGCCCTCCAGGTCTTCGAGCAGTTCCACCACGTCAGCCCCGGCGGTCTGCGGCGCCGCGTCGTAACTGTCGCATATCATCTCGATTATCTCGCCGACGCTCCTTTTTCCGTCGAGCGCGCTCCACAGCTCCGTCCCCGTCTCGTTGAGGCTGTAATAAACCCCAGTGTCCATGTTCAGCAGAACCGACCCGCCGTCCATCTCCCTCACGATAACGTCGGCGCACCGCGTAAAAATGCGCTTTTTGTCAATCATTCGCGTTTTTTTCGCTCTCTCACAGTTTATTATACCACCCTCCAGCCCTTTTTAAAAGAACGCAGGACAATACGTTCCGCCGCCCGCCACTCGCCCCCGCGCGTCCTTTCCTTCCGCGACCCCCTGTGTTAAACTATGAAAACGAAACGGTGAGAAAAAGTGAGAAAGATTAAAAACCTCGCCCTCAAGATCAACCGCCGGAAGGTCCCGGGGCGTAAAGCCGCGGATTTCAAACGCTGGCTCGAAGGGCAGGGCAGAAACGTCACCGTAATGGGCGACCGCGAGAACACGGCGCCTGCCGGCACGGACCTCGTCATCGTAATGGGAGGTGACGGCACGCTTTTAGGCGGCGCGCGCGCCGCCGCCGCCGCCCGCGCGCCGGTCATCGGCATTGACTTCGGCGGACTCGGATTCCTCTCCGAAGTCAAGGAAAAAGACGCGAAAACGACCCTCGAAAAGGTCTTCCGCGGCGGGTATTTCCTCGAAAAACGGATGATGATCGACTGCTCAATCCTCCGCGCCGGACCCCCGCTCCCCTCACACCTCGCCATAAACGACGTCGTGATCTCCAAAACCACGGGCAGGCTGCTGCGCCTCAAGGTCGCCATCAACGGCGAGTATTTCCACGAGTACCCCGGCGACGGTCTCATACTCTCCACCTCCACCGGCTCCACAGCCTACTCCCTCTCCGCGGGCGGTCCCATCGTCTCCCCCGCGCTCGACGTCATCATCATCACGCCCATCTGCCCGCACACGCTCTTCGCCCGCTCCATCGTCACCGCCGGCGCCGACGTGGTCGAGGTGAACGTCCCACACTCACGCGGCGACGTCATCATGACGCTCGACGGCCAGGTGGAAATCCGCCTCGAGGCGGGCGACATGCTGAAGGTGAAACGCTCCTCACGCTCCGCCATGCTCGTCAGAACGCGCGAACCCGACTTCTACTCGACCGTGAGGGACAAATTCAGGCTCACCTGAGAAACCGGCGCCGGAATTCAGCCCCGGAACCAGCGGCTCATACTCCCCGGGCGACCGCGCCACCGCCCGCCGCCGCAGACACGGAAACACGCATGGACTCCATCAGGGGAACCGTCAGAACCGACAGGCGCACAAAGAGACTGGTCAAACGGCTCAACCCCGGCGACATCGCCCTCATTGACCACGAAGACCTCGACGTCGTCGCCGCGGAAAACCTCATCGCCGCCGGCGCCGCCGCAGTCCTCAACTGCTGCGCGTCACACACGGGAAAATACGTCAACAGGGGACCTCACGCCCTCCTCGACGCGGGCATACCGCTCCTGGACAACCTTGGCGCGGAACTGATGAACCGCGTGCCGGAAGGCGCGACACTCGAACTGCGCGGCAACGCCGTCTACTCCAACGGCAGGCTCCTCGCTTCCGGACAACTCCAGACCCGCGAGACACTCGACGACCGCAACCGCGTCGCGAGGGAAAACCTCGAAAACCAGATCGAACAGTTCGCCGAAAACACGCTCCGCTACCTCAAAAAGGAAAAAAGCCTTCTACACGGCGACCTCAAGGCGAAACACATCCCTCTGGACTTCACAGGAAGACAGGTCCTCGTCGTCGTCCGCGGACCCGACTTCAGGAAAGACCTCGACAGCCTCCGCAGCTACATCCGCGAACGCAGACCTGTCATCGTGGGGGTTGACGGCGGCGCGGACGCCCTCATCGCGGCGGGCTACAAGCCCGACGTCATACTCGGGGACATGGACAGCGTGAGCGACGACGCCCTCAAGTGCGGCGCCACGCTGATCGTCCACGCCTACACCTCAGGCGACGCCCCGGGCGCGGAAAGACTGAAAAGGCTCGGCGTTCCCTGCCACGTCCTCTCATCCATCGGCACAAGCGAGGACCTCGCGCTCCTCCTCGCCCACGAACTGGGCGCGGACATCATCGTCCTCGTCGGGAGCCACTTCAGCATGGACGAGTTCCTCTCCAAGGGACGCGGCGGCATGGCGAGCACCTTCCTGACGCGCCTTCGCGTCGGCGCCGTCATCGTGGACGCCAAAGGCGTCAGCAAACTCTACGAAGCCAGAGTCCGCCCCGTACTCCTCCTCTACCTCATAATCGCCGCCGCCGTCCCCATCTTCGCGGTCATCGCCGTCTCCCCACTCGCCGGACAGTTCGTCAGACTCCTCAAACTCCTCCTCAACCTGTAAGGGGTCAGACAGACTATGTAAAGCTCCCGTGAAAAAATAATTTGTGCGAGCATGAGATTCAACGCACCGTGAAACATCGGTTTGGGAAACGGCGCTGTCCGCATTGCAAATATTCAAAAAACAAATTATCAT
>JBFMFE010000199.1:0-3954 GCA_040752295.1 bacterium
CGCAGGCGGTGGGGGGGGAGAACGTGCTGTGCGTGGCGATGCCGTCCGAGTTTTCATCGGACCACAGCCTGCGGGACGCCGCGCGGCTGGCTCACAACATAGGGGCGAGGTACAAGGTGATGCCGATCACGGGGATGTACGCCGCGGGGCTGAAGACGTTCGAGGAGACGTTCGGGGAAACGGAATTCGGGGTTGCCGAGGAAAACGACCAGCCGCGGTGCCGGATGATGCTGCTGATGAAAATCTCGATGAAGTACGGTTATCTGGTGTGCACCACGGGGAACAAGTCGGAGATTTCGACGGGGTATTTCACGCTTTTCGGGGACGGCGCGGGGGGTAAGAACGTGCCGGGCGACCTGTACAAGACGGAACTGTACGAGGTGGTGAGGTACATAAACAGGGAGAAGGAGATCATACCGTCGAGCATAATCGAGAAGGTCCCGTCGGCGGAGTTGAGACCCGGACAGAAGGACGAGGACACGCTGCCGCCGTACGGGGTACTGGACCCGATATTGAAACTGATGGTCGAGGAGCGGGCGGGGATGAAGGAGATCGTGCGGCGGGGACACGACCCCGAGACGGTGCGGAAGGTGTACAGACTCTACAAGGGATCGGAGTTCAAGCGCGACCAGCTGCCGCGGGGGATAAAGGTTTCGAGGAAGGCGTTCGGCGTCGGGCGGCGGATGCCGATCACGAACCGGTGGGACGGATAACCGGGACGCGGGAGACGGAACACTTTACCGATCGGAAGCGGCACGAATGAAACGATCGAAAAGGATCAATGGCGAACGTAGAATTTCCAGTGTAGAATTTCGTACGAATTATCCACTTCCACGCTGGACATTCATCATTTCAGATTCCACGTTCCTCCTTTAATGCTTCACTTGCTGAACAGATACCGGGAGACGAGAAGACCGGAGAGGGGACGGGGCGGAGAGAGGACACGCGAGAGAGAGGCGCCGCGGTCGTTTCAATGCCGATCGTTCACGACGGGAGAGCCGGCGGTCCGTGCGGAGGCGCCGGCGATGGTCACAGCAGCACCTCGGCGTTCCTCAGGTGGCTGTCCACGACGGCGCGGGAGGTGATCATCGCCTTCAGTCCATCGTTTCCGTCGGAGTAGGGAGGAAGATCGTTGCGGATGAAGTGGACGAAGTAGAACACAATGCTGTCGAACACGTGGGCGGGTCTGAAGGCGACGGGGCGGGTTCTTGCGGCGTTCGACAATTCGAGCGATTCCCTGCCGCCCTGGAGCCTCCACACGAGCGTTCCCCTGGTTCCGGCGACTGTGAAGGTCTTTTTGAGCTGCCGGTCGAGGCTCGCTTCGACGGTCAGCCTCGCGACCACGCCGTTGCGGTAGACTACCTCCGACTCGAGGGATTCCTCGTACCGCCTGCCGCCGAGGGTGAACGTGCGCACCCTGGCGGGGGGGGCGCCCGCCGCCTTGTCCACGCAGTACACCATGTGGATGAGCGAATCGTAAAGGCGGTCGCGGACTTCGCCGTCGCCGGCCGGGGGGGCGAGGTGAAGTCCCTTCTCCACGTCGCCCGGGCTGACGTCGGCGCCTTCCTTTTTGAAGTGAATTTCCCTGACGTCCCCGATGATGCCCCTGCCCGTCATCGCCATCATCTTGAGTATCGCCCCGCTGTAGAGGTTGGTGTGACCTGCCATGAGTTTCACGCCTGCGCGCGCGGACTCCTCGATGACGGCACGGGCTTCGTCTTCGGTCGCCGCGAGCGGTTTTTCGACGAGGGCGTGCGCGCCGCGCCTGATGCATTCGATCGCGTGACGGGCGTGGAGATCGGTCGGCGTGCATATGCTTACGGCGGAGGGTCCGGCGTTCTGCATCAGTTCTTCCACGGTTCTGTAGGCGTCAAGCCCGAATTCGCGGCGCGCCCTTTCGGCTGTCGCCTCCGAGCGGCACACGGCGCCGGCTACCTGGACACCGGGTATGGCGCGGTAGCCGTGCAGGTGGCGGCGACCCATGCAGCCGAAGCCGACGATGCCCGCGCGGAGCACGGTTTCGGGAGCGGCGTCAGACGGGTTTGAATTCATCCCAGCCGTATTTATCGGGGTATTCCCTCCGGGGACCCTCGCAGAATAATTTTAGCGGAATTGGGCGTTTTTTAAATGGACGATATTGGCGCGATAGACGATGTCATGAAACGGCGCCTCTCTCCGAGTGGAAAGAGGCGCCGGGGGTGACTGAAGCGGGATGCGGTCAGAAGGTCATTGAGAGGGAGAAGCGGTGAGAGTCGCCGAAGTCGCCCATGGGAACGAAGGCGTAGTCGAGGGCGTAGGTTTCCTGTCTGAAACCGACGCCGAAGGTGAATCCGCTGTCGAGGTCGTCGTCGGAGTTGTAGCCGAGGCGCAGGCCGACGACGTCGGCGAGCCTGTACTCGGCGCCGAAATGGAACTCGGCGTCGGAGTTTTTAATGAAATAGAGGTCGCCGGCGATGAGGAGCGGGTAGTCCCTGAGCTGGTAGGCGGCGCCTACGCGGAGGGTGAGTGGGAGGGGGTCGGAGTTGTCACCGAGTTTAATGCGGGTGCCCAGGTTCTGGAGCACGATGCCGGCGCGCCAGGGGGAGCCTTCTGGTGCGTAGAGGAGACCCGCGTCGAGGGCGAAGGCGGTGCCTTTGTAGCCGGCGATCTTTTCGCGCACGTACTTGAGGTTGACGCCCCAGGACGCGTTCAGCGACGCCTGCTTCGCGTAGGCTGCGGTGAGCGCGAAGCTGTCGGGGTGGAAGGTTCCGCCGGGCTGGTTGGCGGTGGTGTATTCCGTCTGGACGCCCATGTCGAGATAGACCACGCTGCCGCCCCAGGCGCGCCTGCCGGTGCCGCTCACGTACGAGACGTATTCCTGGTTGAGGTCGAGGAGGTACTCGTTGTGCATCACGGTGACCTCCCTTCCCACGACCTGAGTCATTCCGGCGGGGTTGATGTTGACCGCGTTGGCGTCGTCGGCGACGGCGGCGTAGGCGCCGCCCATCGCCTCGGGTCGGGCGCCGATGCCTATCGCGAGGAAAATCGCGCCCGTTGTGCCCTCCGCCGCGGCGACGCAGGGCGCGAGCAGAAACGCCGCCAGAAACAGCGCCCCCGCCGCATTTTTCGCTCTTTTGCTCATGTTCATCTCTCCTCTCCGGGGTCCCGGACGAACCGTTTAAAAATCCGCACGATTCAGGTTTACGCCCCCTGTTCTTTACGAATATTACGGACAGTCTGCGCCCTTTTCAGAGACGCCCTGTCGAGGACCAACTTTTTCTTCCTCAGATCAAGTCCTACGTTAAACTTCTGCATGAAATCGTGCCCGGCAAGTACGTCCTGGTCTATTACGGAGTCGTCAATCACGTAGCCGTAGTGCGAACACCAGAAGCCGAGCAGTTTCAGTTCAAGATAGACGATGTGTGTTACTTTAAACCTCCCGTTTCCAAGCCCCTTGAACGTGCGGGGCGTTGAAAGAGGAGCGATAACCTTGAGTTTGCCCGCCGCGCTTTTCTTTACAAACGTGTAAGGTGAACCGGTATCGAAATAGCAGTTCATGGGGCGCGGTTTTTCGTCCTCGCCCGAACGTATGGGAAGTTTTTTTATCACATCGCCCATTTTTCCGTTACCCTCTCCGCTGTATCAGGTTATCGTCACTGCTTTTTTTTGCGGTCGTCTCCCTTCTCAGCGGGCGGGGCGAAGCGTTTAAAAACCCCCTGATCCGGTTTATGTCCCCTGCTCTTTCATTATACCCGAAAAGCGCCTCCCGTAAAACGCGCGGGGGAGCAACGCCCCGGCGCGTTATCTTATTATCGCGAGCTTGCCGGTGTATTCCCTCGACGAGACGGTGTTCCTGACCTCGACCTTGTAGATGTACACTCCGGAGGCGACGGGTCTGCCGGAGTCGTTGGCGCCGTCCCACTTCTTGAGCGAGTAGCCCTGCGCAAGCCCGGCGTTGGAGAGGTCAACGGGACC
>JBFMFE010000200.1:0-23027 GCA_040752295.1 bacterium
CAGCGCCGTCAGCGCGAGAAACAGGCTCCGCGGGCGCCCGCGCCGAGGAACCGCCACGCTCCAGGACGCCGTCACAAGCGCTGCGGCGGGCATCAGGTATCGGGCGCTCTCGGGTCTGTTCAGCCCCACGATGTACCAGTAGATGAAGAATATGACGGCGGGCAAAAGGAACACGAAGGACTGAACCCGCCTTCCACGCCGGATGGAGTTCACCGTCGCGAAAACCCACGCGGGCGCAAGCAGCGCGCACATCGCAGGGCTGAAAAAATCACGCCACGCTGCCCACGCGTCGCGCCAGCTCGATGTGTGGTAAAAGGGCGAGGCGGTTATCTCCGCCATTCTGACGGCTCCGCGGAATATCACCATGCCTGAAAGCTTCACCTCGACCGGCGCAAGCGGGTTTCCGGTCAGCGCCCAGTTGCCCGCGTACCACACGAAAGAAAGAAGCATGACGGAACAGAAGAAAATGATGAGATGAGAGACCCGCTTGCGACGGCTCCGCAATATGAGTGCGGTGTAGACCGCCGCAACCGGCGGCGCGAAGGCGGCGGCGATCAGCTTGCTCCCCAGGTAAATCCCCAGCGCGAGGCTCCCCCACAGCAGCGACGCCGCGTGCGGGTCCCTCTGGTATCTCAGCAGGAAAACGCACGAAACGAGTAAAAAGAAAGCGGCGAAATGGTCTGCCTCGGAACTTGCCGCGCCGGTCATCGCACCCGGCAGGTACAGCCACAACATCCCCGCGGCGGCGCTTTCTGCCCTCCCCGCGCCGCAGCGCCGCCCGATCGAATATACCGCCGCCGAACAGCACACCCAGAAAAACCAGGACACGAGATTGGCAAGCGTGTCCTCGTGAAACGGGAGTATCAGCCACAGTATGAGCGTCTCGGGGTTCGAGGGATGAAACGTCTTTCCGAACGGGTCCGTTAACTCGGGCACGATGCTGCCGGTATGCATCCATTTCACCGGCAGCGTGAGGTGATAAATGAACGCGTCGGATGGAGGAGGGGGCGTTATCACCGCGCGCGTGAACGTTATCCCCGCCAGGGCGAACGACGCGGCACAGAGCGAGAGAACGAAGACAATCCCTGTGCCCGCCCGCCGTGCGGCTCCGGCGCGACGGCGGCGCACGGCGCGCGCTTCGCCCCCGGCACGTGCCGCGCGGGAGGCGTAAGCAAGCGCGGCGAGGACGGCGCACTGGGAAAAAACGAGCGTGCCGTACGAAAGCCGCCCCGCAAGCCCGAGCACGACCGTCAAAACCACGATCTGCGCCGTCCCGGCGATGATCACCGTGAAAATCTTTTCCGGCATCCCCATGTCGTAATGAAACCCGCGCGCGAAGAGCCACCCGTTCAGAACGCACAGCCCGAAAAGCAGGTAAAACGCGAGACACTGCGCGACCGGATTCGTGAGCGAAAGCGTGGTGTCGGCGGTCGGAGTGAAATTCATTTCCCGTTTAATTTTAGCAGCGATTGGGAATGTTTTGCTCAAACCGGAAGTGCGCGTCTCGATTCCGCCGGCTGAGGGGGAGCGGACGCCGGGTCGTTGAAAATGGAATCTTTGTTTTTCCGCGAAAAACGCTATAATAAAAATCGAAAGTTCAGGCTGACGGACGTGAGCGGCGTTCTGAAAGGGGTTGTCTTAAAGCAAAGGCTTTCCGACGCGGGAGCGGTTGACGGGCGCGCGTTTCACGGCGCGCTTGACGCCGTTTCCCCGCGCCGCTAAAATTTCAATACTTATGAATGCGCGGGGATTTTTTATTTTACGGGACAAAATACTCCACTGAGCGGCATCCGCCCCCGCGCGGGAGCGCCGGCTGAAACAAACCACAGAAGACGGAACGGAACCCGCATGAGTGTGACTGCCGCCGCGAAAAGAAGATTCAAAATCCTCAGGATCAGAAACCAGCGGTTGAGGGCGAGGCTCAGGAGGCACCTCTTCCCAACGGGGCTTTTCCAGATATGTTTTTCCCTCACGGCGCTGATCGTTTTCTCGCCGCTCTTCCTGCTTGTTGCGGCGCTCGTCAAACTGAATTCGCCGGGACCCTTTTTTTACCGCGGCGCCCGCGTGGGTCTCGAAAACTCCGTCTTCAGGGTCATCAAGTTCCGCACCCTCCCGTTGAGGTACGAGGAACGGGTCGGCAGCCGCCTCCTCACCGAAAGGGAGCGGTACAACGGCGTCCTCGCCGCGATCATCGTCCGGCTCAAGCTGGATGAAATGCCCCAGCTCCTGAACGTACTCATGGGCGACATGGCGCTCGTCGGTCCGCGACCCATACGTCCGGTCTTCTACTCCAGGTACGTCAGGGAAATCCCCGGCTACGCCAAACGCTTCCAGGTGAAGCCGGGAATAACCGGTCTCGCCCAGATTGTAGGCGGCTATTACATGGACCCCGGCGACAAGCTGAAGTACGACCTTCTGTACATTCAGAACAAGGGTCTTATACTGGATATAAAAATCATGTTCCTGACCATACTGACGCTCGTGTTCACGAGGAGAATCATGGGACTGTCCATCGTCAGGCGGTTCCTGGGCATTCCCATCGCCGTGAACGGGGACGACATCGTTCCCTCGATGGAGACTTACGGGAAGGTCACAGATTGCCGTTAGTCTCCAGCGGCGCCCGCCCGTCGCGGGACGGGCGAATACCGTACAACGGGTGTGATTGAAAATGGTTAAAAAGCTGCCGATCGCGTGTCTCGCCCTCTGCATCGCGGGATTTTCCGCCCCCGCCGCCGGGGAGCCGGGCGAATACCGCTACCTCATCCAGCCGGGCGACAGGCTGGAGTTAATCGTCTGGCCCTACGACGACCTCTCACTCGAAATTCAGGTCCGCCCCGACGGTATGATCTCCTACCCCTTCATGGGCGAGTTCAAGGTGGAGGGCATGACCGCGGGCGAACTCGGGGAGATCGTCACAAGAGAGGTGAAGGAATACGTCCACGAGCCGAAAGTGGCGGTCAACCTCCTTCAATTCCGTATGCCCCGCGTTTACGTACTCGGTCAGGTCAGAAATCCGGGGCTGTACGAGATACGCAAGGGCGACACCATAATGGACGCGCTCGCCCAGGCGGGCGGTCCATCCGAAAAAGCCTGGCTCAGCAGCGTGGGACTCATTCGACCCTCCGAACAGGAAAAGGAGGGAAACGCCGGCGTGAAGGAAATCAACGTCGCGAGGCTCCTCGGCAAAGGCGAACTGCCCGACGAATACCTCGTCACCGACGGCGACATCATCTACGTGCCGGGAACGAAAAAGACGGACTGGGGGAAAGTCTATACGATCCTCTCGAGTATATACTACACGTTCGCGATAGACGACATAATTAGAAGGAACTTCTGAAGCCGCGGGGAGATTTTATGGGAACGGGGATTCAGCGGTAGTCTCGCATGGATTTCGAAAAAGTCCTCAGGATAATTCAAAAGCGCCAGTTGTTTTTCGTCGCAGCCGCCTCCATCGTGGCGCTCGTCTCCATCGTCCTGATAGTGAGCCGCCCGCCTCAGTACGAGTCTCACGTCAAGGTGCTCGTCACGACTGAGAGGCGTTTCACCGGCGCCGCAGGCTCCTACAAGGAAGAACTCCCCCAGCTCGCGGAAATGATACGCATCGAGCTTCAGCGAAACATCGCGACACAAATTGAAATAATAAAAAGCAAGCCGGTGGTTGACGGCGCCGTCAGGGTTTCAGGCGTCCCGCGCAAAGACGTCGTCTTCTCCGTCCAGAGACTCGCCGAGTCCGACGTCGTCCAGATCACCGGATACTCCAGCGACCCGGGAAAACTGAAAAGATTCCTCGACGCCATTGGCGACTCGTACGTGCGCTACGTCCAGAACCTCAGGATAAACGAGACAAGGGACGCCGGACGCTTCCTCGAGGAGCAGATCGTGCTCGCCAGGGACGAACTGCGGGACTCGGAAAGCGGATTGAGGGACTTCAAGGAGTTCTCGGGCATCGTGGACCTCAGCCAGGAATCCTCCAGGAAGGTCGCCAGCCTCGTTGATTTCGAATCCCAGCTCGAAAACCTCAAAATAGACCTCTCCTCCGTCAGGTCAAGACTCGGCGAAATCCGCAGCCAGTTGTCCAGCGGCGAAAAGGAAATGGTCTCCTCCACCGTGCTTTCCGAAAACCCCCTCCTTCAACAGATGAGGGGACGCCTTGCCTCGCTCGAAGTCGAACACGCCGGACTCAGCAGGACGCTCGCGCGCAGGCATCCGAAGCTCATGGGGGTCGAGGCGGAAATCGAAAAAGCCAAATCCACCATCCGCGACGAAGTCGAAAGGATCGTCTCCAGCCAGACACGGACACTCAACCCCGTGCACATCGCCCTCATGACCGACCTCACCGACTACAGCGTCGAGGAAATATCGCTCGCTTCCCGCAGGGACGCCCTCGAATCCGTCATAGCCGGCATGAAACGCGACCTCCTCTCCATTCCCGAGAGCGAGATGGAACTGGCGCGCCTGACGCGCCGCAAGATGCTCAACGAACGCCTCCTGCTCGTGCTCGAGGAAAAATATCAGGACTTCAAGGTCTCCGAGCGGACGCGGACCCCGCCGGCGCGGATAATCGAGAGCGCCGCCGGCGCCCTCGAAATCTCCGGCAAAAAGAAACTCTTCCAGGCGGTCGTCATGTTCCTCGTCGCCGTCTCGTTCGGTCTCGGCGTCGCTCTCTTCGCCGAGTACATGGACGACGCCATATACACGGACGAAGACGTCAGGCGGCACCTCGAACTAAAGGTCCTGGCGCAGATACCCTTCGATAAGGCGATCGAAAGGAACCCACTCATCGCCTTCGCGAAACCGAACTCTCCCGTCTCCGAAAGCTTCCGCTCCCTGCGCAGCAAGCTCAAGTACATCATCCCCGACTTCCGGGGCAAGACCCTCCTCGTCACAAGCTCCATCATCGAGGAAGGCAAGTCGTTCGTCGCCTCCAACCTCGCCGTCACTATCGCACAGTACGACTACAGTGCGCTGCTCGTTGACGGCGACCTGCGCCGCCCCTCGCTCCACGCCTATTTCGGCGTCGAAAACAGGGGACTCACAAACGTCCTCATCAACAACGAGGACCTGGAATCGGTGATCGCCCGCACCCCCGTCCGCGGTCTCGACCTCCTTTGCAGCGGTCCCCTCCCTCTCATCGAAACCAGCCCCTTCAATTCCTCCGAACTGCTCGAATCGAAAAAAACGCGCGAAATCTTCGAAACACTCAGAAACACCTACGACGTCGTCATCGTGGACTCACCCCCCGTGCTCGTCCTCACAGACGTCCTCTCCCTCAGCGCCCAGGCGAGCGGAATTCTGCTCGTCATAGATTCGGGCTACGTCAAGAGAGCCGAAACGGTCGAGGCGAAAGCCGAACTCGAAGTGTCCTCGGCGCCTATTCTCGGAGCCATCCTGAACAAATCGGAGGGCAGGAGCAAAGGTTATTACAAGTACATGTACTACTACAAAGAAAGCCCTAAAAACGAAATCGGCGCCAAAAACGGGTAACGCCTTGCACGTCATTGGCTTGATTCTTTGAAAAAACAAGAAAAATACAGATAAGAGGAGATAATAAGACAAAAACACATAAAAGGCTTAAAAGCACCATAATTATTCTTACAATGCCTGTTTTCTATCGTATAACTGACTTTCCCGTATACAATATTTCTTTTGAAATGTATTAAGTTTATCGCAAACATGACGATAACTTAAACAAGGAGGATTTACTAAAATCACAGGCTGTCTCATGGAGGGGTAAAAATGTCCACAGCGGGTATCAGTTTCAGCGGTCTTTTTTCGGGACTCGACACCGAGTCAATCATAGAACAGCTCATATACATCGAGCGCGAGCCTATACGGCTGCTGGAAACGAAGAAAACGCGCCTCGACTACGAAAAGCAGGACCTCACGGACGTCAACAACAGCCTCCTCGCGCTGAAAAGCTCGCTTTCAACGTTCGCAAGCGGCATAACGCTGAAAAACGAAGCGATTTCGGAAAACGAAAGCATCTTCACCGCCTCCGCCACCGCCGCCGCCGCCCCGGGCGAATACGACATAACCGTCGAGCAGCTCGCCACTAAAAACTACGTCAGAAGCACCTCTAAAGCCGCCAGCTGGACCTACACCGACCAGGGCGTAAACACCTTCCAGATAAACATGACGGCAGCCGGCGGTCCCACCTTCACCGTCACCCTCTTCGCAGGCGACACACTCTCACAGGTCGCCTCCAGGATAAACGGAACCACGGCAGCGGGCGAGGTTTTCAGCGACTACGGCACGGCGTACGTGATCACGGACCCCTCCACCGGGGCGCAGGTGCTGCGGATTGAAGCCGTGAACGAGGGAACCGCCAACCGCGTTGACGTACTCACCGACGGCATCGTCGGTCCGGGCGGCGCACTCGAACAGATAGGCATCTTCAATTCCTTAGACAATCACATCTACGCCCACCCCGTTCAGGACGCGATCATGACGATTGACGGCGTCACCCTCAACAACACAACCAACCAGTTCGTCAACCCCCTCACGGGCGTCACCATAAACCTCGTCTCTGCCGACCCAGGCGTCCCCTACAAGCTCACCGTCGGACCCGACGACGAGGCGGTCGTCTCCGCCGTCAAGGCGTTCGTGGACCAGTTCAACAAGACCACCGACCTTATCGCCGGCTACGTAACCGAAGACCCCGTCAAAGACCCGGAAACAACGAGCGACCTCAAGTTCGGCGTCCTGCGCGGCGACTACGACCTCGTCTCCATCAAGGCGGACATCCGTATCAGGACGACCGGATACGTTGACGGCTCCATCGCGACATACAACTCTCTCGCCCTCATCGGCATCGAGAGCGAGCCGTCGCTCGGCTCGTACGTGAGCGACAATATCACCTTCGACGAGGAAACCTTCCGCGCCGCCCTCGCCGACAACAAGGACGAGGTGTACAAACTCCTCGAAAACTGGTCGGACCAGCTCGACCAGTACCTCCAGGAGCAGACGAGGGTCAGCAGCGTCCAGGAATTCGCCGGCACCGTCTACAGCCGCGTCCTCGGCATTGACGACCGCATCGAGAGCATTGACGACGACATCGAGACCTGGGAAGACCGCGTCGCCGCCGAAGAGGAACGCCTCCGCTCCTCGTTCGCCCTCATGGAGGAACTCCTCCAGCAGCTCCAGACACAGAGCGTGTACGTCTCAACCCAGCTCCAGAACCTCATTAACGCCGCCTCCACCTCCACGACAAGCAAGTAACCTCGACCGGGAAGGTGAAAGTGACCGGTTCCCGGTTTACGGTCCCCAAGGTTTAAAACGAAAGACGGAGCGCAATGAAAGTCATCGTTGACGGGGTTGAGAAGGACTGGCGCTTCGACGAGCCGCTCAACCTGAAGGACGCCATACTCAAGGTCAGCGAGCGAATCCTTGTGGACGGCAGGAGGATCGTCACGGAACTGAAACTCGGCGAGACGGAAGAAGGCACCGACATGAAGCTCACGCCCGAACAGGTCCCCGTCTCGCGCGTCAAATCAATCTACCTGACGACGGAGCCGCTCAACGACCACATCCTCCGCGAGTTCGGGGCGTCGGAGGCAAGGCTCCGGGGCGCCGTTGAACGCTTCTCCGCGATACAGGAGCACCTCGCGGCGGGCGAAACCGACGTCGCGATGGAGAAACTGAAGGACGCCGTTGACACGCTCATCGCCTTTTTCAACCTCCTCTCACAGTCATTCTTCGCCGAACTTCTGGACCCCCACACGCTCAAGATAGACGACCGTGACGTCCAGTCGTTCATCGCCTCCTTCAACGAAAAACTCCAGGCGCTCGTCGCCGCGATGGAAAACAAGGACCAGGTGCTGATCAACGATTACCTCGAGTACGAGCTTTCACCCGACGTCAACGCCCTCATAGCCTTCCTCCCGCGCATCGAGGGAATCGTGCGGGGAACGTGACGTGGAAATGGAAGACAGGAAATTCCAGCTTGTGCACGGCGATCCCTACAGGCGGTACAGGGTCAACGCCATCGAGACCGCCAGCCCGCTCATGCTCGTCGTCATGCTCTACAGCGAGGCGATCAAGATGTGCGAGCAGGCGCTCCTCGACTTCGGAAAAAACAAGGAGAGCGTTCACAACAAGCTGATAAGGGCGCAGAAGATCGTCACGGAACTCACCGTCGCCCTCAACATGGATGCCGGCGGCGAACTCTCGCAGAACCTCAAGTCCCTCTACCTTTACCTTCACATGAGGCTCGTCGAGGCGAACGTCGAAAACAACAGGGAAAAGGTCGAGGAAGCCCTCAGGATACTCAGGGAACTTCGCGAGGCGTGGGAACACGTCACCGTCGAGCAGCGAAGGGACATCGTCCGCCGCGCCGGGCATCTCAAGCCGGCTGATGAATAGCACACGCACCGGCGCGCTTCCGCTTGATTTCACCCACGGTTTTTCAAATAATAATTACCGTGCCGGTTTACACGTAATCTGAAACCGCCGGCGGATTTCGAACACCGCGGAACCTGCACGGGCGCCATGGAACAGACGGATTTCTACACCGAGAATCGAAACCTGTTCAGGCACTTCAGGGCGCCGGTCTTCCACGCCTTCGAGCAGGAGCTTGCCAGAGAGAAAAAGCTCGACGACGGCTTCAAGTTCACTTTTTTCAACGGCAGAAACAACCATCCCACGTTCACGGTCGGAACCGCCGACGGAAGGGAAATCCACGGACATTCCCCCTACGACCCCGTCAGGGAAGCCGAGAAGACGTTCGAGAACGCCGCCTTCGACGACGAGGACCGCATCGTCCTGCTCGGCTTCGGTTTCGGCTACCACGTCGAGCACCTGCTCGCGAAAACCAGAAAAAACATCATCGTCGCCGTGGAACCCTTCGTCACCGTCTTCGAAGAGGCGATGAAGCGAAGGGACCTGCGGAAAATCTTCGGCTCCCCCCGCGTCTCACTCGGACACGTCATGGAGCCGGATTACCTCGCCTTCGTCATCGGCGGCGGCGTCTCGTCGGCGAACCTCCCGAATTTCCGCGTCTTCACGCTGCCGCACTTCAGGCTGCTCCCCGACATGCACGAGATGATCTCCGGAACGATCGCCAACATTCGCGACTATTTCCTCTTCAACCTCTTCACCGGAATCTACGCCGGCGAAACATTCTTCAGCAACACCGTCGAGAACTTCCCCGTCGCCATGCGCAATCCCGGCATCGCCGCGCTCCACGGCAGGTTCAAAGGAAAACCCGTCTTCGTCGTCGCCCCCGGACCCTCCATCGAAAAGAACATGGACCAGCTCAAACGGGTGAAGGGGAGGGCGCTTATCATCGCCGTGGACACCGCCACCAAGATACTCCGCACGCGCGGCATCGTCCCCGACGTGATTGTGAGCGTGGACTATCAGAAGGAGAACTACGAAAAGCTCAGGGGGGTTGACACGTCCGAATCCTTCCTCGTGCCCTCCATCGAGGTGTGTCCGGAGATACCCCGCAACCACAATGGAAAGACCTTCAGCTATTACCACTCGCCCGCGACGGCGGCGATTTACGACCCGATCATCGGCGCAAAGGGGCTGCTCGGCTCGGGCGGCTCAGTGCTCACGGACGCATTCAACCTCGCCGTCTTCACCGGAGGCGACCCCATCATACTCGCAGGCGTTGATCTGGGCTTCCCCGGCATGAAATTCTACGCCGACGGCAGCTTCGAAAACGGAAGGTCAACGCAGCTCATCCGCGACGGAAAGATCGAGCTGATCGAGATACCAGACATACACGGCAACCCCATGTACACGTACCGTTCGTTCCACGCCTTCCTCAAGTACTTCAACGCGTCCATCAAGTCAATCCCCAACAAGGTCGTTGACGCCACCGAGGGCGGAGCGCGGATAACAGGAACCGAGATCATGACGCTGAGCGACGCCATTGATCGGTTCTGCGCCGAGCCTTACGACCCCGTCGCGATTCTCCACGAGGCGCACTCCGCGTTCGAACCGCCGGACGCCGGTCCGCTCATCGAAAAGATCAGGGAGTACGCCGAGGTTTACGACAGGATACACGCCGACGCGGAGAAGGGCTTGAGGGAATCGAAGAAAGCCCTCAGGTACATCGAAAAGAACAGGTTCGACTCCGCGCTCATCCGCTCCCTTAAAAAGGTGAGAAACCTCGAGGAAAAAATCAAAAAACAGGGCGAATATCTCGATTTCATGAGCCTCGCGCTCGAAAGGATGATGGTCACCATCTTTCACTTCAAGGACGACGAATCGCTGCCCAGGGAGGAAAGGTACAAGGGGATCGTCGAGGTCAGCCGCTTCACCTTCGAGTGCATCAAGAACGCAGGCGGCATGGTGTCCGGCAGTTTCACCGAGTTGATAAAAAAACTCAGCGAGGAAACATCATGAAGGAATTCTTCAGGGACAGGATCGTGCTCGTCACCGGCGGCACGGGAACGCTCGGAAAACACATCGTACGCGAAGTCCTCATGCACGACCCACGCGTGGTGCGCGTCTTCAGCAGGGACGAGGCGAAACAATTCGACTTTCAGCAGGAGATGCGGGAGTACATGAACCTGCGCTTCTTCATCGGCGACGTCCGCGACAAGGAGCGCCTCGAACACGCCATGGAGAACGTTGACTACGTCTTCCACACCGCCGCCATGAAACACGTCGTCGCCTGCGAGTACAACCCCTTCGAGGCGCTCAAGACCAACCTCATCGGCTCGAAGAACGTCATCGAGTCCGCACTCGACGCCAGAGTAAAGAAGGTCATACTCACAAGCACCGACAAAGCCACCAACCCCTGCAACACGATGGGCGTCTCCAAGCTCTTCGCCGAACGCCTCTTCACCGCCGCCAACTACTACAAGGGCAGGCACGCTACGGTCTTCTCATCGGTGCGCTTCGGAAACGTCCTCGGCTCCACCGGCTCCGTCATACCCCTCTTCA
This sequence comes from bacterium, assembly GCA_040752295.1. Lineage (GTDB taxonomy): Bacteria > UBP15 > UBA6099 > UBA6099 > JBFMBQ01 > JBFMFE01. The sequence goes on from JBFMFE010000200.1 coordinate 10,897, forward strand.
AAAAACAGATAGAAGCCGGCGGTCCCGTCACGGTGACCGAACCCTCCATGACGCGGTTCATCATCACGCAGCGTGAGGCGCTGAACCTTGTCTTCAAAGCCACCCAGCTCGCCAAAGGCGGCGAAATCTTCATACTCAAAATGCCGGTCATCTGCATCCGCGACCTCGTGAGCGTGATGATCAGGCTCTTCAAGCCCCCCCGCGTGAAAAACATCAGAATCGAGTACATCGGCGTTCAGCCCGGCGAAAAACCCTACGAGGAACTCATGACCGAGGAGGAATCCACAAGAGCCGTCGAAACACCGGACATGTTCATTCTCCTCCCACAGGTGCCCGAACTCTTCGAAAAGGAATACCACTACCCCGGCCAGAAGAAACCGGAAGTCGTAAAGTACATATCCCGCGAGGAAGACGCGCTCTCCCCCCGCGAGATCGAACGCGTCCTCCGCGGGTTGTACGGGCTGAAAGGGTAAGCGGCAAAGTGAACGTCCTCGTCACAGGCGGCGCCGGTTTCATCGGGCGATGGGTCGTAGCCGCTTTCCTCGGCGACACCCCACACCGCGTCTGCGTCCTCGACGACTTCTCCAACTCCACGAGGCTCAACCTCCGCGAATTCGAGAACGAACCACGCCTCAGCGCCGTCGTGAAGGGAACCGTCGAGAGCGGAAAAACCCTCGACAGGGTCTTCGAAAGCTTTCGTCCGGAGCTATGCGTCCACCTCGCCGCGCGGATCAACGTACAGGACAGCATAGACGGCCCCGCGGCGACTTTCCGCTCCGACGTCACCGGCACCTATCTGCTTCTTGAAAGATGCAGGCCCGGCAAAATCCCCTTCGTCTTCATGAGCACCTGCATGGTGTACGACAGGGCTGCGGGGAGCGCCGGCATAACCGAACGCCACCCCGCGCTCCCGCGCTCGCCGTATGCGGCCGCGAAACTCGCCGGCGAACACCTCGTCATCTCGTGGTTTCACGCCTACCGCCTGCCGGCGGTCGTCCTGCGTCCCTTCAACACATACGGACCGTTCCAGAAGACCAGCGGGGAGGGCGGCGTGGTCTCCATCTTCCTTCACAGGCAGATGACGGGGCGCGACCTCGAAATTTTCGGCGGGGGAAACCAGACGCGCGACCTCCTGTACGTCGAGGACTGCGCGGAGTTCGTCCTCCGGTGCTCGCTCTCGAAAAAAGGCAGGGGGGAGGTCTTCAACGCCGCCACCGGACGCGACGTCACCATCGCCCGCCTCGCGCGGCTCGTCCTCGAATCCGCGCCGGAGAAGACCGCCTCGAGGATAAGGCGCGTCGCGCACCCGCATCCGCAGAGCGAGATAATGAAACTGCGTGGAAACGCCCGGAGGGCGGCGGACGTGTTCGGCTGGAAACCCGCGACGCCCCTCGAATCGGGCATCGCAAAGACGAGGGAGTGGCTCGCGCGAGCCTCCTCAGGCGCCGGAAAACGGCAGGGGTGAATCTCATGCCGCCGAACGGAAACACCGGCGTTCCCGCAATCGAGGGCGGCGCCCCCGTCCGCTCCGAACCGCTCCCCTACGCCACACAGTGGATAACCGATGAGGACGTCCGTGAGGTGACGAACGTCCTTCGCTCTTCCTGGATCACGTCCGGTCCGGTCGTCCAGCGCTTCGAGAACGAGTTCGCGGCGCTGACCGGCGCGGCGCACGCGGTGGCGGTCTACTCCTGTACCCACGCGCTTCATCTCTGCTTCGCCGCCCTCGACCTCGAACCGGGCGACGAGGTCATCACCACACCGCTTACGTTCGTCGCCACCGCTTTCGCCGTCACGCACAACGGCGCGCGCGCGGTCTTCGCCGACGTCCGCGAGGACGACTTCAACCTCGACCCCGCCCGCGTCGCCGAAAAACTCACCCCCCGCACCCGCGCGCTCCTGCCGATGCACTACGGCGGCGCGCCCTGCGAGATGGACGAACTCATGCGCATCGCCGCCGAAAACAGGCTCTTCGTCGTCGAGGACGCCGCCCACGCGCTCGGCGCTTCCTACAAGGGACGCCGCATCGGCACGCTCGGCGACTTGACCTGCTTCTCCTTCCACGCCGTCAAAAACGTCACCTCCGGCGAGGGCGGCATGATCACCACCGACGACGAACCGCTCCGCCGCAGGCTCGTCTCCCTGCGCTTTTTCGGCATACCCGCCGACGCCTGGGCGAGAGCCGGGAGCGAACGCCCCTGGCACTACGAGGTGCGCGAGCACGGCTTCAAGTGCAACATGATGGACATACAGGCGGCACTGGGGCTTTCGCAGTTGAAGCGCCTCGATGACTTCCTGCGCCGCCGCAGGGAAATCTGCGCGCTTTACGACGCGGCGTTCGCCGCGGACGAGACCCTGATACCCCCGCGGGCGCCGGCGCATTCGGAATCCGCGCGCCACCTCTACGTCGTCCGAATCCGCCCGGAGACGCTTAAGGTTGACCGCGACCGCGTCCTGCGCGCCCTCCGCGCCGAGAACGTCGCCGCGAACGTACATTACCTCCCGCTTCACCTCCATCCCTGGTTCCGTGAAACTTTCGGGTTCAAACGCGGCGATTTTCCCGTCGCCGAAAAGCTCTACGACACGATTGTAACCCTCCCTCTCTTCCCCAGAATGACGGACGACGACGCGCGCTCGGTGGTGGAAGCCCTCCTCAGGATTGTCGGCTATTACAGAAGATGACGCCGGTCGTTCGCGCCGGCGAATGCCCCGTCGCGCGCGAAATCACCCGCCGGACGGCTTTCTGCTAAAATAGCGCCGGGAGGGACACTCAGCGCCGGGGATGAAGCACGCCGCAACAGCGCTCCTTGCGATCTTCGCTGCCTTTTTCATCTTCAGCCTTCTCCCCGCCGCGCCTGTCCCCGACGCCGAGCCGGAAGTGCGCATCGGCGTCGCTCAAAAAATTACCGACGTCAAAATCGAAAACTCTCGCCCGGTCAAACTCTTTTCCTCCCCGGGCGTCCTCCTCAACCGGGCGGAACCCGGAACTCTGGTGATCAGGCGCGAAATCATCGCCGGCGGCGCCGCGGGCTACCGCGTCGAAGTCGGAACGTACAAGAGCTACGAGCGGGCGGAGTTCGACTGCGAAAGAATCAGAAGCGCCTTCGGCTTTCCCTGCGCGCTCGTCCAGCCCGACGGGTGGGTGGCGCGGCTCGGTCCCTATTCCTCCCCCCTCATGGCGGCGAACGTCTGGGGCATACTCCGCGACATCCGCCTCTTCAACGCGAACGTGGTCGAAGCGACGGACGCGCGGGCGAAAATCACAATCGAGACCTCCGGCGGGAAACTCCTTTACTCCGGCGATGCGCCCGTCGTCCTCGTCTCCACGGCGAGACTCAAACTCCCGGACGGCGAGTACCGCGGCAGGCTCGAAATCGCGCCCGACTCTTACGGTACGCTGTCCGTTATAAACATCGTCGGCGCCGAAGACTATCTCAGGAGCGTTCTTCCCGCCGAGATGCCCCCCGGCGCCGCCCCGGAAGCCCTCAAGGCGCAGGCGATCATCGCCAGAACGTACCTCGTGAAAAATCTCAGACGCCACGCCGCCGACGGCTTCCACCTGTGCGCACGCCCCGACTGCCAGGTCTACCGCGGCGTCGGGGCGGAAGCCCCGGGAACCGACGCCGCCGTCCGGGCAACCCGCGGAATGCTCCTCACGTTCGGCGGCGAGCCTGCCAATCCCCTCTTCCACTCCACGTGCGGGGGCAGAACCGCCGCCTACACGCACGCATGGGACGGCGCGGAGGCGCCGTACCTCGTCTCCGTGGACGACGGCGCGCGAACCTCGAACCTCTCCTCGGACTCCGCCTTCAGGAAGTTTCTCCGCTCCGGCGCCGGCAGCTGCTCCGGCTCGAAAGTCTTCCGGTGGAGCGTTTCGAAAACAGCGCGGGAGCTGGAAGGTATTCTCGCCGGCACGCTGCCCGTCTTCACGGGCGACCCCGCCCTCAAACCCGGCGCCCTGAAGAACGTCAGGATTCTGCGAAGGCACGCCTCGGGCAGGATCGCCGAACTCGAGATACTGACCGCCTCGGGCGCGTTCGGTTTTTCGGGCGACGAAATACGCTGGGCGCTCGGCGGACTGAAGAGCACGCTTTTCACAGTTGACAGGGACACAGACAACCGCGGCGAAACGGTATATAATTTCCACGGCGCGGGCTGGGGTCACGGCGTGGGGATGTGCCAGACGGGCGCGATGCGGCTCGCCGCGAAAGGCTGGAGCGCAAAGCGGATACTCGCCCGCTACTACCCCGGCGCTCAAATACAGACGGCATGGAGGTAGACATGGGTGCTCAAAACGTGCAGATAAGTATAGACGGAGCGGTGGCGGTGGTCGCCCTTTCAGGCGACCTCGTAGAGGCGACGATGCGCCCGCTGCCGGGGAGGATACAGGAGGCAGTCGGACAGGGCGTCCGGGGCATCGTCGTTGACATGAACGGCGTGGAGTTCGTTGACAGCAGCGGAATCAAGTCGCTCATCGAACTGAAAAAATCGCTCGACGAACGCCGCGCGCGACTCATACTGTGCGAAATGTCGGACAGCGTTTACGGCGTGTTCGAAAGGCTCCAGCTCGAGAGCGTTTTCAACATCAAGAGGACGAAGGAAAAAGCGCTGCGGAGAATAAAGGAATCGCTTTAGCCCTGAAAAAGGCGAACGCACGGGTTCGCCCACGCGATCGTGCGTGAAAAATAATGTCGCCGTCTTTACTGAGGGGAGCAATGAATAATTTCAACAAGCCTGTCTGCCGTGCCGGGCACGGCACAGGCAGGTGCCCGGCGGCTGCCGCAAATTGAATATCGAATATCGAACAAGGAACCGTGGAACGTCAATGGGAAAAATAGTTCGTCATTCGACATTCCTTGTTCGTTATTCATTATTCGTTTTTGACCGATCGGGCAGCCTGTTTTACGTTCCCTGTAATAATTCCACAGCCGTCCGGCGGACGAGCGGCTCCGATGTTCTCTTCCGTCGCTGAGCTTCATTTCGCTGAAGCGTTATGCAGGTTTTAGAAGAGGTCGTCTGCAATCTCTGCGGTTCCGGCGCCGCGAAGACACTGTACCGCGTGGCGGAATTCGGCATCGTCAGGTGCAGACAGTGCGGACTTGTCTATGTCTCGCCGCGGCTGCCCGCGGAAAGGCTGAAGAGGGAGGTCTACGACGAGGGCTACTTCGACGCGCAGAGAGGCTACGGCATAGCGGATCACTTCGGCGCGGGGAGCGCGGAGGCGGAACGCAGAGCGGGGGAACTTCTGGCGGAAGTGGAGAGAATCATGAAGCCGCCCGGCGACATTCTGGACGTCGGGAGCGCGGGCGGGTTCTTTCCCGCCGCCGCGGCGCGCGGGGGGTGGAACGCCCGCGCCGTGGAAATAGCGCCGACCGCGGCGGAGTTCGCCCGCAAAAACTTCGGGCTTGAGGTCTTCGAGGGCGAGATCACCGACGCGCCCTACGACGACGAGACCTTCGACGCCGTCACGATGTTCGACGTGATCGAACACCTCACAAACCCCTACGCCGCGCTGAGGAAAGCCTTCAGGCTTCTGCGCCGCGGCGGAAGAATCTTCATTGTAACCCCCAGCTTCGATTCACTCCCCCGCCGCATCCTCGGCGCCGACTGGGGACTTCTCGCGCCGGAGCACCACCTGTATTATTTCACGCCAGCCACGCTCAGAAAGCTCGTCGAAATCGCCGGCTTCAAAGTCGAGAAAATCACACTCCCGTCATTCGGACTGGCGGACCTTTTCCTCACCGCGAGCACCCTCAGGCGCGCGGGCTTCAGGGTTGACGACGACGCCCGCAGGCGGATGCGCAGATCGCTCGGGGCGATTCGCGACAGGCTCCACGGATTCGTGAACGACGTGGACGTGAGGGTGCTCAAGCCGCTCCTGCCGCGCGCCCCCGGCAACGCCATACACCTCGTCGCGCTCAAGCAGCCGGTATGAAAATCCTCGTCATCTCCCACAATTGCGTCCTGGCGACGAGCCAGGAGCGGATGGCGGAGTTCGCGCGCCTCGCCGGCGATAAGCCCGTCCTCCTCGTGCCGCCGCGCAACCTCGAAGCCCAGGGCATGGTCGAGCTTGAGCGCGACAGCGACGAACGATACGAAATCGTCAGGGGACGCCCCCTTTTCTCCTCGGCGTTCGGACAGAGATACCTCCAGTATTATCCGTTTCTTTCGCTGCTCTTCCGCCGCGTGCGCCCGGACCTGATTGACGTCCACGAGGAACCCTGGAGCCTTACTGCGTTCCAGGCGGTTCTGTCGCGCAGGCTCGCCGCACCCCGCGCGAAGGTCGTCGTCGAGTCCGAACAGAACGTCTTCAAGCGCTTCCCGCCCCCGTTCTCGTTCTTCGAGAGGCGCGTGCTGCGCGTCGCGGACGCAATGATTGCCCGCAACGAGGAAGTCGCCGCCGTCCTCCGCCGCAAGGGCTTCGAACGAAAAATAATCGTCGTCCCCAACGGGATTGACCTGAACACGTTCCGCAGGACGGACTCCGCGGAAACGAGGCGCCGCCTCGGTCTCAAAAACTTCGTCGCGGCTTACCTCGGGCGCCTCGTGAGGGAAAAGGGTGTGGACGACCTCATACGCGCCGCCTCCATGCTCGACGCGGCGATAGACCTGCTCATCGTCGGCGACGGTCCGTGCGGTGGCGAACTCCGCGCGCTCGCCGCCTCGCTCCCGCTGCGCGGCGCCGTCGTCTGGCGCCCCGCCGTCCCGCAGCGCGGCGTGCCGGACCTTCTCTCCTGCGCCGACGCCCTCGTCCTTCCCTCGCGCACGATAAAAAACTGGAAGGAGCAGTTCGGGCGCATACTCGTCGAGGCGATGGCGTGCGGCGTGCCCGTCGTCGCTTCCGACTCCGGAGCCATCCCCGAGGTCGTCGGCGACGCGGGGCTTATCTTCCGCGAGGGAGACGTGCAGGGACTCAGGAACGCGCTCGATTCGCTCATCGGGAGCCGGGACCTGCGCGAGGAACTCATCCGGAAGGGACTTCAGAGAGCGCGGGAGCGGTACTCATGGGTGGCGGCGGCGGCGGCGATGATGAGCCTCTTCCGCGAACTCGTCCCGCCCTGATCTCTCTGCGCGGCGCCGCCGCCCGCGTGGCGTCGCCCCCCCGGCGGTGATTTCCCTCCGTTTTAACGCAAATCAGGTTTCAGGATGCTTAAGATGAGAAGTGAAATAGACACGTGGCGGCGGCGCGTTGCAGATTATGCGACACTGAAGAGACTTTAACTTTATATGGTTACCTATATTTAACTATTTTTACTAACCTCTTGATTTTTAAAAACAGTCCTTGTAAAATAGTTGCGATTTATTATAATGGCAAACTTTAATGCACGATTGTGCATTGATTTGCATTTTGCATGATCTTTTAAATTTCGGAGGGAGCCTATGTACACAGTTTTCAGTCTCATTCAAAAGGGCGGTCCCGTCATGTATCCGCTCATACTGTGCTCCGTGGCGGCGCTCGCCATCTGCATCGAAAAGCTGTATCACCTCAACAGGGCGAAGGTGGCGCCGGAAAAACTCATGGAGAAGATAAAGGGCGCGGTAAGGAAAAAGGACTACCAGAACGCCATCGGATACTGCGACGCCACGCCGGGACCCGTGGCGCGGGTTCTCAAAACGGCAATCGAGTTGAGGGACCTGCCCATGGAGGAGGTCAAGGAAGGCGTGAACGAGGCGGTGCTGTCGGAAACGCCGAGAATGGAAAGGTTTCTTCCCGCTCTTTCCACGATTGTGACCATCTCACCGCTTCTGGGGCTTCTTGGCACCATCGCGGGGCTGATGAGGCTGTTCAACGTCATCGCGGAGGGCGAGATAGGAAACTCGGCGGCGTTGTCGGGCGGCATCGCCGAGGCGCTGATCACGACCGCGGCGGGGCTGGTGATCGCCATCCCGTTTCTCGCTCTTCACAATTACCTTTCAGGCAGGGTGGATGCCCTGATCAACGACATGGAGAAGGGTGTCGTTGAGTTTCTGAATTTCTATCGTCTCGAGGTGCGCGATGCCGGCGGCGCGAAGGCGTAAGGACAGGGGGGCGCGTCCACTCATCGAAATAGTGCCGCTCATTGACTGCGCGTTCATTCTCCTCATCTTTTTCGCCGTTTCGACCACGCTGATCACCACGCGGGCGGGGATGAAGGTGAACCTTCCCGAGGCGAAGACCGCCGAGACCATTCCCGAGAACGTTCAGATTTCCGTCCGGGAGGACGGTAAGGTCTTTTTCGAGGACGTAGAGGTGGGAGCGGACGTCGAGGACACCGCCCTCGATTCGCTCGTGAGGAAGAAACTCGACGAATCGCCCGACGCATCGTTCATAATCAACGCCGACGGGACGGTTCCCTATGCGCGGCTGATTCAGGTGCTGGACGTCGTGAGGGGCGCGGGGGCTGCGAAGCTCGCGCTGGCGGCGGAGAAAAAATATGAGGAACCACCGCAGGAGTGAAGTCAACGCGACCGTAGCCTCGTACCTGATCTCGATAACGGTTCACTGCGTGATCGTCCTGCTCCTTGCGCTGCTCCTCGGCAGGGTGGCGGGACGCGCCGCGGGAACGGAGGCGAAGGAATACTACCCCGTTGACGTCGTGTACGTGCCGGGGGCGGTCGAGGCGCCCGCCGGGGCGGAGGCGCAGCCGTCCGTCGCAACGGAAGAAACCGGCGTCCTGCCTGAAGTCTCCGAGGTGCAGGTGGAGGAGAAGATACAGGAGCGTGCCGCGCCCGCCGAGGCTGAAAGGGAGGGTAAGACCGCCGGGGAGGCGCAAGCCGCCGGAGAGGAAGAGGCGGCGCAGGAGCAACCCGCGATGAAGGGCGATGAGGGCGTCGCGGAGATGGGCGCTGGAGTGCGTGAGTCGCCGTTTCCGACGGGCGCGTTCGGCGCGTTCGAGGTGTACTGCTCGAAGACCGACGAGAACCGCGGCGTGAGCGGCGAGAGTTACTTCGAGGCGGTGTTCAGGGACGGCGCGCTTTCGGTGATACCGGACGCCGGGCGGCTCGTGGGGGACACGACGACGATAAAGAAAGCGGTGTGGTTCATTCAGAATAATTTTTCTTTAAGCGCGCTCGGCGCGGAGCCGGGCGGCGTGTACAGGGGAACGATACGGTGCAGTTACGACTGCGCCGGGAGGAACGTCTGCGTGCTTGAGTGACGAAAATGACGCCGGCGCCGCTCCGCAACTTCTCGATGATCCTGTTCGCGTGTGTTTTCTGCGCCGGGCCGTGCCGCGGCGCGGAGGGCGGCGCGGGAACGACGACCGTTGAGATAAGGACGGTTGAGAGCGCCGGGACCGCGGGCGCCGACGTCGCGATCACGGCGACCGCGACGGTCGAGGTGAAAGGCGCGCCGTCCATTGAGGAGGCGCCGGCGGAAGCCCCCGCGGCGGCGCCGGCGACCGAGGGCGCGCCCGCCGAAGCGACGGGCGAACCAGCCGCCCCGGCGCTTCCGCCTGTCCTGAAAGTGAAAAACGAGTTCATTTATTTCGAGGTGAACACCGGACCGGCGGAGACGGGACGGTTTTCCATCGAGACGGTGAGGGGGGACCCTTCGACCGCGATGGACGACGGGAAGATACTCATCTACGGGCGCCCACGTCCGTGGACGTCGTTCACGACGGTGAGGGTGGACGGGGAGGATTACGTCTTCGGCGGCGCGTCGCAGAGGCGCGCCGGGCGCGGGGGAAGGTACGGCGGGATTTCAGCCGCTCCCGCGGTTGTGGACGGGGGGGCGGCGGTGGAGATGAAGTGCGGCGTCGGGGGCTTGGTGGTGACCCAGCGGCTGGAGCTTGCCGGGGGCGCGGCGAGCGGGCTGACGGACAGCGTGAGGGTGACGTACACGGTGGAGAATCCGGGATTAGTCGCGCGGCGCGCGGGGCTGAGGGTGCTTTTAGACACTTTGCTCGGAAGCAACGACGGCGCGCCGTTCAGGGTGGGGGAGAGGGACGTGACCGTGGAGACGCGCCTCGCCGGGGACGATGTCCCGGAGTACTGGGTCGCGTTCGACTCGCTGGAGAACCCGGGCGTTGTCGCCCGCGGCACGCTGAGGGGCGAGGGGCTGACCCCGCCGGACGAGGTCGTCTTCGCGAACTGGGGCAAGGCGGCGGACCGCCTCTTCGATCTCCCGTACGAGGAGGGAAGGAGTTTCCTGCGCGAGGGCGAGGAAGAGATGGACAGCGCGACGGCGCTGTTGTGGCGCGAAAGGGAAATCGCCCCCGGTGGAAGTCTCCGGTTCGCCACCATGTACGGCATAGATTACCTCAACGTCGTGGGGGACGTTCTCGTCGTGGGCGCCAATCCACGGCTCGGGCGGTGGGCGACGGCGAAGAACCAGGTCCGCACGAGAACCCTTTACGCGTACGTCGGGAACGCCGCCGACTTTCCGCTGAGCGACGTTCGCGTCTCGCTCGAGGCGCCGAAGGGGGTGCGGCTGTCGGAGGGCGAGACGGCGGAGCGCCGCCTGAAGACGCTCGCCCCGGGCGAGGAGCGCGCGGTGGGCTGGCGCGTCGAGCCGGAACCCTTCGGCGAGGGAGAAAGAAAACTGAAAATCTCCGCGAGGTCCGCCGAGGTGGAACCGGTGACGCTGACCACGAGCGTGACGCTGCTTTCGCCGCCGGGGATAGACGCAAGCCTCGAAGCGCCGCGGGAACTGACCGTCGTTGACGGTAAGCGTTACGGTCCGAGCAACCCGTTCGAGATCAGGCTCGTGTGCAGAAACCGCGGCGAATCACCCATTGACAACCTGGAGGTGGCGCTGTCGCTTCCAGAGGGGCTTGTCTTTCCCGGAAGCAACAGACCGGTTCAGTCGTTCCCGAGGCTCGACGGCAGGGAGACGCTCGTGTTCGCCTGGAAGGTGATCGCCACGGGCGAACGTTCGGGGATACTCAAGTACAACGTTCTCATAACGTCGGACAGCACGGAATCCCGGAGCATCACCCGCACCGTGCGCGTGCCGCCCATGCCGACGAAGATCGAATGGCTCGGTGTGCCGAGGGAGGCGGCGCCGGGCGTGATCTTCCCGGCGGAGGTGTTCGTCAGTTCCGCCCGGAAGCTGAAAGGGGCGTCTTTTTCCGTGAGGTTCAACCCCGAGGTGCTCCAGGCGATTCGGGTGTCGCAGGGCACAGCCTTCGTGGAAGGGGGGACGGCGTCCGCGTGGCGTGAGCCTCGCATAGACAACGAGGCGGGTGTGGTCTCGGGGATCGAGGGTTCGAGGGGCGCCGCGCCGTTCACGGGGAACGGCTCGCTGGCAATCGTGCATTTCACAACGGCGAAGCCGGGCTGGTCGGGAGTGATGGCGGTGGAGCTTGCCCTCACGGACGAGCGCGGAGAGGCGATGGAATTTCTCCTCGAGAACGCGGAGATCGCCGTGAAAAAACCGTGAGCAAAAAACCGCTCCGGGCTTCGGTCCGACTCAGTTTTTCCCGGACGCCCGGCGCCGGAGGTTCGAAGCGATAATGAAATGAAAGGATGTGATGCGATGAGACGGGTGTTCGTCACGGCGGCGTTACTGGCGGTGGTGGGGACGGCGGCGTGCGCGGTGGAGATAGCCGACGTCGGACCCGGACACTGGGCGTACGAGAGCATACAGATGCTCGTCGAACGGGGCTATCTGGCGCTTTACGACGACAGGACGTTCCAGGGCGACAAGCCGCTGAGCAGGGTCGTGTTCGCCGCGGCGCTCGGAAAGCTGATCGATCAGATCGAATCCGGCGAGATCAGGATGTCGGGGGTGGACCTGAAGGCGATCAAAAAGCTCAGCGACGAGTTCAAGGGCGACATGGCGAACTACGACACGCGCGTCGCGGGCATCGAAAAGCGCATCTCCGACATCGAGTCCGGCAAGGTCGTCATCCAGCAGGACATATCGAAGGCGACGCTCGAGTTCCGCGGAAGCCTCACGAAATTAGAGGAAGAAAACGCGAACCTGCGCCGCGACGTGAACATACTGACGGAGGAACTGCGCTCGCTGTCCGACGACCTGAAACGGAGCGAACAGTCGAGAAAGAGGGCGCAGGCGGCGCTCTGGATCGGCGTGGCGGTGGCGGCGATCATCGGCATCGCCGCCGACTGACGCCCATCCGGGCTTCCGCCGTAAGCCCGGCGTCTTCATCGAGAACCGCGCTCCCGCGGGTGCGCGGACCGAACAAGTG
>JBFMFE010000201.1:0-10715 GCA_040752295.1 bacterium
CGCACTCCAAGGCGTTTCGCGCATATTGATTTTCGCATGATCGGATTTGCATCGGACATAAATAAAATTCATCTGTCTTTAAAGCTTCCTCCGTGGAGCGGGAACCAAAAAGTACGAAAGTTCACTGGGGGAGAAGAGTGCCTATAAGTCTATCAATGTCATAGATGCCGTATTTAACACCGCAAAAATAACTGTCACGAAGGAGGTAATCTAACTTATCGGCATCAAGTGGGCCTGAAATAATGCCATGAACAAACGGTTCGTCCAATGTGCCTAATATTAAACCTGAAACTTTCTCACGATCAAAAGGAATGCGAGATAATTCTTTATTGGATTCTATTATTTGGCATGTCAATAGTTCATGAATCTTTTCATTGTTTTTTGGCTTTACTCGCCTTTTATCGTAATACTTGTATAATAAATCTTCAGAAACATGCGAAAACGGGCCGTGTCCGATATCATGAAGCAGTGCAGATAATCTTACATTCGGTAGTTTTTCCCAATCGACCTCCAACTTTTCAGCCATTCTGCCAGCGACATGCATTACCCCGATAGAATGGTCAAAGCGAGTATGCAGTGCGCCCGGGTATACAAGATTCGCCATAGAAAGCTGCTTAATGCCACGCAAACGCTGAAATACGCTTGTGTCTATCAGCTTCTGTTCAATATCAGAACGCTGAATGAAGCCGTGAATCGGGTCTCTGAGTTCTCCGCTTTTGCTCATCGTGCCCCAAAATCCTCGATATTGCACTAAATTATATCATTTTGGGGAAAAATACTATATCTTCTAAAAAATTCTTTTGGCTCCCTCCATTTGTTTTGCCGATCATAGGTAAAAATTGAATGCTTTGTCAATGCCCTGTAGACAGATGGGTGAGCAGCGGCAGCTTCTGTCAATGTGTGTAGATTGATATAAGGCTTCACTACTGTCCCGTTAAAAACCCATCAATCAAAGCCGTTTTTGGGAGCCAACTATGTTGCCTATTAGCAACATATCTAAAAATCCCGGCAAAATGGGCGTTTTTTCAAAAAGCGCAACCACTAAAATCTGTAGAATTGTGTAGGGATTCTAATACATATTTTGCTGATTTTCTATGATTTCCATAGGGAGATGGTTGAAAAATTGGAATTTTCGTTTGAAATCGAAAAAAATCATTTTCGTGAAAAACTCCTTATTCTATCGTATTATTTCTTTGTACTGGTTTTTTTAACAGGACAGTAGTGATAAGGCTTGTATCCTTATTATATAAGGTTGGTGTGATCACCCAGCACCCCGGAGGCGCGTCAGTGCCCCTTTGTGAGCCGCTCCGCCATGTCGAGCACCGAGGAGTACAGCCTCTCCGCCTCCGAGGGATAAACGAGCGACATCGAAGCCTCGTAGCCGCCTTCGTTGAGCACCTTTTCGTCAACGATGTAGCCGAGGTGGTCGTTGGCGTACGCCTGCACCACGACGGTGAAGGGTTTGAGGTCTTCGCGGAACCTGATGCTGAATTCGGTGATCGCCTCGCCGGGCATTGTGACGACGAGGGCGGGACCGAGGCGGATGACCTGCACGGCGGTGTCCGTCGCCCCTTTCCGGACGCGGCTCATGGTGGGGATGATCATCTGGAGAAAGGATTCGGTTCCCTGGCGTTCCTCCAGCCACCCGATGCGCCTGTTTTTGACGTCGGCGGGCAGCTCCGTTTCCATGATTTGTTCTTTGAGTTCCGGGAGTTTTTTTGCGAATTCCATGACGCTTTTTCTGCTTTTGACCTTCAGCGTGTGGCTTTCGAGGGCGGCGGCGACGGGGAAATCGGAGACGGGCTGCGCGGAGTCGAAGCGGTCGAGAACGGCGGAGGACATTCTTTCGGCGATGTCGCGGCACGAATCAAAAGTGCCGCCCAGGCGCGCGGCGGGACCGATGTTCCCCGCGGCGCCCTGGACAAGCTGGAAAACGGCGTTCCCGCCCAGTTTTTCCTCCATGGCGGCGGAGAAGGCGCCCGCCCAGTCGCCGCTGATTTCAAGGTTGCCGGCGCCGAGGACGGTGGGATGAGCCGCGAAGTTGAGGAAGCCGGCGACGGGCGCGCCGGCGGGGTCGCGCACGACCATGAGGACGGCGGTGCGGTCCACGGGACCGTCGGGGTCGTGGCGGTTATGTGAAAAGCCGTCGAGCTGGAATGAGGCGAAGGCGACGGAGGCTGGGGCGAGGCTGGCGACGGCGCGCACGACGGCGGCGGTTATCTTTTCCTTCATGAAGCGTTTCATTTCGGGGTCGAATATCTTCGGGTACTTTCCGTATTCCTCGTAGTATCCCTGCGGTCCGGCGTGGGTGTGGGTGGCGGAAATGGAGATGTATTCCGGGGGTATGCCGAGCTTTTCGTTGATGTCCGTTTTGACCTCGCCGGCGAGGACTCCGTTGATGATGACGAGGTCGAGCGTTACGAGCGCCGCCCTTTTCCCGCCGCTGTCGAAGACGATGGCGCGCGCGAAGAGGGGGTCGTGTACCCCCGTGGCGGTCTCGGAGCGGAAGTAATAGCCTCCGAGGTAGCAGCCGGGCGCCGGCGTGATGTCCTCCTTTGCGAATCCCGCGAGAAGCCCCGCCTGAGCGGTCCCCCCTGAGAACAGCGAAAGGAACGCCGCCGCGGCGAGCGCCCGGAAACGTCTCCGGATGTTCATCGGTAGTATCCCTCCCCGTTTGTCGGTTTGCGAAACCGCTTTTTCATCTTTTCACGCAGCTCGAAGTCCGATTTCCGCGCGCACTATGGATTTTTCCCGTTTTTCGAGGGAGTCCGCTTACCCGGTTCCTTTTCCATTTTTCCTTTGAGCGATTTTATCCGGTCCTTCATGCGGACGGCGGCTGTGTAGTCCCGTGGGATTTTTTTGAGGAGGCGCTGGAGTATTTCGAGTCTCTGTGCCGGCGTGCGGTGTTTTTCGAGGAGTTCGTCGTACCATTCGAAGACGAGGGGCTGAGCGGGGTCCATGAGGAAAGATTTTTCCATGTATTCGATAGCTTTTTCGGTTTCGCCCATGTCCCTGAAGGCGAGACCCATGTGGAGCCAACCGCCGGGGTTGAGTTCGTCGGTTTCGATGGCTTTCCGTGAAAGTTCGAGGGCTTTGCGGGGATTTTCGAGCTTGAGGAAGACGGTCGCCATGGCGATGAGTTTGTCGTCCTGGAGCGACTTGTCCTTCATTTTTTCGAGTGGGGTGAGGGCTTCGGCGTATTTTTCGCGTCTGTAGAAGACTTCCGCGAGGCGGTAGTGCGCCATGTCATATCCGGGGTCGAGGGTGAGGAGCTGCTCGAAGGTGGCTCCGGCGTCGTCGAGTTTGCCGGCGCGTATCTGCATGTCCCCGAGGAGGTAGCGGAGTTCGAGGTCTTCGGGGTAGTCGGCGATGAGCGTACGGTAGGTTTCGAGCGCCTCGACGGTTGACTCGTAGGTCTGGTCGAAGGGGTGTGCGAGGGGCACGTGCGCGAGGAAGAGGAGTGAGACTGCGGCGAGAGCCGCGGCGCGTTTGACGGAGCGTAAGGTCATGGTTTGCGATGGCATGTGGGGCCGCCGGACGCCGGCGCGAAAGAGAGGGGGGGCGCGGCGTTCGCGGCGGCGGTCGTTCATCCGCCCGTTCAGAACGCGACCTTGAACGACTTTATCTCGAAGTGGCTCACCGGGACCGTTATCTTCGGTCCTTGGAACCCGACGTCAGCGATTTTTTCTTCCAGTAGGTTGGTTTCGACGACGGATTTCGGCGTTGCGGGGAGTGTGATGGTCGCGGTGGTGTCCCTGCCCGCGGCTTCGAAGACTCGGAGCACGAGCCGGCTGGAGTCCTCCGCCTTTTTGACGACGGTGAGTATGACGTTGGAGGGTTCGGCGGCGAAGAAGGATTTTTCTTTGGGGAGCCTGCCGGGATGGGGGTGCGCAAGCCAGGGGATGAGGGGGTAGTTGAATTCGAAGCCCCTGCGGGGGGTGTCGGCGTCGCGCCAGTCGCCCGGGTGTGGATAGAGGGCGTAGGGTATGGAGTGTGCGCCGCGGTCGGCGACGGGGTCGGGGCTTACGGGTGAGCGCAGGAGTGTCATGCGCAGTACGTTTCTCTTGACGTCGTAGCCGTACTTGGAGTTGTTGAGGAGGCTGACGCCGAAGGCGCCGGAGGCGTCGGTGTAGTCAACCCACTTCTGGGCTGACACTTCCCATTTCGCCTGTTCGGCGAGCGTGCGGGGCACCGAGCGGCGCTCGATGGCGGCGTAGGGGATTTCGAACCATGCGGATTCGCTGGAGAGGTTGAGGGGGAAGGCGAGCTTTGCGATCACGCGGCGCTCCTGCCAGTCCACGTCAATCCGTCCCTCGAACTGGGGGTAATTTTCGTAGAGCGAGAGGTAGTGGTTGAACTTCGAGATGTTGAACTGCTTCGATACTTTGAGTGTGACGCGCACGGGTCCGGACTCGACGATTTCGGCGTCGCCGACGCGGTCGAGGTATTTTTCGTCGCCGATTGCGATGTTCCAGGCGTCGTGCGCGGTGGGGCGGTCGTCGAAGAGCTGGATTCTGTTACCCGCTTTGCCCGGCTCGAAAAGTTCCCTTTTGTGTCGTTTGTCGTAGAAGCTGACGACGTCGCCCGATTTGGGGTCGAGGGTGACGCGGAAGGAGGCGTTTTCGAGGGTGGAGGGGGAAACGGAGACGTCCGTTTTCAGGGGGGGGTCTTCTTTTCGACGATTCTGTAGACCGAATAGCCGAGGGGGGGCACGCGGCGGGCGATGAAGAGGAGCCTTCTGCCGTTCCCGCGATTGATCGTCTGGGAAGGTATTTCCACGCCGGCGGGGTCAAGGACGGCGGGTTTTTCGGCGAGTCCGTCGGCGGTGATTTCGACGATGCCGTCCCTGCGCCAGCCGAGAGGGTTGAAGATGACGATGGGGACGCCGTCGCCGGAGGTGTCTATGAGTCCGGCAATCGCGTCGAGCGCGTTTTCGATGACGCCCCGTTCGGTCTTGAGGAGTCCGGCGTAGTCCCTGTCGGCGTCCTGATAGACCTTGTTGATGCCGGAGCCGGGGAGGATGTCGTGCATGTGGTTGAGCATGAGGACGTACCAGCCGTCGAAGATGGCGGGTGCGGGGTATTTTTCACCTGCGGCGAGGGAGGCGATGGAGGCGAATTTTTCGGCGTTCATGAGTGTGACTTCGCCGAGGCGGTTGTTGCGCTTTGTTTTCGCCTGTGTGGTGTAGGTTCCGCGGTGGAACTCGAGGTAGAGTTCGTCGTTGTAGGTGGGGAAGTTTTTTTCCTTTGCCAGTTCGTGGAGGTGTTTGAAGTAGTCCTCGGCGGACGTGAATATGATTTCGGGGTAGATATCGTTGTTTTTGAGCGCGGAGGCGCGGTTGAGGTGTCCCCTTGTGACGCCGCCGCCGTGGTCGCCGACGCCGAAGATGACGAAGTTCTCGTTCAGGTCGTGTTTCTGTTTGATCTGCTTGAGCTGCTCGATCATCCGCGGGGCGTCCACGGATTCGCCGTAGCCGCCGACGGGGAAGTAGGTGAGGATTTTAGAGCCGTCGGGACCTTCCCACCAGAAGACGTGGTAGGGGAAACGGGTGGTGTCGTTCCAGTTGATCTTCTGTGTGAGGAAGCCGATCATGCCGGATTTTCTCATAATCTGCGGGAGGTTCCAGTTGTAGCCGAAGGAATCTGGGGTCCAGCCGATGATGACGTCCTTATTGAACTTTTCCCTGAAGTATCGTTTTCCGTAGAGGAACTGACGGACGAAGGATTCGCCGTCGGGGAGGTTGGAGTCGAACTCGGACCATGAGCCGCCCGTGATCTCCCAGCGCCCGGCTTTGAACCACTCGTGGAGCTGCCGGTATATTTCCGGGTGGTCGTCCTCCATCCACTTGTAGCCGTGCGCCTGGGTTTCGGTGAAGACGAAGTCGGGGTATTCCTTCATGAGCTTGAAGACGGTGCGCGCGGTGTCGAACCAGACCTGTTCGCCCTCGCGGTAGTCCCAGAGCCAGGCGAGGTCAATGTGAGAGTAGCCGAGGAGGTACATTTTGTAGTCGCGTGCGATTTCCCTGAAGGGGGCGAGGCGGGCGGTGGCTTTTTCGAGGGACGCGAGGTAGGCGGTGTAGTCTCTTTTTTCGCGCGCGTCGAGGTCAATGAGCGAGGCGGAGTCGTTGAGGACATCGGTCCATTTCGCCGGGTCGGGCGAGTTTTCCATGAAGAGCCTGACGGTATCAATCTTGCTTATGTAATCGTTGGTTCGCTGCTGGACGTCCTCGGTCGCCGTGAATTCGAGGTGCGCGTCGAGGAAGGCGCCGGTGGGACCGCGCCGGTACTTGCCCTTGACGACGATGACGTATTCCTCGCCCGGGACGGCGTTACGCGAGACGAGGGCGTAGCCTTCGTCGCCGCGGAACGCCTGCTGGAACTCGCCGTTGACGTAGATTTCGCCGTCGCTTTCCATCGCGACCCTCACGAAGACCTGCGAGCCTTTGACTTCGATTCCCTCCACGTGAGTGGGGACGGCGTATTTTTTCCAGAACCAGACGTCGGTTTCCTGCTCGGTCCAGACGAAGCCGATGCCGCCGGTCTTCCATTTTTTCGGTTCGAAGTTGGGGTCGAGGCAGGCGCCGCATTCGCCCTTTGAGTATTTCCAGGGGTGAAGCCGCACGTTGTAGCTGTGCGCCGCCTTGCCGAGCCTTTGAACGACGCGCTCGTAGGGCTGTATTTCCTGCGCCGGTGAAAACGAGGGCAGGAGAAACGCGGAAAAGAGAGCCGCCGCGAGAGCCGCCGGGAGACGTTTCATGAGCGTGAACCTCCTTTTTGTTGAACGAGCGAACGGGCGGAACGGCTCGTGCGGACGCCGCGCCGCGAAAAAGGACTGCGGGTACTTTTAAATCTCCATCTCCGCGCCCGGTTCGAGCACTTTCGACGCGACGCCCAGTTTTTCCACTTTACTGACGAATTCCTCCGGTGACGCCGCGATGAGGTCGAACGTGCCGTAGTGCATCGGGACCGCCGCTCGCGGGCGGATGAGTTCCACGGCTTTCACCGCGTCGGCGACGCCCATGGTGTAATTGTCTCCGATGGGGACGAGGGCGAGGTCAACGGGGTTCATCTCGCCGATGAGTTTCATGTCGTAGAAAAGCCCGGTGTCGCCGGTGTGGTAGATGGTCCTGCCGCCCATCGAGACGAGCATACCGCAGGGGTTTCCGAGGGTGAGCAGCCCTGAGTCGGTCGGGATCGTGCTGGCGTGGTGGGCGATCGTGAGCTTGACGGTTCCGAAGGGGAAGCGGTGGGAGCCGCCGATGTGCATGGTGTGCGCCGCGACCCCCAGCGACTGGCAATAGGTCCCGATCTCGAAGTTCGAGACGACGGTCGCGTTGTTGGCGCGGGCGATCTCGATAGCGTCGCCGAAGTGGTCGGGGTGCGCATGCGAGACGAGGACGTACTGCGCGGCGACGTCCGCGGGTTTGAGCGGGGCGCGGGGGTTGCCGGAGAGGAAGGGGTCTATTATGAGGGTGTGGGCATCGTGGGAGAAAGTGAACGCGGCGTGTCCGAGGTATCTGACCTTCATCCCGAGCGAGCACCTCCCGATTGTTTCAGGGATTCATCGTACCACAAGGGCGGGCGGGAGGCAATGGGGCTGATTTCCGGTCGCGGAGAAGGGGTCAGCGGTACAGGCGATGACTTGAGCAGGTTAAAAACGAATATCCAATGTAAAATGATGAATGTTGAATGTAGAAGTGAAAACTTCCCTTCGAAATTCTGATTTCGATTATCCGCTTCCTCGGGGACGGATTTTAGATTCATCCTCCTCTTCTTCTTTCATACACGTTACTTCACGCCGCTAAAATGTTAGGAATGTAGAATTAAGAACGAAGACGGAAAAACAACTAAAAAGAAAGGACATTCTACTATCGCGTCAACCATAAAGTGACGTATTCGAGCCCGTTATATCACGAATTATTCACGCCGTTTGAATAATTCGGGAAGAAACCGCAAGAATGCTGAAGATTCAAGGCAGAGAACTGACACCGGACGGGAGCGTACTTGACAGGTACGTGACCGACGGTGGAAGCTCGATAACGACGAAGATTCAGCATTATTGCGGTTTCCCCGGATGAATAATCCGGGTATATAATTGCAGGGCGGGGTCGCAGTACCCCGCCGAACGGAACAGCAGGGCGTGATAAATCGAATGTCGAATATCGAACGGGAAACCGCGGAATATCGAAGGAAAACGCAGGAAAAACCTCATCATTCGACGTTCCCTGTTCGTTATTCGATATTCGTTTTTCAGCGCAACATATGACCGTTGACATGGCAGTGGAATGTAGAAGGAAGAAGGTAGAGGAGGAGAGGGCGTCCCGCCCGTTTTCGGCGGCTGTGGTTAAAAAGGGGCGTTCCGGGTTATAATCATACGTGATGAGATGCAGGAAATGCCTGAGGGATGAGGCGGCGTTTTTCATTACGGGGAGGGGGCACACGCAGGTTGGGCTTTGCGTGCGGTGCGCGGAGGGCGCCGGGATACTTGCCGTATTGAGGAAGGTCGAGGCGTTGCTTCACGGTTTTTCGGGAGAGGACGCCGGCGGGGCGGCGGTTGGGGGGATGGAGTTTCCGCTGCCGGTCGCCGAGGCATGCGGGAACTGCGGGACGACGCTGCGTGAGTTCGAGAGGGGCTTTCAGTTCGGGTGCGCGGAGTGCTCGGACCTGTTCGCGTCGCTTGTGTGCAATTACATATCTCTTTTCAGCGGTGACGACGCCGCGCTTTCGTTGTACGGGGGGAAGGCGCCTCACGAGTACGGCGTGAAAAAGCACATACAGACGCTTCAGTCGGAGCTGCGGAAGAGCATCGAGAGGGAAGACTACCTTCGCGCGGCGAGGGAAAGGGACAGGATACAGAAGCTTGAGACGGGACTGATGGAGAAGAGGAGGCGCGGGCTTGCGGTTCTGTCCGTGAAGCGCGGAAGAGTGGAGAGCGCCCGCGGGGCGGACGTCCGGCGGATATTGAGCGAAGTGGAGCGTGAGCCCGCGGGGACGGCGCTTCGCCCGTGGATGGAGACGCGCGTAGAGCTGAGGCGCAATTTCTCCGAGTTTCTGTTTCCGCCGAAGATGGACGACGCGCACCGGACGTTCGTGCGGGAGTACTTCCTGAAGACCGTTCCGCGAAAATACATCGAGGGGAAGGCGGTCGTTCACGTCGAAGAGCTTGCGCCGCTGGAGAGGAGATGGCTCGGGCAGAGGTACGCGGGGCGGAAGTTGAGGGAGGGCGCGTGCGTGGTTGCGGGACCCGGTGACGGGACATGGTTCATCGTCAACGACGAGGAGCACGTGAGCATGGTGTCGCGGAGCGGCGCGGGAGGGGGAAGGGCGGCGGTGGAAACGCTCGGTCGGCTGCACCGCGCGGTTCAGCAGAAGGCGGAGTTCGCGTTCAGCCGGCGGTTCGGATACATCTCGACGTCGCCGAGGAACCTGGGCGGGGGCGCCGACGTGCAGGCGGTGTTTCATCTTCCGTTCAGCCTGTGCGCCGGGCGTGCGCACCTTTACCAGAGCGAGGCGGAGCGGCGGCGGCTGTACTTCGACACGCTGTCTGGTGCGTGCCTCGAGAGGCACGGTTTTTTCAGGCTTTCGCCGTACCACCGTCTCGGGAGGACGATGGAGGAGACGGCGGAAGAGGTCTTTTCGATGGCGGAATGGCTCACGGGAATGGAGGAGGCGGCGCGGGAGAAAGAGATGAAGAAGAGCGGTGCGGCGGGGCGGCTCGCGAGGCGGGTGTTGAAGAACGCGGCGGGCGCGCACAGGCTTTCGTACCAGGACGTGCTGCGCATGGCGACGTTCATCGAGGTGGGGATGAGCGTCGGCGTCGTGGAATGGGAAGATTACTCGCGGCGTCGGATGTTTCTGACGATGACCTCGCCGTACATACAGTACGCCGACGGGCGGAGGTACACGGTGAACGCGTGCGAGAGGCGGCGCGCGGAAATCTTTTCGGGGCTGATCAGGACGTCGGTGCGGTGGTGAGGTGGTACGCCCGGGTCCGGCGCCGGGTTACTCACCGGCGGGGTTATTACGTTCATTTTGTTTCAAGACGCGTTAAATAAAGAAGGAGATGTTCCCTGTCCAGCCGCCATAGAATCGGACGTTCGTATTCCTCGTCCGCTTTTTCTCTGAATTTATTACAAATCTCCGCGGCGTCAGAACCGCTCAATCCTGATTTTACTTTTTAAATAAGGGCATTTTATGCTGGACATCCAGAAAATCCCAGAAATACCCCTTTTACCACGGAAGCACGGAAACACGGAAAATTTATAGCGCGCCTGCGGCACGTATAATACCTTTTTCTCCGCGCTTCTGTGTTTCAATGATTTTCATTTCACAGCTCTTTTCACCTGCTGTTCCATCTTATTATTTTTCCGTGCTTCCGTGTTTCCGTGGCTATATTGTTTTCTGTTGTTTTTCCGCGCTTCCGTGTTTCCGTGGTCAATCATTCTTCTATTTTTCCGTGCTTCCGTGGCTGCATGTAGTAATCAGGGAAAATTGTCCAATGTTTTCCGATCCCATCAATATACCGCACAGCCAGATCCTCATCGTCCTTTTTTATTTTCACGATATGGAATTCCCGCCTTCGGGCTTTATACTGAACAGTACTACGTTTTTCCTCACGCGGCAAGAGTGATTTCCGGCAATCTGTCTAAGTCGGCGTTTTCGAGGATGAATAAAGCGATGTCGGAGTGATTATCCGCAGCGAAGAGATATTCGGGA
>JBFMFE010000202.1:0-3285 GCA_040752295.1 bacterium
TCCCGAATATCTCTTCGCTGCGGATAATCACTCCGACATCGCTTTATTCATCCTCGAAAACGCCGACTTAGACAGATTGCCGGAAATCACTCTTGCCGCGTGAGGAAAAACGTAGTACTGTTCAGTAGTTATCGTCCTCACAGTATAAAGCCGCGCAACGCCGTGTTCCTCAAGACTGATTGTTTCGCCTCCTGCGATGGAGAAGAGGAACTTTCCGCCTTCGGGGTGGGAGCGGTCAACTACGGGGAGCCTCTCACGGATTCGGCGCATGGCTTCATAGACTGTGACGAGGCGCCCTTCCCATTTGACGCCGCCTCTTCTGTCTCTGACCTCGAATATTTCGACGTGGTGGTTGTTGCCGGTTATGACGTTGCGGGCGCGGGGACCTGCGCCGATCTGTATGGTTGAGGCGGCGACGCGGACGCGTACTTTGTGGATGGGGATGCGGCGACCGCTGCGAGTTTCGATGAAGGGATGGTTTGCGGGGTCCTGAAATGCCTTGGCGGGGTCGCCGCCGAGGGCGGAGAGGCGGGAGTTGACTGTTGCACGGACGGCGGGGTCAACGATGTTTTCGAGTTCGTTTTTGGAGAGCGAAACAATGGGTTTTCTGACTACGAAGTATTCCTTTCCGTTTTCGTCTTTCCGCGGTTTGCTGTAGAAGGTTTCCTGATGGATGGTGCGGTTGGCTTTTCGGGATACGCGGTGAGAGACGTTGACGGCGGCGATTGAATTTTTGCATTCGCGCATGAAGCCCTGCCACGGTTCTTCGAGCGGTGCGAAGCGGCGGCGTCGGGCGTAGTGTGCGCGGGATGCGGCGTCGCTGAGCATCTTCACCGTTCTCGGTTCCGTGAGGGCGATGCAGATTGCGTCAACGGCGTGTTGGCGGTGATCGATGCGGGATTTTCCTCCGCCGTCGCCGAGTATGGAATTAAGCCCCCATTCGTCGCGGAGGTACTGTGTGACCTTCCCGCGGGATGCCCGAACGCTGCGGCTGCCTTCGGTATCGAGTCCGTCCGCGCCGCCGCCGTAAAGCAGCGCGAGGTAGCGGACGGCGAGGCGAGAAGCGTAGCGTGTGTCGTTTAACTGCTGTGTTGCGAAGCCCTCTATATCGGCGATTTCCTGCATCTGGAACCTGTCGAGTTTTGCCGCCGCGGCGTCGCCTTTGAAGCGTTTTACGCGCTGTATGATCTCGTCCCATCTCGGGGTGTTTCCGTAGGCTTCCCACGGCGTACGGTTTGCTTTGACTCTGCGGTTTTCGTCGGCGTCGCATAAGGTTTTGTTCATAAAGGAGTTGTCGAGGCAGCGGCTGAATGGGATGATGTGATCTACGTCGAAGCGAGGGGCGTTACCGAGTAAGGAGGCGGCGTTGATCGAGGCGCCTGTGTAAGGGCATCGCCACTCGCATTCATCCGCGAGGAGCCATTTTTCGATGTCTGAGCGTTTTGGATTGGAGATGCCGGCTTCGGAGAGCATCTCCTGCTTGGCTTTTTCGCGCGCTTTGCGGTTGGCGATGTTCCTCTTGTGGATTTTTTCTCGGTCTTTCCGGTTTTTCTTCATGTCGCGGGCAAGCTCAACGCGTATGAGAGAGGGCTTTCCGTATTCGCGGACGACGGCGTTGACGACCTTGCGAAGCTCCGTCAGGGCGCGGTAAACCGTAGGGTTTCGGACTTCGGTCGTGCCGTAGGGTGTGATCCCCGCGCTCCGCATGTGCTTCCTCATGCAGTCCGGGTCGAGAGGGGGCAGCGAGCCGAGGGCGGTGGGGGCGGGCTGGTCGCCGTACAGTTTTTTGCGGGCGGTTGCGTAAGGCATTCCGTCTTCCATGAGGGGGAGTAGTTTTTCAATAGCTTTGCCGGAGAGGTTGAAGTGACCGTCTTCAAGGTGGAGCGCGGCGAATTCCTTCGCTTTACCTGGTTCGAAGCCCCATTTTTCGACTGCGACCCTTTCCCTGTAGATTTCTTTTTCGGCGCTTCGGAGAAACTCAACGGCTTCGTTTTTCTGTGAGGCGGCGAGCCTGTCCCATTTTTCGGGACCGAAGATTTTGCGGATTTTGGCGGCTGTGCGGTTGCCGATCAGTTTGTCGTCGCCATCCTCGAAGTTGAAGCGGCACTCTGCAAGGGATTTGGAGAAGCCGAGTAGGGTCTTTATTTTCGAAAATTTAACGTCGCCTTCGGTTTCGAGTTTTTCGAGTAGGCGGGCGCGCTCGTCGGGGGTGAGTTTGCGTCTGATTATCTCGCCGGATTCTTTGACGACGCCTCTGACTTCGAGGTCGTTGACTTTCTGCAACATGCGGAAGCGCTGCGCGGAGAGGCAGGCTATCGGGGCGCGCTTGCGTCGGGGTTCGAGTTCGCAGTTGCCGACGAGGTGGCGCTGGTTCTTGAGGGGACGCTGGTGGAAGATTGAGTAGTGGATTTTCTTTTTGAGTTCGGGTGTGATGATGGACGGGTGATGGGGCGACTGTGCGTTCCAGATCGCCTCGAATTCGTCGAGGTACATTCGGCGGGAGGTGTAGCGTGAGCGGATGCGGTTCTGCTCGGGGTTTAGGCGTGAGAGGAATTCGCCGAGTGTGCGTGCGGAGGAGGCGGCGATGTCGCCTTCGAGATTTTTGATGCCTTCTTTGACTTCTCCTTCTTCTTTCTTTTTCGCGTCGTCTTTCTTTCTCGATTCGGCTTTGCGGTTTGAGAGGAAGCCCCGTCGCTGGGCGAGGTGGTAGAGGGCGCGGCCGAGTTGATGGGGTTCGAGAGGCTCATCAAGCGCCCGGGCGCGTAGAATGTAGGGAAGCATGGCGGGGTCGGGGAGGTCTCTGGAGAGGTCCGCGTCAAGGGCGTCGAGAAATTTTTTTCGCTGTTCCGGTCTGTCGAGTTCGCCGGGCGGGAAGAGTCCTGCGGACTGGAGGACGCGTGCGAGGCGTGTTAGGCGATAGGCGCGGCGCCGTATGAGTCGCCGTCTCATACGCGCTGCGCGGCGGTCAACAGCGCGGGAGACGTCCTTGCCCTTTTCGATGTCGCCCGTGACGCCTTCTTCGAAGACGCGGACGCCGGTTTTGATGAGCGCTGACGGAGATTCGTCTCCGGTTCTGATCAATGCCCATCCGATGGAGTTTGCGCCGATGTCGAGACCGAGGATGAAGCCTCCTGTTTTGAGATTATTCATAATTTTTCGGGTCTGCGACATAAAAGTGGGGAAATGTTCACCCGACGGCTGATTCCCAAAAGTCCTCGGTTCTGTTGGAGTGAGCGATGCAGCGCAGAGAGATGATGGCGTTTGCGCCGCGAACCGACCATTCCA
>JBFMFE010000203.1:0-7760 GCA_040752295.1 bacterium
TTCTTTTCCGCCTTCTGCTCGTCCTTCTTTTCCCTGTCTTTGCCCTCGTCCGCTTTCTCCTTTTCCTTCTTCTCATCTTTGCGCCCCGCCAGCGCCACGTCGTCCATCTCCTCCGCCCTGCCCTCGACAAGCTCGGCGAAGGTGAAGAAGTCGCCGACTTTCGCCGCTTTGAGTCTGCCGACCGTTTCTCCCTTCACCCTCACCTCGAAATAATCTCCTTCCCTGACCCCGTCCTTCGACCCGGCGTAGATAAGGAACCGCCCGTCGTCGGTCTTGAGGTTGATCTTCGCGGTGAGTTCCGCAGCGGCTGCCGCGCCTGCTAAAAAGAAAATAAGCGCCGCGGCGAACGCCGGGCGCGCCGTCCTGCACGTCAATTTTCCCCCGTTTTCACTCATGCGGCGAACCATTGGACTGCCGGCGGCGATGCCCATCGTGAAGTATATCAGAGCCGTCATATTCCCGAAAGGAGGCGGAGCACGACGGTGGTGAGCATGGGTTCGGCTTCCTCGGCGGTCTTTATGATCTCCTTGATGTCCGCCGGTTTGAGGCGGTCCGGGATGCACATGTCGGTGATGCACGATATGCCGAAGACCCTCATCCCCGCCTGCTTTGCAACGATCACTTCGGGGACGGTGGACATGCCGACGGCGTCGGCTCCCATTCTGATGAACATGCGGTACTCGGCGGCGGTTTCGAGGCAGGGACCGGTGACCGCCAGATAGACCCCCCGGTGGCAGCGGACGCCTTCCTTCAGCGCTATCCCCATGCCCTCGCGTACCAGGGCGCGGTCGTACGGCTCAGACATGTCCGGGAACCGCGGACCGAGCCGCTCGTCGTTAACGCCGATCAGCGGGTTGACGCCCGTCAGGTTTATGTGATCGTCAATGATCATGAGATCGCCGGCTTCGAAATACCTGTTCAGCCCGCCGGCGGCGTTCGAGACGAGGAGCGTCTCAACTCCCAGTTCCTTCATAACCCTCACCGGGAAAGTCACCTGTGCGGGGGTGTATCCCTCGTACAGGTGGAACCGCCCCTGCATCGCGACCACCTTCACGCCCTCGATGGTCCCGAAGATAAGGTTTCCCTCGTGGGTCTCGACCGTCGAGACCGGGAACCCGGGGACGTCGCCGTAACCGATGCGCGCGGCTTCCTGTATCCCGGAGGCGATCCTGCCCATCCCGGTGCCGAGGATTATCCCCGCCCGCGGTTTGAAATCGGTCCTCGTCCTGATGAACCCAACGGTTTCCTGAATCCTCTCGTAAAGTCCTTTCATGGTTTTCACCCTGACGAATCAGTGCTTCGCCCGGCGCGTTCGCCTTTCGTCAATTTTTTTCAGCGCCCGCGCTCCTGCATGTACCTCTCGGCGGAAAGAACCGCCTCCGAGCCGTCCGCGCAGGCGGTGATTATCTGCCTGTTGCTTATGCGGCGCACGTCGCCCGCGGCGAACACCCCGGGCATCGAGGTCTGCATGTCCCCGCCGGTTATCACGAAACCCTGCTCGTTGAGCCGTATCTTTTCAGGGTCAACGAACCCGGTGTTGGGGACAAAACCCACGTAAATGAAAACACCGCCGCACGGTATCGCCGTCTCCCCACCCGTCTTGACGCTCCTGACCACGAGCGCCTCGACGGCGTCCCCGCCGCGGATTTCGATGGGGACGTGACTCCACACGAACTCGATGTTCTTCGTCCCGAACGCGGCGTCCCGGGCGACCCTCCTCGCCCGCAGTTCGTCGCGACGGTGCACGACCTTCACCTTCGAGCACAGCTTGCTGAGGTACACCGCCTCCTCGACCGCCGAGTCGCCGCCGCCGACCACGCACACCTCCCGACCGCGGAAGAATGCGCCGTCGCATATCGCGCAGTACGACACCCCCTTCCCGGCAAATTCTTCCTCGCCCGGGATGCCGATCTTTCCGGGCAGCGCCCCCGTGGCGATCAGCACGGTGCCCGCGCGCACCGCCTCCCCCCCGACCCGAACCATCAGGTATCCGTCCTCCCCGCGTTCGCCGATCCCCTCCACCTCGCCATACGCCACCTCCGCGCCGAAACGCTCCGCCTGCTTCAGCATCAGGTCCGCAAGCCGGGGACCGGCGACTCCCTCCGGAAAACCGGGATAGTTGTCAACCTGCTCCGTGTTGTGAAGCTGACCGCCGGGCGGACCGTGGTCCACCGCGAGCGTGGTCATGCCCGCCCTCGACGCGTAGAGGACAGCCGTCAACCCGGCGGGTCCCGCGCCGAGACTCACGAAATCGTAGTTTTCCCGCTTCACCCCGTTCTCACCAACAACATAAGATAATTGTTCGACCGGCGGCGGTCAATCGCCCGCCGAATCCGGACGAGCGCGAACGAGACCCGTGCGCTATATTTATAACCGTCCCGGCATGGCGAATGACGCAGGCAGGCTGACGCTGTTTCAGAAAATCACCTTCTCCACCGGAGAATGCGCGAATTCGATATTGAACATCTCTTTCGTGCTGTGGAGCATGTTCTTCTACGCCCCGCCCCAGGACGAACGGCACATGGCGCCGCTCATCCCCGTGCTCCTCGCGGGCGCGGCGATGAGCGTGGGAAAGGTGGTGGACGCGGTCACCGACCCCCTCGTTGCGTACTGGAGCGACAGGTGCGGTTCACGGTGGGGTCGCCGCAAGCCCTTCATCGCCGTCTCGGCGCCGCTGCTTTTCCTCGTGTTCGTCCTCCTGTGGACGCCGCCCGTGAGAGAAGAATCACTCGTCAACCTGGCGTACCTCGCGTTCATGGTCTCCGCCTTCTGGTCGCTCTTCACGGCGGTGAGGATACCGTACGTCTCACTGATCCCGGAGATCGCGGTCACCTCCGAAGAAAGGGTGAACCTGTCGGCGTGGATCGCCGTGATGATGATCGCCGGCAACGCGGCGGGGATGCTCGGATCGTCGTACCTTGTCGGGAGATTTTCCTTCCCGGTCATGGGCGCCGCGTGCGGCGCAGTCTGCCTCGTCTGCTGGTACACGTCAATCTCCTTCGTGAGGGAAAAGAAGTTCGAGACGAGCGATTTCGGGAAGTTCAATCTCTACAAGGCCGTGGCGACAACGTTGAGGAACAAACCGTTTCTCGTTTTTCTGTACGCCTTTTTCTCGTTTCAGCTCGGGTTCAACCTTCTCACCGGCGGGATGGCTTACATCGTCAGGGTCATACTCGGAATGTCCAGCGGCGCCGTGGGAACCATATTCCTCGCCTGCTTTGCCTCCGTCCTCGCCTTCACGCCGGTCGTAACCGCGCTTGCCAAACGTTTCGGCAAAAAGAAAATCTTCTCCGTCTCGATTTTCATGATCTCCGTGTTCCTCTGTTTCACTTTCTTCGTCGGCAGGGACTACGTGCCCTCAACCGTGCAGACGCAGATATACGTCCTCATGGCGCTGATGGGGTTTCCCGTCGCCGGTTTCTTCATACTCCCGAACGCCATCACCGCGGACATCGTTGACCACGACGAGAAAGCGACCGGACTGAGGCGCGAGGCGATCTACTACGGCATGAGCGGGTTCGTGTGGAAGCTCGCGATAGCCTTCTCGGCGACGCTCATGGGCTGGCTGTTCCACGGATACGGCTACGCGAGCCAGTGCGACATGGGGATCAGGTTCCTCGGTCCCGTCTCGTCGCTGTTCATCTTCATTTCGTTTCTCGTGTTTCAGTTTTACACGCTCGGCGAGGAAGTCTCCGGCTCGGAGACCGACTGACGGGGGGTTTTAAACAGATTTTCTATCTTTTTTATGCCTTCTTTATTTATGAGATATTGTTCATCAGTAATCTTTTCGATTAGTCTCCCAGTTTTTCCACTTAAATCTCTAAAATCATCGAGTTTTATAATATTTTTTCTTGTATTCCTCCTGTTTTCGTATATGTCCAAAGGAAGTACCTGAAAAACCAGCACCCCGTCTTTACCTGCCTTCTTCGTGCTTATGAGCCTCTTCTCTTCCAAATGTATTTATCTATTAAAAAATAACTATCTATTGAAATTGTAAAAAACTGCTTCCATCTTTTTGATTATGGCAGCGTCGTCCGCCGACCGCCGCCCCGAGGGCGGGACTGCGAGACGACGCCGTCGCTTGAACCGGACCGGTCCCGCGCATAAAATGAAACAAGAATGCCGTACACGCGCCGCGAGTTCCTGAAACGCGCCGGAATGTGCGCCGCGGCTACAGGACTCGCCTACTGGGTTCCCCCCTCCGCCTGGGCGCCGGCGATGATGTCGGAGCTGGAAACCAGGGACTACCACCTCGCGTTCGCCCCACTGACCTTCCCGACGCCGTTCTTCCCCGCCATGACGCCCCACGACGGGACTTTAGGCGTCGAATTCATCGGCACGGGGAGAGAGACGGGGTGGAACGTGATACTTGAAAACGGCGCCGCCGGCGCCTTCAGGCTGAAAGTGCAGGACGCCGGCTTCGAACGCGAGACCGGAAAGTGGAAAATCTTCGCCGATACACTCCGCGAAATCCCGCCGGAGCTTTACACGCTCAGGGTCGGACACGCCCGCGGCGAGTGGGCGAACCCGCGCGCGGTGAAAGTGATAGATGCCTTCCGCCCCGATTTCAGCTTCGCGCACGTCACAGACGTACACGTGGGATGCGCGGGAAACTTCACCGACGAGGGCTTCCCCCCGACGGAGGAAGTCTTCGGGAAGGTGATAGAGGAGATAAACCTGATCGATCCCGAGTTCGTCGTCGCCACCGGCGACATGGTGCACACGGCGGTTGACAACGCCTGGGAAGACAGGCGCATCGAGGGGAACACGGCGGAGGGTGAATACGTCCGCCTCTTCGAACTGATGAGCCGATTCAGGGTTCCGGTCTACGTACTGCCCGGGAATCACGACATCGTCGGGACGATCGCGCCGGTGGCGCAGAGATACTGGGAGGAGCACGTCGGCAGGCGGTACTTCTCGTTCGAGTACGGGAACCGCCACTTCACCGCCCTCGACGACAGCCACCTGATGGAAGGGACGCCGTTCATGTACGCCGACAAGTTCACGCACGATCTCGAGGACGCGCAGTTGAAATGGCTGAAATCCGACCTCGCGGCGTACGGAGACAGGGCGCTGAAAGTGCTGCTGTACCACGTGCCCCTTTTCGGACGGCGCAGCACGGTGCCCGAACTGGCGATGAGCCGCGGCGTGAAAATGGCGCTTTTCGGACACGAACACTGGGACAGGGCGAAGCGCTTCGGAGACGGCTCGCTGTGGGTCGAGACCAAATCCGTGCTGGATTACGGGGGCTACCGCATCGTCCGTGTGAGAGGGGGCGACGTCGTTTCATGGAGTTCCAGGCGCGACACGCGTCCGCGAACGAAGCGGGTGCTCCTCCAGCAGAGCGCGTACGACATGGAAAAGGACAACCTCCCGCACAGGTACTCGCTGAGCGCCTTCAGGCTGAACGTCAGGGAAACGCGGCGGCGGAACGAGTACGTCGCGGTCATCGAAAACGGGCTGGACGAAACGTTCGACGGCGCGCTGCTGAGGGTGGGGATCGGCGGCTGGAGCGGCGGCGCGCCGCGCGTGGACGGGGGAACGCTCGAGCGGACCGTCGGCTCGGGAGAAAGCGCGACGGCGTACGTACGCGCACGCGTCCCCGGCGACTCCACGGTCGAAGTGCGGGTCTTCACGTAAGCGCCCGAAGGAAAAAACGGCGGCGAGGCGACCGTCACTCCCTGATCAGCACGAGAAGCATTCGGAATCTCTCCACGGCATTGAGGGAGTGCGGCTCACCCGCGGGCATAACGATCATCTGTCCGCTGTTCACGCGATACATCCGCCCGGATATGACCACTTCCGCCGACCCGTCGAACACGTACACCAGCGCGTCGAACGGCGCCGTGTGCTCGCTCAAGCCCTGCCCCTCGTCGAACGCGAACACCGTCACCGTCCCCTTCGTCCCTCTGACGATCTCGCGGCTCACGACGGCGCCTTCCTGGTATTCCACAAGCCCGCTCATCTCAAGAACCCTGGAGCGAATCCGTTCCCTGCCGCCCGTTTCGTTCCCGTGTTCCACGCCGCAACCCTCCCCCGGACAATTGTCAAACCACGGTAAAACCCTGCGTTCAGCGATTGACATAATTGTACCGCGCGCCGCCGCCGCCGGGGCGGGCTGCCGCCGCGCGGTGACACGGCGCACGCCCCGCGCGGGTTTCGCCGCGAAGGCATATCACTTAAAATTCAGTCATGCCGCGGTACGTCGAAAAATCCGATTCCTCGTCCGCGCAGACGCGCGCGCTCGCGGCGGCGCTGAACGGAAAACACTTCGACACCTACGGACTGAACATCGGGCAGAGAAGCCTCATGCGGCTGTTGTCCTTCGTCCCCCGCGACGTAATACACTCGGGCGTGAAACTGGCGATGTCCAGCGCGGGAACGTCCGCGGAAACAGCCCGTCTCATCAGAACCGAAAAAATGGCGCGGTGGGTCTCAACCCTCTATCCCGGCGACAGGCGGTACGGAACCGTTATCCTCGGCTCCCCGAACGGCGGCGTCTCCCACATGGGCGCCGTCATGAACGCCCCGTTCCTGACCACTCACTTCCTCGTGTGCTTCCGCCACGTAAAGAACGTTGACGACACACTGTCAACTTTCCGGAAGGGAAGAAGGATCGCTGCCGAGGTCACGGCGTCCAACCCGGAACTCGCCGCCGTGTGCCACTACGACCCCATACACGACCGCATCCCACTCGTGTTCATAACCCACGTGCGGTTCAAACTGATTTCGCTGCCCGCGGCTTACCGCGATTTCATCAGGCGGCGCCTCCCGGAAGGAGGCTCGCTCGTCGTGATCAACTGCCGCTTCAAATGGCTTCAGTACAAAGCGGCGCCGCGCGTGACGTTCCAGATCGGCGGACTTGGCGGCGTGCCGGACGAAGAATATCTCGAGGGAAGCCCCCGCATAGATGAATACCTCTACTACCAGGGGTCATCGCTCCGCAGGAGCGGCTGGCGGCTCCGCGGCACGAAGCACCCGCTCGAAACACTGCCGGAGTCCGAATGGGGCTGCATGCCCGAATTCGTCGAGAGCGTGAAAGAGTTCGGCAGGGACGCCGGCTTCAGGGTCGTCGTGCTCAGCGCCGACCACCCGGAGCGGTTCGGGGAACTTGCCTTCCACCTCCACGGGCTGGCATCCCGAAAGGACGGGGAACCGCCGCTCTTCATCTTCGCCGACTGCTTCAACCAGGTGGACCCTCTGGCGAACATCCAGTCCCGAATGCTCCCACTGTGGCTGCCGTATTACGACGAAAGGTCCTTCGAGTTCGCCCGCCGGATGCTCAGGCTCACACCTCCCGATACCAGAACGCTCTTCACGATTCACCCGTCGTTCAGCGACCCGTTCGACATGGTCCCCCTCGACAAGTGGGTACGGGTCTTCACGAGGGAGCAGCCGCCGATCCTCCTCGGAATAGACACCGGGCGGTTCCCGTACGACGTGAGCTGCGTTTACAGGTTCGGCGCGGAGATAAAAAGCTGGTCGGAGACGCACCGCGATGAAGTGCGTTCGCGAATCGTCGTTGACGAGGCGGTCTCCTCGGCGGAAAAAATAGGAATCGAGGTTGATATATATTAAAGAGGCTCGTCACGTTCGGAATGCCCTTTGTGTAAAACATTACACGACAGGGAGGGAACTTTCGTACTTTTTGGTTCCCGCTCCACGGAGGAAGCTTTAAAGACAGATGAATTTTATTTATGTCCGATGCAAATCCGATCATGCGAAAATCAATATGCGCGAAACGCCTTGGAGTGCGGGCG
>JBFMFE010000204.1:0-3741 GCA_040752295.1 bacterium
CCCCACCTTCGCCCCCGCGCCACCCACCACCCCCCCATTCATTCCGCACCGCTGCCCGGGCGGCTTCCCGGTTGACAGTACGGCAAAACAATGAAAAAATTCCCCCGCGGACCATGAAGCTGTATGAATACCAGGCGAAGGAACTCCTGAAAAAACACGGCGTCCCCGTCTCGGAAGGCAGGATCGCCTCGACGCCCGGCGAGGCGGAAACCGCGGCATCCGAACTCGGCGGCGCCGTCGTCGTGAAGGCGCACGTCCTCGCGGGGGGAAGAGGAAAAGCGGGCGGTATCCAACTCGCCCGCTCGCCGGACGAGGCGCGCGAAAAAGCATCCCTCATACTCGGTATGAACATCGGAGGCATGACGGTCGGTGAGGTCTATGTCGTTCGCGCGGTGGATATCGAAAGGGAGTACTACGCAAGCGTCACCGTGGACCGCGCGGCGCGGCGGGCGGTGCTGCTCGTAAGCTCGGAGGGCGGCGTGGAAATCGAAGACATCGCCGCGCGAAGCCCGGAAAAGATCGGGCGCGCCGAGATAAACCCCCTCCTCGGTCCCCAGCCGTTCCTCCTGCGACGGGCATGTTTCGACGGAGCGATCCCCCCGGACGAAACGGGCGAAATGACGAAAATACTCGGCTCTCTCTGCGCCTGCTTCTTCGGGACCGACGCCTCCCTCGTCGAAGTAAACCCCCTCTGCAAGACGAAGGAAGGAAAGTTATGCGCCGTGGACGCGAAAATCGTCATTGACGAAAACGCCCTCTTCCGGCGCCCCGAACTGAAAGACCTGTCCGATAAAACAACGGACGACGAAATCGAAAGGGAAGCCCGCAGGCGCGGCATCGCCTACGTCCGCCTAAACGGCGAAATCGGGATCATCGGCAACGGCGCCGGACTCGTCATGGCAACGCTCGACATGGTCTCCGCCGAGGGCGCAAAACCGGCGAACTTCCTCGACATAGGCGGCGGCGCCCGCGCCGACCTCGTCCGAAACGCCGTCGAAATCATCCTCTCGGACCCACGCGTGAAGGGCATCCTGATAAACGTCTTCGGGGGAATAACCCGCTGCGACGAGGTCGCGCGCGGTATAATTGACGCAGCCTCTTCATTTCAAATCCCCGTCCCCGTCGTGATACGCCTCAAAGGCACCAGGGAAAATGAAGGCAGGGAAATACTTAAAAAGGCAGGATTCGAGCTTGCCTCAACCGTCCAGGAAGCCGCGCGGAAAATCGTCTCCCTTTCCAAATGAACAACCAGTCGCCTGTAATGAAATTCCGAGGGACCGCGGGTCGTACGCTTGATACTCCCGCACAGACCGCTCGCTTACGGGAAAATCACCCCGCGGCGCCTCCGGCACCCTGACCCCCCTGCTCCCCCATGAAGAACTCTATCCTCAACAGCAGGTTGTCAACCACCCTGTCCCATGAATAAGCCTTCGCCGTCTTGTGCGCTTCCGCCTTCACCTTCTTCCTTAATTCAGGGTGCCTTTGAAGGTGCAACAGATAAGTCGTCAGTTCGTTCGGGTCGTCCGTTTCCACGGATATCGCGTTCACCATCGGGACCACGTAGTCTTCACCTGTGGCGCCCGTGAATGCTATGCCCCCCGCCGCCATTACCTCAAGCCCCACAAGCCCGAAGGGTTCGAATCCGCTGTTCGCCAACACCCCGTCGCAACAGTGATATAGAAGCTGAACCAGTGTTTCCGGTAAAAAAAACTTCAGGCTTAAAACATCAGCCCTCGGCGCCGTGCCCAAAAGTTCTATTCCCTCCTCAACGCTCGGACGACCCGCGTTTATTTCACCCACACTCAGCCCTCTCTCCCTTGCAAGTTCCATTATCTCCCCGCCGTGCGGTTCTATCCCTCCGCGTATCAAAAAAAGCGGCTTAACACCCGCCTCTTTTAAACGCGCCACAGCTTCCACGGCCATCCTCCATCGCTTTGCCGGGTCATATCTTCCTATCTTTAGAAGAACCATGTCCTTTCCATGGCTTTTCAGTGCTTTTTTCAACTCCGTCACATGCGCCCCGTCGTGCCCCTTCAACAGCCTGTCCGGTATCCCGTTCGGTACCACAACTGGATTAAGCCCTCTCTGCCATAAAATGTGTTTCATGAACCTGCTAACCGCCGTTATTTTCGCCGTATAGGCAAGACGTCCCCAGTTTATACGATGAAATGACATTACGTTATTTGCGTTCCATAATAACGTCGCATAACCTTTCATGCCTCCGTAATACAACCTGTCACTCATGTTCATCAGCGCGTCTGCTGTCTGCCATTCTTCAGCCATCACCACTACTTTTTTTCCTTCCTCTTTCGCCCTGCTGAAAATCGTTCTGACAATGTATTCGGGAACGCTCCAGGAGAAATCTCTCACCTTCCCGTCCTCACCATCGTAAACCCCGTTTCGATGATACCTGCTTATCCACTGACACCACCTGTGGAGTATATATCTCCCTTCTTCCTTCGCTTCATAGCCTTTTAAATCAGGGTCTCCCACAAAAAAAAGGTGGGTTTCAAAACCCTTTTTTGCGAGCTTCTCCGCAAGGTTGTTTACTCGTGTTCCAAGACCCCCCGCCGATGAATACACATCCGGTCCTTCGAAAGACATTATCACAAATATCGTATTCCCTGCACTGATTTCCACTTTTCCTCACGTCCTTTCCAATATTCCATCCTGTATCCAACTCCTTAAAATACCTTTTTCCTCCGCATATTTCAACGCTTTTTTGTATTCATCTCTTGTTATTCTTCTTTGTATTTCTGGGTATTCTTTTGCCCTGTACGCAGGAAAGTATTGTGCCATAATACTCACATACGTTTTCCTTGACAACTCTTCTCCAATGAATTCCATCACCTTTTTGGTTCCTGAAATATCTTCTGGCATCACCAGGTGTCTTACTAACACCCCCCTTGTCGCAACTCCATTCTTGTCTAATTCCAGGTCCCCAACTTGTCTATACATTTCCCTTATTGCTTCTTTTGCAACGCTGAAGTAATCTTCGGCGTTTGAGTACTTCTTCGACTTTTCATCTTCTGAGTACTTTATATCGGGCATGTATATCTCCACAATTCCCTTCAACACCCTTATCGCTCTCAGCGACTCGTATCCTCCACAGTTGTACACTATTGGTATTCTAAGTCCCTTTTCTCTTGCTTTTAATACGCTTTTCATTATCTGCGGCATGTAATGCGTTGGTGTCACAAAATTTATATTGTGACACCCCCTTTTCTGCAAAATCATCATCATTTCCACCATTTTTTCTATTGTAATCTCTCTCCCGTTCCCCATTTGGCTTATCGGATAATTCTGACAGAAAACGCACTTTAAATTACAATGTGTCATAAAAATTGTTCCCGAGCCTTTCCATCCCGAAATCGGTGGCTCTTCTCCATGATGTTCATTGAAGCTTGACACTTCTGGATTAATTCCTGCCCCGCAATATCCTTTTTCACCTTTAAATCTGTTTACCCTGCACTCTCTTTGACACAATGTACATTCACCCAGTATTTCCCACGCCTTTTCTGCTCTTTCTTCCATTTCTTTCCCATCGCCTTTGCCTTTTTCACTTCTCCTGTCCATTTCTTTTCAAATTTCCAGTCTATGCATTTCATCTTGTTTTTCGTGTTTACGTAATTACATGCTTTGTCCTTCTTTTATACATCTTTCCTTCATTTTACATTGTATCCATCATTCTTATTCTTTTCCTCCATGCTTTTTTCTCTTCCTCACGTCCAACCTTTACTC
>JBFMFE010000205.1:0-10599 GCA_040752295.1 bacterium
CCTCGTGCAGCCGCTTCAATTCTTGGCGCTGTCGTATGGTCAGCGCCGCCCGGGCATGGAGTTTCATGGAAAACCACCTCCTATACCCGGACATTATATCGTATGTTAATGTATCATGTCAATACCATTACGGTCCTCCAAAACACCTCAGCGGCGACGGGGCGACGCCCTTTCGCTGGACGAGCACTTTGAAAGCGCCGAGCGAATCGGGGTCCGTGAGCTTCCTGAGAGCGAGGCTCATGTCAACGGCTTCCTGGGGAGAGAGTGCCTCGAGGCGCCGCGGTTCCATGAGCGCGGGCAGTCCGAGGTTGAGAAGAAAGAAGGACTGTGTCGTCAGTCCGGCGAACTCGAGTCCCCGCTCCGCTCCGGCGTCAATCAGAGCGGAAAAGTTGACGTGGCAGGTTATGTCGTGTGTTCCCGGCGCGTCGAGGACGTTTTCCACCAGCCGGTGGCGGCTGTATCCGGCGAGCGTCCCCTCCTTCCTGTCCGGACGATAGAGTTCGCGAGCCGTCCCGCCGTAGTCAATGGTGACGACGAATCCCCTTTCGAGGACGGCGGCGATTTCGCCGACAAGCCGGGGCGCGGCGAGGCACGCCTCTGCGCGCTGCCCCTCCGCGAGCCTCACTTCCCATTTCCCGAAATACGTCTCCAGTTCGGGACAGGACGGTTCGCCGGGGACGAACGCGAAAGAACCGCCCCGGACGCCCACGAAAAGTTCGCTCATTGCGCCGCCGCTGATTTCGACGACGTGCGCGGGCAGCGAGTCGAAAAGTTCATTCGAGAGGACGCACCCGGCGACGCCGCCCCGCAGGTGCCCGATGTCCGCGACCTGCCGCGTCTTACCGAGGAGGGAGACGCGGTCGGCGCCGTTCGACCGGCACGACGCCGAGAGAACCTCCGTCTGGCGGCGGCGCATCGCGGGGCTTACGTCGCACAGAACGTACTCGACGGCGTCGAAGAACTCCGGGAAGACGGCGAGCGAGGACGTCAGAATCTGCCGGGCTAAAAGCCCGTCGCCCGCCCCAATCTCAACGACCGTGAACGGCTTCGGACGCTCCATGATCTCCCACATCCGGCGGAGTTGAACCGCGATCATCCGTCCGAACGCATGGCTCAACTGCGGCGAGGTGTAGTAGTCGCCGCGCCTCCCCGGCGGGTTCTGAAGCGCGGCGTAGTACCCGTGTTCCGGGTGGTAGAGGGCGAGTTCCATGAAGCGGGCGAACGTGATCTTTCCCTCGAGGGCTGTTATCTCCCGGATCAGGGCGCCGAGCGGCGTGTCCACGGGGGGATTATATCCCGGCTTTCGCGGGCGGCGTAAAGCGGTTCGGGAACGTCTCCCGCGCGCCGCGCTCTTCCCCCGTCAGTTTGAGGAACCGCCCGCGCGCCGCGCCTTCGATTGCGGCGAAAAGAGTGTGAAATTATAATGGCGACATGCGACCCGGGTATTTCGTCTCGCTTCTGATGGACGCGCTCTCGTTCGGGTACATGAACCTGTTCCACCGCAGCGACACCGCCCCTTCCTCGCCCGAAAGCATTGACGATTACATACGGAGGAACCGCGCGGGCGATCCACGGAAGTTTTTCTCCTGTCCCGGCGGGGTTCCCGACCTGCGGATCACCGGGACCATCGCGATGCCCGGTTTCGAGATTCACGACTTCCAGTTTCCGAGTTCCGTCATCACCGGGCACGACAGGAACGACGTCGTGCGCGGGCGCGTGTACGAGAAACGGACCTGCGGCGGCAGACCGTTCGTGATCCTGCTTCACGGGTGGCGGATGGAGAGCCATCTCGCGTTCGACCGTTTCGCGCGCCTGTTCATGAAGGCGGGCTACAACTCCCTGCTTCTGGACCTTCCCTATCACATGCGAAGAACGCCGCCGCGCGCCTTCAGCGGCGAGTACTCGTTCAGCACGAACGCGCTTCGCACGCTCGAGGCGCTCCGCCAGTCGGTGCTGGACGTACGGAGCGCATTGAACTGGCTGAAGGTCAGGGGGGTTCCGAGGGTGGGGGTCTTCGGGGTGAGTCTCGGAGGACTGCTTGCGGGGCTTGTTACCTGCGTCGAAGATCGTCTGGACTTTTCGGTGCTGGTCGTCCCCGGCACGGACGTCGCGGA
This sequence comes from bacterium, assembly GCA_040752295.1. Lineage (GTDB taxonomy): Bacteria > UBP15 > UBA6099 > UBA6099 > JBFMBQ01 > JBFMFE01. The sequence goes on from JBFMFE010000205.1 coordinate 2,115, forward strand.
AATGTTCAGGAAAAGCAGGCTCGGGAGAATGTTCCAGCGCGAAAACCCGGAGGCGGGATACATGATAGAGAAGTACGGAGACTACCTGCGGACGGTTTCGCTCCCCAGCCTCAAGCCCCTCGTGCCCGTGAGCAGGGTGCTCATCATCGAGGCAATTTACGACAGGTTCGTCCCGCGGGAACTCGTTGAAAGGCTCTGGGACGCCTGGGGCAGACCGCCGATACTGCGCTATCCCCACGGACACCTCAGCGTCATCGCGTTGAATCCGAAGCTGGACGGCGACCTCAAGAAATTCCTTGTGAGGATGAGGAGCGGAACCGGCGCAGCGGAGGGGAGGAAAGGGGAGGGGAGGGGGAAGAGATGAACTCGCGTGAGAGGGTGATCGCGGCAATCGAGCACAGGCGCCCGGACAGGGTTCCCCTGTGGCTCTGGCTCGAACCCCACACGACGGTGAAGATGGCTTTGCACTACAGGAAGCCGCGCCGTTTTTTACTCAGAAAACTGATGGAGCTTACGGACAGGGGGACGCGGGAACTGCCCACGGAGGAGCTTAGAAACGCCGCGCCGCTCGCGGTCTATCCGTTCCAGTTGAGCTACTTACGCGAACTCGGCTCGGACATACTCGACCTTCAGTGGTCGCCTCTGATCTACGTGCCCCGGAAGGTCTGGACGGAGAAGGGGAAGCTCCGATTCAGGGACTATTACGGCACAACGCGCGGCATCGGCGGCATTTACATGGAATCCGTGGACTTCGTCTGCAAAAGCCCCGAAGACTTGAAAAGGTACCGTTTCCCCGACGCCTCGAATCCGCTCCACTTCGAACACATCCGGTGGATACGGCGCGCATTCCCCGGCGCCTGCATACTCGTGTGGAGCCCGGGTGTCCAGGACTGGTCCCAGAGCTGGATGGGAATTGAGAACCTCTACGTGTGGATGGTCGAGTACCCCGAAGTCATAAAGGACTTCTTCGGGAAAATGACCGATCACACGCTCCAGATCATACGGGGGGCGATGAAAGCCGGCGCGGACGTGATCATTATGGGGGACGACTACGGGAACCAGAGAAGCCTCATGATCTCGAAGCCGATGTGGGAGGAATTCACGTACCCGTGCCTGCGGCGGCAGATCGAAACGATCCACGAGTGCGGCGGAAAGGCGCTTCTGCACTCCTGCGGAACCGTCGCGCCGCTTCTGGACAGGTTCGTGGAAGCCGGTCTCGACGCGCTCCATCCGTTCCAGACGCTGCCCGGCAACAACCTCGAGGAAGCCGTGCGGGACTTCGGCGAAAGGCTCGCCTTCCTCACGGGCATTGACGTGCAGAAGGCGCCTGAAATGACCCCGGAACAACTCCGCCGTGACATCATCAGAACATGGAGGACCGCCGGAGGGAACGGCGGCGTCGTGCTCACAACGACGAATTTTCTCCAGTACGACACTCCCATCGAGAACATACGGGAGATTTTCCGGACGGTGAAAGATATACAGACCGGGAGGGTGAAGGCGGATGACTGACCGCGCGCGTTCGTTCCGGCGGCGGCTGTGCAGAGCCGCCGCCGCGGGAGTGTTTCTCGCGGCTGCGCTCACGGCGCCGCCGCTCTCGCCGGGGAGAACGGCAGAGGAGCCGCTCCGTTTCGGGCGCCCCGCTCCCGATTTCACCTTGAAAACCAGCGGGGGGAAAACGGTAAAGCTGAGAAACTTCAGGGGAAAAAACACGGTGGTGGCGGCGTTCTGGATGCCGGGGTATCCCCAGGTGATAGAGGAACTGGAAAAACTCCAGAAAATCCTCGAGGGTAAAAAATACCGCGGCGTAAAGGTCGTGGCGATCACGCGCGGAAAGGATTCCGAAGAAAGAGAGAAGTGCAGCCGGGAATTCGAGAGCCGCGGACTGCGTTTTCCGATCCTTTTCGACCCGGACTCGTCCGTGACCCGGAGATACGAGGTCACGGCGCTGCCGTCGTTCTACATCGTTGACAGAAAAGGCAGGCTCGCCTCGGCGCCCGCAAGGAGCGCGACCGAAAAACTGCGGAATCATTCCTTTGCCGGGCTTCTCGAGAAAGTGGAATCCGGGGCGGCTGTGGACGTGCTCGAATTTCAGGAACGCCTCAGCCGCGCGGAGTACGTTGAAATGCTCGGCGCACCGATGCCCTCCTTCCACGGGAAGGACATGAGCGGGGTCGCGCAGTCGCCCGCGTTTTACGCCGGGTTCAGGAGACTCATAGTGGTGCTGTGGCAGCCGTGGTGCCCGCACTGCCGGAAGGAACTGCGCGAATTGAAAGGGTTTTACGACGACCACAGCCGCGCTTTGAACTTCGAGATCGTGAGCGTCACGGACGGGCAGTCCGGGAAGAACGTGAAAGCGGCGGAGGACTTCATCGCGGCGGAAGGGATAGGTTTTCCGGTGGTGCTCGACCCGGACGGCGGCATTTTCAAAGCATTCAAGGTCACGGGCGTGCCGATGACGGCGGCAGCAGACCTGAACGGCACGGTGAGGGAGATATTCATCGGAGAGATCGCCCTTCTCGAGGACACGCTGACGTCGGTTCTTGAAAGCATTGACCGGAACGGGCGGGAGAAATAGACGGACAGGCGGCGGGACCCCGGTTCGCCCCGCCGGACCAGCGGCGCGGTCAGTCGTGAAAGCCCCCGCCGGCAGCGTCCATTAAAACTTCACGCGGAGCGCCGGGTCCGGGACGCGGCGGCACGGGCAGGACTGCCTGCCGCGGCCGCGCAGGCAGGTCCGGTCCCAATGAGGCGTCCGCCCACGGGAGCGATGAATAAAGCCGCGGCTAAGATCGTTCCGGCGGGACTGTTCGTCCTCGCGTTCGGGCTGTACGCCGCGACGGCGGCGCCCGAGTTCCTGTTCGACGACAACCCGGAGTTCATCGCCTCGTCTCACGTATTGGGCGTGACCCACCCACCCGGATACGCCCTGTTTTCGCTCGCGGGGAAGTTGTTCACGGCGCTCGTCCCCGCCGGGACGGCGTTCTCCGTGAACCTCGTGAGCGTTTTTTTCGGCGCGCTCGCCGTGACGGCGGTGTATTTCCTGCTTGCGGAGGTCGGGTGCCGCGGCGGCGTGGCGGCTGCGGGCGCAGTCCTTCTCGGCGTGTCGAGGACGTTCTGGTCGCAGTCGGTCCAGGCGGAGGTCTATTCGCCGAACGCGTTCTTCACCGTCGCGTCGTTATGGCTCGTTCTCCGCGTCACGGGGAAGAGGGACGGAAGACTCGCGCTCCTGCTCGCGCTGGTCGTCGCGGCGGGAGCCGTCATGCACTATTCGCTCCTGCTCCTCGCGCCCGTCTTCGTCGTGATGCTGCTGTCGAGGCTCGGCGCGGGGCGCGCCGCCGCGCTGCTGCTGCCGGCGGTCTTCGCGGCGGCGGTGTGCCTTTCCGCCGACGTGTACCTGCCTCTGCGCTCGTCGTCGAATCCGGAAATCTACTGGGGCAGCCCGGACACATGGGAGGGGTTCGTGGAGCACGTCCGCGGGGTGCAGACGAAGAGGGGCGAGCAGGAAGTGCCGTTCGCGGACAAGGCGAAGTTCGCCGCCGATTACGCGAGGCAGTTCGGGCGGCAGTTTTTCGCGCCGCTGCTGATCTTCATCCTGCCGGGTCTGGCGTGGACGTGGCGGCGTTCGAGGGCGGCGGCGCTGGTCTTTCTCCCCGGCTTCGCCGTCAACGCGGCGGTGTTCGTGCTTGCGCTCAACTATCTTTTCAGCGAGCGGGCGGTGTACGTGGTCTCGTTCTTCTACATACCCTCGTACTTTCTGGCGGGGGTTTTCCTCGTTTCCGGGGTCGAGGCGGCGATGCGGTTTCTGAACTCCAACGGGTTCAGCGGGGCGCCCGTTTACGGGGTATTCCTGCTGCTCGCGGCGGTTTCGGCGGGGACGAACTGGCGGTACGCCGACCGGCGGGGCGACACCATCGCGCACGACTACGGGATGAACATACTGGACACGGTGGAGAGGGACGGGGTGGTGTTCGCGCCCATCGAGGTGGAGGCGTTTCCGATCGCGTGTCTGAGAACAGTCGCCAACCAGCGCCGCGACGTCAGGATGTACGGTCACCACGGCGCACGCGCCGCGGACGTGTACGCCGCCGGGAAAATGGACGTCCCCTACAAGGACGCCGTGTCGCTCGGGAGAACCGAGGCGCTCGTTCTGACCGGGCAGACCGGGCGCGTCCCGGTGTACTACACGCTTCAGCGCCCCTTCGGCGACGATCCGCGGTTCAGAATCTTCGCGGACGGTCTTGTGTACCGCGTGAACCCGAGGAAACACGAGATATTCGAGGAAAACCCCTGGGACGGCTACCGCATGAGGGGAATATCGTGGAGCGGCGGGGAACACCTCGACTACGTCACGAGGTCGGTCGTGACGAAATACGGGATGCGCCGTGCGGAGGGCTGGCTCCAGAGGGGAGAGACGGAGCGCGCGCTCGCCCTGATCGAAAGGGTCATCGAATTCAATCCCCGCTCGCGGTTCCTTCGCGCGACGGCGGCGGGTATCTATCTCGCCCTCGGCGACCTCTTCCGCGCGGGGGATGAATACGAAAAGGCTCTGGACGCGCCTCCAGAGCACGTTGAGGTGAGCGTTGACACCGTCGCCATACACACGAACCTGTCGTTCATATACGGGAGGATGGGAAGACGGGACAAGGCGCTGGAGATGATCCGGCGCGCCGTGGAACTGGCGCCGGGCGCGCCGGAACTTCGCGTGAACCTGGGCAAGACCTACTGGCACATGGGAGACTGCGGCAAAGCCGTGGCGGAGCTTGAAAAGGCGGTCGGACTCGGGCACATGGAAGCGCCGGTGTTCAACATACTGGGCATCTGTTACGAGCAGTTGGGGGACGCCGCGAAGGCTGAGCGCATGTACATGAAATCGGTGAGCCTCGACCCGGGTTACTCCGAAGTTTACCGCGACGCCGGAGTGTTTTACGCGTACAAAAAAAAGGACTTCGGACGCGCCGTCGCGATGCTGAAAAGGTATCTTGAGCTTGAACCCGAGCCTGAGGACCGCTTCGACATCGAGGTCACGCTCGGAATAATGAACCGCAGATTGGGGCGCTGCGCCGAGTCGCTAAAGCATCTCGACGCCGCACTGAAGCTTTTTCCCGGCGCGCCGGGAGAGAAAAAGTCGGTGATCAGCAACCTCAGGGGCGAGTGCCTCGAGGAACTCGGACGGCATGAGGAGGCGCTCGCGGAGTACGAAAAAGCGGTGGGAAACGACCCGGGCAGCGCGAACGCGCACCGCAACCTCGGCTTTCTTCTCGCGGAGAGAAACAACGACGCCGCGCGCGCCGCCGAACACCTGAGTAACTATCTCCGCCTCGCCCCCGGCGCGGAGGACAGGAAAATGGTCGAATCGAAGCTCTCGGAACTTTTGAAAGCGATGAAATGACGATAAAAGAAGGTGAACGCGATGGACGGCGGGAAACGATTTGTCGTGCACAAACATCAGGCGTCGCGCCTGCACTACGACTTCCGCCTCGAGGTGGACGGGGCGCTCAAATCGTGGGCGGTGCCAAAGGGCGTGCCCGAGACACCCGGCGCCCGGCGCCTCGCCGTGCAGGTTGACGACCACGACCTCGATTACATCACGTTCGAGGGCGTCATCGAGGAAGGCTACGGGGCGGGAACGGTCGAGATATGGGACACCGGAACGTACGCGCTCGAGGACCGGAAGCCGGGCAAACTGGTTTTCGAGATGAAGGGGAAGAAACTGCACGGGACTTACGTGCTCGTGAGGATGGAGGGAAAAGGCGAAAAAAACTGGCTCATATTCAAAAAAAACAGCTGATGGCATGTGACGGAAATCACATGGTTTCCGGGGATAAACGTGGTAAAATTCGTACATATCGGACGATATTCAGCCATAAATGGTATTGAAGACGCGTCATGCTGAGAACGGAGGAGTCCGGGAGCGGAAAAATTTTCAAGAAAAGTTTGAAAAAATGTCGTTTCTGGTGTAATATTTTTGAGTTCGCGGGATAATTTTTATAGAATATTTTATAAAATGAGTTTTATATATGTAATTCTATTCGCATTGTATAAAATAATTCTATGTTTTTGCTCCATTGAAAGCGCGTTCGGCGAATCGTCAGGGGCGTCGTTGAAACCCCCTGGAGTTCCGTTCCTCTCACGCCGCGCGGCGGCAGAGGGGATTTCCGATGGCTTCGGTCTTCCTCAGGAAGAGCCGGTATCTTTCTCAGCGACGGATTTTCAGAATCGGGGCAAAGAAGGGAGGTGATAGGACCCGCGAACAACGGAGCAGCGACTCCGGATGTGAGTCGCGATTTGAGACGTGATTGTGACGAGAACGTATTCTTGAAGTGACGGAAGGGAGTCAAAGCATGCAGAAAAGACTGAAAATTCTTCTTCCCGTGTTGACAGTGACCTTGATGGGGCTTGCCGGAAAAGCGCACGCGTTGGGCACCGCCAGCGGGACCGTCGTGGGGAATTTCGCCACGATGACCGCGACGAACGTTCCTTCCGCGACACAGTCCAGCACGGTAAACGCTACCGTGATGGCAGTGTTCGGCGTCGCCAAGGTTGCGGACCCGGCGGACGGAAACGCCGGTTCGGGCAATTCCACTGACTACGTTTTCTCCGTCAGAAACGACGGCAACGATTCGGATTACATCGGGATCAAAGCCGGCGCCCAGGGGTTCAGCGCGGGCGCGGGGACGACAACGAACTGGTCGGTACAGGTTGACGACGCCGACCCGTTTTCGTCCGCGCTCAACTGGCAGACAAGCGGCGCCGCTACGGCTTCCCAGGCGGGCGACCAGGCGACGAGTACGGCGATACTGGGTCCCGACGCGGTGGGCACTTACACCGTTCGCGTGACAATCGCAGGTGACGCCACCGACGGCGCGACGGGCGACCTTACGATCAACTTCGTCACGGTGGCGACCGCCGGCTCGTACGTCGGCTACAACGCCATCAACTACGGCGGACCCGCCAGCGTCGCGCGTTCTGCGGGAACGGGACAGGGCACGAGCTACCTCACGACCCTCGTCCAGGGTCCGGTGCTGACGCTCTCCAAGGCGATAAACGTCATCACGGCGCCCGCCGGCTACACGGGCGGCGCCAACGACCCGGTACCGGGCGCCCGCATCACCTACGATGTGACGTTCGGCAACAGCGGCGCCGGGGCGGCGTCCACCGTCGAGGTCTCGGACCAGATTCCGGCTTCCACCACTTTCGAGGCGGGCACCATACAGTCCTGCTTCACCAGCACCGCGTGCGGTCCGATAGCCGACGCAGACGCCGACGCCGCCGGCGACGACTGCTGGTACACGACGGTGCCCGTGGCGCGCGTGGGATGCGACATCGCCTTGATAGCCAGCGGCGGCGGCGGCAAGGTCAGGTACAACGTCACGATCGACTGAGGCGGCGCGAAGCCCTCGCGGCAGGCGGGCGGCGCAGCCGTCACGCGCGATAAACGCGCGAACGGTCTTCCCCGCGGCGAAGCCTCCCGCGGTAACCGCGAGCGGGGAAACACGCGTGAAGAGCCTCGGAAAACGTCATTTAAAATGGGGTGATTTCACACTGAAGTTCATATTGTTTATCTGAACGACACGGGAAGATTTACCCGAACGGGTTTGAAGTCCGCCGCTCAGCCCGACCCTTTTTCCGGGCTGGAGGGAGCAATTGTACGGATTGACGGCGATGCGTGATTCACGGGCGGCAAAGACCGTCTCGGCTTTGCTCGCCGTGTGCTTTTTCTTCTGGGCATGCGCCCCCGCGCTTGCGCTGACGCCCGCGGGAACGAATATCGCCGCCGGCGCGGCGCAGGCGACGGGGACCGACGCGGCAACGGGCGCGCCTCTCTCCGGCGCGTCGAACACGCCCGCGCCCGTCACGGTTTTGGCGGTGTACGGCGTGGAATGGGCGACCACGCCGGCGAACGCGCAGGTCTCTCCCGGAACCGCAGTGATCTACGGTTACCGCTTCCGTCACACCGGGAACGTTGGCATCGCGCCGGCGATGGACACGTTCTACTACTCCGCGACCGGGACGTGGCTGGAGGGAGTGTACGTGGATTCCGGCGCCACCATTCCCGCAACGGGAGCGGTTCAACTGTCCCCGAACACCGACAATGAGTTCGAGTTCTACGTTAAAGTTCAACCCCCCGCCGGGCAGAGCGGAACCGCCGCGACAGACGTTTACGTTGAGAACAGTTATTACAACGCCAACTCGGCGGACGACGGGTTCGGCAATCCGGACAGGATACTTCACTCGGTGGTCACGACCGCTCCCGACCAGTCCGCCCCGACGCTCTCGATTTCAAGTCCCGCGGACAACTCATTCATAGTCACAAGCGCGGTTGACGTGACGGGCGTCACCGAGGCGGGCGCCTCAGTGCTGATAACGGTGCAGCCGTCGGGCGCGACATACACCGCGACGCTCAGTCCGAGCGGCAATTTCACGCAGAGCGTCGCGCTCAGCCAGGGCGCCAACACCATCGCCGTCGCCTCTACGGACGCGT
>JBFMFE010000206.1:0-3763 GCA_040752295.1 bacterium
TTCGTTTGTTCCGATTTCGAAATCGGCTTTGTTGAATCCCAGCGTTTTTTTCTCCGCGTCGTACTCCACGCGCAGGTTGCGCTGGAAGGCGTAGAAGTATTTGTCGAAGCCCGGGGCGAGCCGGTCCGGGTCCGCGATGATCCTGTTTTTCATTTCCGCGAGGTCCGCCCCGGTTAATTTCAATATCTTTTCGCTGTAGATTTGGTCCGCCGTGTTTTCGAGGTGGCTCCTGAGCAATTCGTGGTCGGATTCGATCATCTCCCCCGCGGCGTCCGGGTTCCGGGAAAGGAGTGAGGCGGTCATGTGCATTACGAGCTTTGCGTAAGCCGTCGTCTTGCGTTTCAGCAGTTCGTCGTTTTTTTTCCCTTTGTCCGAAATATAAAGGGTTCTTGTAAGGGAGAGCAGTTCGGCGAAGGCGAGCCTGCGGTCCTTCGTGGAGAAAGCGGCGTCTCTAAATTTCGCGGCGGCGTTTTTCGGCTTTTCAATGAGGGCTGTTTCGCCCGGTCCGAGAGGCGTTTCCCCTTCGCCGGCGAGGAACAACTCTCCGTATTTTCCCGCTGTTTCGCCGTTTGCCCTGCGTGTTTTACTTCCTGCGCGGTACAGTGATGTTCTGAGGTCGCTCAAGCGGATCATCAGCGACTGGCAGGCGAGGTAATAGTCGAACGATCTCAAAAAACTCCTGTTGTTTTCGGAGAAGGTCCCGGCGTGATGCGCGGGTACGTCGGAGAGCGTGAAAAGGTCGCCGTAACCGGCGCCTTGCTTCGCGGGTATCGTTACTTCCCTGTTGCTTTTCAGTTCGGACTTTTTTCCGGTCTTGATTAGGTTCGCGTACCAGGATTTTATTTTTCCCAATATGGGTTCCGGTTTTCGTTTTCTCTTTTTTTCCGGAGGTGTTCCGTCGTAGGAGTGGGATGTGTTGCATACTTTTTCGAACCTGTTTCCGTAGGGGTACCTGTAGTCTTTCCCGCTCCGGCAGGCGTAAATCCACTCGGACGACGCGCAGAGTCTTTTACCGTGGGACTCGCAGATGTCGCGCGCGTCCTGCCACGAGACGTTGACGAGCGGGTATTCGCCTTCGGCGTTGGGGTATTCGTATCTGTCAATACACATTTTCCCGTCAACGTTGACCATGCCTTCCGGGCAGGCAGCGGCGTTCCCGGAGGGGAGGTCGGTTTTTCCGGCGCATCCGGCGGGCAGCGCCAGTGACAGGAAAGCTGTCAGCGCACAGCGTCGAAGGGTCATTTTCCGTATTTCCTGATCATATCAATCATCAGTTTTGTGTCTTTGAATCCGTCGTTCAGGGACGTGAGAGGCTGTTCGCGTCTTGCGATGCATTGCGCGAAGTGCTTAAGCTCGTTCCTGAAGGCTTCGGAGTGAGACGCTTTCGTCACGGAGCGTGTCGTGGAATCGCCTTTCATGGCGATGGTTTCGACCGTGGTCGGCGCGTTTTTGTGGAACGGATTCGGGAACAGGACGCTGACGGTCCCGGTCATGCCGAAGGCGGTGAGTTCCTCGTCTCCCCAGTTGCGTGCGGTGCGCGCGACGTCGAGGAGGCACCGCACTTCGCCGCCGTAATCGAGGACGGAAGAAAGCCAGTTGCCGTTCGGCCATATTTCGGTTGACACCACGCGCGCGGGGTCGCCGAAGGCGCCGCGAAGCGCGTTTACGTCGTGCGAGCCGGTTTCGAGGAGCAGCCGGTAGGCGTTCCTGACGTTCGCGGGGGCTTTGCCGAGCGCCTGTTCGACGCGCCTCTGAATCTGGCGGTTTCCGTCGCGGACGACGGACGGCGGGAGGTCGTCGTATTTCCACAGTTTGTACATTGACCTTATGGCGAGGTCGTTCTGAAAGCAGGCGTCGTGGACGCGAATGAGGCGGACGTCACCCGCGGCGGACATTTTTCCGAACAGGCGTTGTCCGAGCCGGTAGGATTCATCGTAGCGCTTCATGTAGCCGATCATGAACGGGACGCCGGCGCGCTCGACGGCGCGTGCCATCTCGTCGAATTCATGTAGGCTGAATGCGGCGGGTTTCTCGCAGAAAACGTGTTTGCCCGCGGCGGCGGCGGCTTTCACGATTTCGCAGTGGTGGAAAGTGAGGACCAGGACCGCGTCGAGGTCCGATTCGATCAGTTTTTTGTAATCGGTGAACGCGTTCGGGACGCCGTAGTGGCGCGCGATTTTTTTCGTGAGTTCAGGGGAGGCGTCGCACACGGCGGCGATTTCGAACTCGTCGAGTTCCTTCAGGTAGGGCAGGTGCATGATCTGGGCGACCATGCCCAGCCCGATGACGCCCGTGCGTATCGGTTTCATGGGCGCTGTTCTTCGCGGTACGCCGCCCGGGGCGATTGCGAATCGAATATATATTATCTAATATTGGAACCATGTCAAAGATGATGACCGGGCTTGACGTCGTGAGAGAAGAAGGGCTTGGGTCGTTCAGGGGCGCGCGCGTCGGTCTTGTGATGAACCAGGCGTCCGTGGACAGCCGGTTCCGGAGCGCCGCGGATGTCGTCGCGGGGAGCGGCGGTCTGCGCCTGCGCGCGCTGTTCGGTCCTCAGCACGGCATATTCGGACAGACGCAGGACAACATGGTCGAATGGGAAGGATTCGACGACGCGGGGACCGGCGTGCCCGTCCACAGCCTTTACGGCGCGGTGAGGAAGCCGACGGTGGAGATGCTGGAGGGGCTGGACGCGGTGATGGTGGACCTTCAGGACGTGGGGACGCGTGTTTACACGTTCGCCTCGACGCTGTTTCTTGTCATGGAGGCGTGCGCGGAGAAGGGGATCGGCGTCGTCGTGCTCGACAGACCCAACCCGATCGGGGGCGTTGCGGTCGAGGGAAACGTGCTGGAGGAAGGTTTCCGGTCGTTCGTGGGGATGATGCGCATACCAATGCGTCACGGGATGACGATGGGGGAACTGGCGCTGATGTACAGGGAGACGGCGGGGCTTGCGTGTCATGCGGAGGTGGTGAAGATGCGCGGCTGGCGTCGGGAGTGGTGCTGCGACGAGACCGGATTGCCGTGGGTGATGCCCTCGCCGAACATGCCGACGGTGGAGACGGCGGCGGTTTATCCGGGGGCGGTGCTGTTCGAAGGAACGAACGTGTCGGAGGGGCGGGGGACGACGAAGCCGTTCGAGCTGATCGGCGCGCCGTGGATTGACGGAGGCGTTCTTGCCGGGGCGCTGAACGCGGCGGGGATGGGCGGCGTGTATTTTCGCGAGGCGCGGTTCGAGCCGACGTTCGGCAAGTGCAAAGGGCTGTTGTGCGGGGGAATACAGGCGCACGTGACGGACAGGAGGGAGTTTAAGCCGTACCGGACCGGGCTTGCCGTTCTCCGTGAGATAATGCGGCGCTGGAGAGACGTGTTCGAGTGGAAGGAACCGCCGTACGAATACGAGCGCGAGAGGATGCCGATTGACATAATAGCCGGGACGGACGCGGTCCGCCTGGCGCTCGAGTCGGACCGCGGGATCGGTGAAATCGAGGAAGACGGCGGCGCCGCGATGAGGGAGTTTATGGAACTGAGGCGGCGATTTTTGTTATATTGACCCTGATTTCGCAAAAAACGAAAGAATCGGACGCGGAGAACGCAAAGCAGGCGCGGAGGAGCGTTTTCCGGCAGCTTCGGATTCGGAGAATTTACAAGGGGAGCGATTTCAATTATCATGAACGCTGACATTCCGCCCGGCGGCGGTGGTTTTTTAGTCCGGGGGGGCGCGCAGGGTGAGCCGGCGCGGGATCGGATTGGGGGGTGGCTC